>CAKSYU010000037.1 GCA_934524965.1 uncultured Angelakisella sp.
GCTCTGATATGCCACCGGCATATCAGAGCCGCGCCGCCACTTCGTTGCCCTTTACTCAAGGGAGCCTTTTGGTCGCTGCGCCGCGTCACCCTCCCCCCGCACAGGGGTGGCTGCGGGTCAAGAGAAGAAGGACGCGGAGCCGCACTTTGCGGAGCAAGGTGATTATACACCCCGTAAAAAAGCGAGCTGTCATTCCTGCTTTCCACTTTTTCCACAAAGTTTTCCACACTGCCGCAAACTCCTTGCAAAGCACCTTGTTTTAGGGTAAAATATAGTTAGGGAAGTAGCAGCTGTTCTGCTTCCGGCATGATCTGATCTATTCTACCGAAAAGAGGTTTTCACACATGGCGATCACTTTACGGGAACAATATCTGGAGGGCTTTGTTTCCTCCCACGAGATGGACTGCATGGCGCCGCAGGTCGCGGCGGCGGTCCATCAGCTGCGGCACCACACCGGCGCGGGCAGCGACTTCCACGGGTGGCTCAGCCTTCCCCGCGACTTTGACCGTGAGGAGCTGGCACGTATCCATGCGGCGGCACAGAAGATCCGTGAGGATACCGATGTGCTGGTTGTCATCGGCATTGGCGGCAGCTATCTGGGCGCCCGCAGCGCCATCGAGCTGCTGCGCAGCCCTTACTATAACGCTTTGGGCAAGGACGGTCCCGCCATCTACTTTGCGGGCTGCAACCTTTCCGGCAGCTACCTTGATGAAATTCTGGCGCTGTGCGAGGGCAAGCGTGTTTCGCTGAATGTCATCTCCAAATCCGGCACCACCACCGAGCCGGCGCTGGCATTCCGCGTGCTGCGCGGCATGATGGAACAGCGCTACGGCAAGGAGGCGGCGGGGCGCATCTACTGCACCACCGACCGTGCCCGCGGCACCCTCAAATCCCTTGCCGACCGCGAGGGCTGGCAGACCTTTGTGATCCCCGATGATGTGGGCGGGCGCTATTCCGTGCTGACCGCGGTGGGTCTGCTGCCGATGGCGGTCGCCGGTATCGATATCGACGCGGTGCTGCGCGGCGCCGAAAAGGCGATGGTCGATCTGGATAACGACGACTTTAACAACAACCCCTGCTACCGCTACGCGGCGCTGCGCAATATCCTGCTGCGGCGTGGCAAGGCGATAGAGGTGTATGCCAGCTACGAGCCGCGCTTTACCCAGATGGGCGAGTGGCTGAAGCAGCTGTACGGTGAAAGCGAGGGCAAGGACGGCAAGGGGCTGTTCCCCGCCTCGGTCGCCTTTACCACCGACCTGCACTCGATGGGTCAGTTTATTCAGGACGGCAGCCGCAACCTGTTCGAGACGGTCGTGGACTTTGAGACCCCCGCCGCCGACCTGACGGTAGAGGAGGACCCCGAAAATCTGGACGGGCTGAATTTCCTTTCCGGCATGGCAATGCGGCAGATCAACCGCCGCGCGATGCAGGGCACTATCCTGGCGCACACCCGCGGCGGCGTACCGAACATCGTATTGGAAGTCCCCGCCATCAGCGAGGAGGAGTACGGCTACATGGTGTACTTCTTTATGCTGGCGTGCGGCGTCAGCGGCTACCTGCTGGGGGTCAATCCCTTTGACCAGCCCGGCGTGGAAGCCTACAAGAAAAACATGTTTGCCCTGCTGGGCAAACCCGGCTATGAGGCGCTGCGGCAGGAGCTGCTGGCGAAGTTGGGCGAGTAAATCCTTTTATCAACTCTGGGCACAGCCCATGGAAGAATAAATTAGCACAACCGACCACCAAATTCCAAGGAGGATCACAAGTATGATTCAGTTAATCGTAGGACACAAGGGCAGCGGTAAGACCAAAGCCGTAGTAGAGCTTGCCAACAAGGCGGTAAAAGAGAGCAAGGGCAATGTAGTGGTAGTAGAAAAAGATGTGGGTCTGACCTATGAGATCAGCAGCTCCGCGCGTCTGGTTTACTCCGATGAATACGCCATTGCGGGTTACGATGCCGTTTACGGCTTCATCACCGGTCTGCTTGCCGGCAACTACGATATCACCCACATTTATATTGACCCTGTCTTTAAGATGTGCGGTCGTGACTTTGAGGCATTCACCCAGATGGTAAACAAGCTGGACAGCCTGCAGGCGACCAAGGAAGTCCAGATCGTATTCACCCTTTCCTGCGAGCCGGAGGATCTGCCCTATCACCTGCGGGATTTGATGATCGAGAACTGGTAAGCGGTAATTTGTGAGGAAATAAGAGGGGGCAGCGCCCGGAGGAGAGCGATCTTTCCCGGGCTGCTGTCCCTTGCTTTATAGGCGAAAGCAGTAAAATTTTCGGTCAAGCCTTTTATAAAAGGCTTGCGGTTTCCAAAGGCGGCGCCTTGGTCGCTTGCCGCAGCAAGCGAAATCCCTTATACCGGAGGGCGCTCCGAAAGGGGTTGAATTTGCAAAATGATCCGGTGGATCGTTTTGCAAAGAGGGGGAACCCTGCAAGAGAGGGTTCCCCCTTGCCTCCGACTTATATCGATTGTTCTCCCTCCGAGTAGGAGGGAAGCAGATACTAATGGCTTAGCTGGTTGTCGCCTACCGGCGTCGCAAAGTTTTATAAAAGGTTTTGATTTGTACGCCTATCCGGCGGGGACTTCCTTTTGCTCGTGCGCGTCGTCGCGTGCTGCGCTCCATGTCGGGTCGCTATTCCTACGGAATAGACAACCCTCCAACGCTCCGCCGCTCCTCCTTTCCCCAACGGGTCGCGCGACCCGTTGGGGTCCCCTGATGCAAAACACGCTCGGGGATACCCCGAGACCCCGACGCTCGTCGGGCGCAACCTACGCTTAAATCGGGCAGACCCTCCGCTATGCTGCGGGCAGCCCTCTCCGCTGTGGTGCGCCCTCCTCTCCCCAAAAAGTCTTACGACTTTTTGGGGACCCCTATTTGCCCGCTCGGAAAGCCAAAGGGCGGCTTCCCGAAGCGTGGACTAAACGGTGCTTATAAGGGGCTGTGGGCACATCTGCCCCCTTCCCCTCCCCTCCCCCGAAGCGGGGGAGGGGGTTCCTGTCCTACCTCCTGCTTACCTTAATTCAGCGCTTGGCAAGTGCCGGGTGCTATGCCCTTTCCTTGGCAAGCCTCATTCCCGCACCCGCGCACCGCGACCGCTCTGTTTTAACGGAGCTGCCACTACATTCGATTTCAGAAAGGAGCTACCCCCATGAAACATCGCATCATCGCCGCGGTCTTGCTGACCGCTGTTCTGTGCCTTACCTTGCTTGCCGCCTGCGGCAGTGGGGAACCTACCCTGAAGGACTTTGAGGCTATCAAAGAGGGAACGCCCCGCAGCGCCGTTCTGGAAAAGTTCGGGGAGCCGGATAATGGGCTTTCCGGATTATGGGGAGATACTTATATTTGTGAGGATAAGCTGGTCATCATTTACTATGAAGGTGACTACGGCAGCGACACCGCAACTGTAAGCAAGATCGCTGTCACCGAGCGGCAGATCAAAAACGACTGAATTTCTTTGGGGGTCACATTGTCTATGTCCCGTTTTCTTTGGGTGGCGCTGGGCGGCGCCGCGGGCGCCATGCTGCGCTATGCCATCAGTTTAATTCCGGTGCGGGGCAGTTTCCCTGTCCTCACCCTCATCACCAACCTGCTGGGCGCTTTGCTCATCGGGTTTATTGCCGGCGCGGCGGAGCTTGCCAGCCCCTCGCCAAACCTGATCCTGTTTGCCAAGACAGGGCTGTGCGGCGGCTTTACCACCTTTTCCACCTTCTCGCTGGAAAGCTACACCCTGCTGAAAGCGGGGCAAAAGGGTACGGCTGCCCTGTATATCCTGCTGAGCGTCGGGCTGTGTTTGCTGGGCGTATGGCTGGGGCGGCTGGCGGCAATACAAATTTACCAGCATTGAGCCGAAAGGAGACCCCCAGTGACTTTCCAGTATTTCTTTTTTGATACCGTAGCGGGATATTTTTTGCAGGCGCTGCCCTTTGCGCTGGCGGTGGGGCTGTGGTACGCCCTGCGGCTGCACCGGCGGGAGCCGCAGCTTGCCGGCGGGCAGCTGGTGCAGCGCTCGCTGTTCCCGTGCTACCTTACGGGGCTGCTGGTCTTTACCATCTTTCTATACATGGTCTCCGATCTCTACTATCTGCTGTTCTACGGCAGACCCTCCCAGAGCGGGCTGCCGTGGTTTGTGATGGATTACGACTTTACTTTTGACTTTTTCCGGTACCCCACGCGGGAAAACCTTGATAATATCCTGCTGTTTTTGCCGTTTGGGCTGCTGTATCCGCTGTTCCGCCCCAAGGCAGGCTGGGGGCGCACCGTCCTTGCCGGACTGTGTACCACCGCTGCCATCGAGCTGATCCAGCCCATTGTGGGGCGCAGCTTTGATGTGGACGATATCTTTATGAACCTTTTGGGCACCGTCATTTCCGCCACCCTCTTTTTCCTGCTGCGGGCGGTATTCCGTCCCAAAGGGAAGCGGGCATAGCCCCCGCTCCCTATCCGCACCATATCTCTCCCCGCCGCATAAGATAGCGTAGCAACGAAAGGGAGAGGGGGAGTGGTGATGCACCGTCGTCCCCGCCGCGGCGACTGCCCGCTGGCGCTGTGCTGTATGGCTTTTGGTCTGGGACTGCTGCTGGCGATGTGCGGCGAGTTGCGCACCGCCCTGCTGTTTGCCGCCGTGGGTCTGGTGATCCTTGGCTTTCGCTGCCGCCGTTAGCTGCCGTCAACTGCCATAAGGAGGGAGATCTGATGAAGGTCGTCGTTTACCGCAGCCCACGTCTGCTTTCCGGTCTGCTTCGGGCGCTGTTCCACATTCGCCGCGAGCCGGAGCTGCCCTGAGCCAAAGCCCCCGATGGGGGCTTTTTCCTTTTTGGGATCATTTCAGCTCCAGCAGTTTTCGTACCTCCTCCACACAGGCAAAGAGCCTGAAATACAGCGCCCGATAGTCCGGTGTATCACTTTGCAGGCAGATCTCCTCACATTCCTGCTGTATCGCTATGATCTTATCCTGTGCCATCAAACTGCGTCCCTGTAACAGCGCAAGGTGTGTGCTGTTATCCATAAAATTTTCCCTCTTTTCCGTTTTGCACTATATTAGTGCAATTATAGCCGCTTTTTCGCCTAAAATCAAGAAAATGATTGTTCTGATTTAGTGCGGAGGGAGTGGTGCTCATGGACCGGCAATACTGTGATCGCATGGGGCGTCATCTGGCGAAGCTCCGCCAGGACGCGGGGTTGACGCAGGAGCAGCTTACCGCCCGACTTCAGGTGCAGGGCTGCGACCTGACCCGCAGCGCGTTGGCTAAAATCGAGGTTGGTCAGCGCCATCTCTATCCCGATGAAATAAAAGCCCTGACCATCGCACTCGGCGTTGGCTACGAGCAGCTTTTTATTTAAGGCCTCAACCACCGCAGACCCTGTAAACGCAGGGTCTGTTTTTTCTGTTCCGCTTTTCAGCGGGAGCGGGGCTGCGCCCCCGATCCACCACTACGCGCAAACCGCAAAAGGGCGGGGAAAACCCGCGCCCTCCCCGCCCGCGAAAACTATCCCATTGCCAGCAGCCCGCCGCACAGGCGGCTGAACGCCCGCCCAAAGGTCATGCGCTCCACCGCGGCAGCCGTCACCACCGGATAGGCTGCCACCGTGCTGCCCTCCACCGTCACCGTCACGGTGCCTACCTCAGCGCCTGCCGCCACCGGCGCTTCGATGCTTTCGGCAAGGTTCACCGTCTGGGTCAGGGCGTCCCGCTGCCCCTTGGGGATCACAATGCCGCCCGCGGGCGGCTGGGCGGTCAGCTCCACCGTGGGGGCAGTGCCGCGGGTCACGGGCAGCGGTTCCAGCTCCGGCGGGGTGATCTCCACCGCCGCGTAGTTGGCAAAGCCCCAGTCCAGCAGCGCCCGCGCCGCCGTAAAGCGCTTATCGCTGTTTTCGGCACCCAGCACCACCGCGATCAGTCCTAAACCGTCCCGGGTGGCACTGGCGGAAAGACAGCAGCCCGCCCCGTTGGTGGTGCCGGTCTTCAGCCCCGTCGCCCCCTGATAAAACCGCACCAGCCGGTTGGTATTGACCAAACTGGTGGCGCCGCCCCGCAGGGTGTCCATCCATATGGTGGTATAGTCGGTGATCTTGGGGTATTGCAGCAGCGCGCGGCTCATCAGGGCAATATCCCGCGCCGTGCTGTAGTGCCCCTCGTTATCCAGTCCCGCGCAGCAGGCAAAGTGGGTATTCTCCATGCCCAGCTCCGCCGCCTTCTGGTTCATCAGCTGCACAAATGCCGTCTCGCTGCCCGCCACATATTCCGCCAGACACACCGTGGCATCATTGGCGCTTTGCACCGCCACTGCTTTCAGCAGGTCATCCACCGTCATCTCCTCGCCGGGCTTCAGCCAGATCTGACTGCCCCCGAAGCCCGCCGCGATCTCGCTGCAGGTCACGGTATCGGTCAGGGCGATCTTCCCGTTCTCCAGCGCCTCCATAAAAAGCAGCAGGCTCATGATCTTGGTGATGGAAGCCGGCGGCAGCTTTTGGTCGGCATTCATCTCGTACAGCACGCTGCCGGTATTCTGGTCGATGAGAATGGCGCTTTTGACCGGCAAGGAAAGCTCCACCTGCATACCCTCCGCCTCCACCACTTCGTTCTGGATCACCGATGCCGGTATATTGGCGTTGGGGATCTCCTCCCACGCCGTTTCCGCCGCGCCTGCCGGCACAAGGAGCAGCAGCCCCGCTATCATCGCTGCCGCCGCCCGCTTTGCTTTCCCTTTCATTATGTCAAACCCTCCCTTTCGCATAAGCCTTTATCCTATTCTTATGCGGCGGCAGGGCGGAATTTGCAAAGGGCGGGGGAAAGGTCTTTTTGCTTTTGCGGGTTTGCGAAAGGCGGAGGACGGGGGCGCAGCCCGTTTCGGCATAGCCGAAACACACGAGCTTCGCTCGTGTCGTCCGCCTGCGGCGGGCGGGGCTGCGCCCCTACCCACTTCCCCCTTAACAAAAATTTCCCCGCCGAACCTTTACCGTCCGGCAGGGGGACTTTATTTGGTTTTACTTCAGCTCCTCCCGCCGCAGCACATACTTGCAGGCGCTCTCGGTCGGGTTTTCATAGTAGTTTTCTTCTGTTTTGTTCAGCCGGTAGCCGCAGCGCTCAAACACCCGCCGCATGGCAAGGTTGCTTTCCCGGGTCTCGCCGCAGCAGCGGCAAAGCCCCGTGGTTTTCAGCTCCGCCGCCGCCTTTTGCAGCAGGCGGCACGCCAGCCCCTCTCCCCGCCGGTCGGGCGCAACGCCAAGGTTCATAATTTTCAGGAAATCCCTTTCCCCCTGCCAGTCGTAAAGAAAAATATTCCCCACGATCTGCCCGTTCTCCAGCAGCGCGTAGTAATGCGCCCGCTCGTCCTCCAGCAGCTCCGCCCAGTCCGCCTCGCTCCAGCGGTCAGCGGGGGAGAAGCACCGCCGGTTGAATGCTATGATCTCCGGCAGCCATTCCTTACTCAGCCGCTTTCGTTCCATTCGTTTTTCCCCCTTTGACCTGACGGATACTGGAACCAATGGCATAGATCAATGTTACCGCCGCCAGACCTATCTCCAGCGGCAGTATCCAGCCCCTGTGCCATACGCTATCGACCGCTATCAGCAGGAATTCCGCCGCGAGCAGCAAAAAGCAAATTCCGGATTGGCGGTAATGCGGCTTTTTATCCATCGTCTCTCGTTCCTTTTGGGAAGTGTGCAGATAGGCATTGTTCCACAGCCTGCCCTTTTCCTGCAGGGAGTGCACCCGCAGCACCAGCCAGACAGCGGCGATCGCCAGACATAGAATAGCCTCTATCATCGTCTTATCTCCTTTTTTATTTCGCCGCCCGCTTCGCCGTGGCAAAGAACAATTCCGTTCCATCGGCGGAGCTTTGGATCCCGCTCACACCCTTTGCCATCGCAAAGTAGCTCTCGGTATAGAAAAGCGGCATCGCGATAAACTGATCCGCCAGCAGCGCTTCGGCATTGGCAAAAAGCCGTGCCGCTTCGCTTATCTCCCGGCTGGCACTCGCCATCTCGACCAACTGCCCATAGCGGGGATCATTGCACTGCACCGGCGCGCCGCCCGCCGTCCCGTAGTGACGGAACACGGTGTGCAGCTCATCACCGGCGGTGTAGCTGTACAGTGCCAGCGAGTAGTCCCCCTTGGCAAGGCGGCTGCGGTAGGTATCGCTATCCACTATGGCAAGGTTCACCACGATCCCCAGGTGATCCAGCCACTGCTTTTGCAGCCACCCGCAAAAGCCCTCCAGCGCCGAGCCCTTCGGCAGCAGCAGCGTCAGCCCGTCGGGCAGCTTTTCCACCTGCTCCATCGCAGCAGCGGCAGCGCGGGCATTGTAGAAAATGCCCAATTGGTTGCTCCGCCGGAAATCTGTGGAGGAGCTGCCGTCGGGGTAGGTCACGGTGCCCAGCGCAAAGCCCTGCGCCGTCAGCTCGGTGTAGCTTTTATCCATCAGCCGCGCCGCGGCGGGAATGATACTTTTCGCGTACTCATAGGTCTCCGGCAGGTCGCCGCTTTCGGTATAATCGGTCAGCGCAAAGCTGTAGCACAGCGCCTGCCGCAGGGCAATGCTGTCCAGCCCCTTGGCGTTCTGGTTCAGCAGCAGCGAAACGGTGCCGTTGCGGAAGGTCAACATATCGGCGCTGCCGCCGGAAAGCTGCCCCAGCGTGGCGGCATCTACCCGACAGCAATCGGTCGTCCCCGCCAAAAAGCGTCCCACGGTATCGTCCTGCCCCAGTGTAATGGTCACGCCGGTATTCTCGGCAGGGGTCAGCCCTGTGTAGCGGCTGTTCGGGGCAAGGCGCACTTCGCCGTATTCCCAGCTTTTCACGGTATAGGGACCGTTATAGATCATGTTCTCCAGCGTATTGCCGTAACGGGCGTGGGTGCCGGTGTAGTAGTCCTCCCGGCAGGGGAACGCCTCCGGCTCCGCCAGTCTTTCGGGCAGCAGCGGGTCGGCGCGGCTCAGCGTAATGATAAGGGTACGGTCATCGGGTGCGGT
This sequence comes from uncultured Angelakisella sp., assembly GCA_934524965.1. GTDB lineage: Bacteria > Bacillota > Clostridia > Oscillospirales > Ruminococcaceae > Angelakisella. Next base: position 8,979 of record CAKSYU010000037.1, read on the forward strand.
AACGCCCAGCGCCCCGCCGTTCTCAAAGCCCCGCACAGCGGAAAATTCCGTCCATGCCGGTTTACCGGTCATCTGCTGCAGCCGCCGGAAGGCAAACACAAAGTCGGAGGCAGTCAACGCCTCGCCGTCGCTCCATGTCAGCCCCTCCCGCAGAACAAAGGTGTACTGCAGGCCGTTTTCGCTTACGGTATAGCTTTCGGCGCAGCCTTCGGTCAGGGTGCCGTCCGGCAGCTGCCGCCATAGTCCCTCCATGCAGTTTTTCAGCAGGCAGCGCTCCGGCACAGTGCTGCAAAACTGCGGGTCAAGGGTATTTACCCGACCGGAAAGATCCACCCGTATATTGCCGGAGGCTTTTGATTTTCCGCAGGCGGCAAGGGAAAGCACCATGCAGAGGGCAAGCGCCAGCGCCGCCCCCCGCAGGAGTATTCTGTTTTTCGGTCTGCACTGTTTCATGTCGTTTCCTTTTAGCGGGTCATCATCGGCTTTTTTTGAACGGTCGTAAAAGCAGCAACAGACTAACGCTTCTTTCGCTTGTCGCTTTCAAGATCCCGACCGGTTTTTACTCCTCCGCAGGGGGGGTTCCCCGCCGGCGATCTCCTGCTCCTCGTCCTGCTCCGGTTCGGTCTCGCCGGTCTCCTCCTCGGCGTCCTCGTCACGGGGGGCGCGTGCCAGCGCCACCACGCGGCTGCCCTCCTCCAGTCTCATGGCGTGAACGCCGCCGCCGTACCGGCTTTGTACCGCAATCTGCTCGCAGGGGATCCGGATAATAATACCGTCATCGGCGATCAGAATCACATCATCCTCCTCACCGACCACACGCACACCGGCAACCAGGGTGTTTCTGCCCTCGCAGTCGTAGTTGCGCACGCCGCGTCCGCCGCGGTTCTGGGTGCGGTATTCCTCCAGCGGGGTGCGCCGTCCCTGACCGCTTTCGGTCACGGTCAGCAGGTAGCCGCCCTCCTCGCAGGTCGCCATGGCGATCACTTCATCGCCCTCGTCCAGCCGGATGGCGCGCACGCCGGTGGCGGTACGACCCATCGGGCGGACATCACTTTCCGCAAAGCGGATCGCAACGCCCTGCCGTGTGGCAATGATGAGGTCGTCATCACCGGTGGTGTTGCGTACCCACGCCAGTTCGTCGCCCTCCTCCAGGTTGATGGCGATAATGCCGCCCTTGCGGACATTCCGGTAGGCGGAAAGCTCCGTGCGCTTGATGGTGCCGTTTCTCGTTACCATCACCAGATAGCTGTCGTTTTCCACCTCGTCCACCCTTATCATGGCACTGATCTTTTCGTCCTTTTCTATGGGCAGCAGGTTCACCACATGGCTGCCGCGGGCGGCTCTGCCCGTTTCGGGGATCTCATAGCCCTTCATGCGGTACATCTTGCCGCGGTTGGTAAAGAACAGCACATAGTCATGGGTGGAGGTAATGAACATATCCTCCACAAAGTCCTCGTCCTTGCGGGCAACGCCGGAAATGCCGCGTCCGCCGCGGCGCTGGGTGCGGTACACCTCTATGGGCTGGCGCTTGATGTAGCCGCCATGGGTCAGTGTAATGACCGAAAGCTGCTCGGGGATCAGATCCTCAATATCCACCTCGCCGCTCACCGTCTCGATGGCGGTACGGCGGTCATCACCGAATTTATCCTTAATGGCGGTCAGCTCGGTGCGGATAATATCGTAGACCATGGAAGGCGTGCGCAGGATCTCCTCCAATTGACGGACTTTTTCCAGAATACCGGCAAGCTCTTCCTCTATCTTGATGCGCTCCATACCGGAGAGCTGTCCCAGACGCATCGCTACAATGGCAGCCGCCTGCAGGTCGGTAATGCTGAAGCGCTCGATGAGGTTTGCCTTGGAATCGTTCTGGTCTTTACTGTGGCGAATGATGGAGATGACCTCGTCGGTGCGGTCTACCACCAGCTTCAGACCCTCCAGGATATGCTCGCGTTCCTTGGCCTTTTTCAGGTCGTAGGCGGTGCGGCGGGTCACTACCTCAAACTGGAACTTTAGGTACTGCTCCAGCATCTCCTTCAGTGTCATTACCTTGGGCACGCCGTTTTCCAGCGCCAGCATAATAACGCCGATGCTGTCCTGCAGCTGGGTGTAGCTGTACAGCTGGTTCAGCACCACCTGCGCGTTGGCGCCCATCTTCAGGTCAATGACGATGCGCATACCCTCGCGGTCGCTTTCATCATTGATGTAGCTGATGCCGTCCACCCGCTTATCCTTCACCAGCTGGGCAATGCTCTCGATGAGGCGGGTCTTGTTCACCATGTAGGGGATCTCCCGCACAATGATGCGCTCCCGCCCGTTCTTCATTTCCTCTATCTCGGTCTTGCTGCGCAGGGTAATTTTACCTCTGCCGGTGGCATAGGCGGCACGGATACCGCTGCGCCCCATAATGATGCCGCCGGTGGGGAAGTCGGGACCCTGAATGTACTGCATCAGCTCATTCAGCTCCGCTTCGGGGTGATCAATGAGGTGGCACACCGCGTCGCTGACTTCCCGCAGGTTGTGGGGCGGGATATTGGTCGCCATACCCACCGCGATACCCACCGAGCCGTTGCACAGCAGGTTGGGGAAGCGGCTGGGCAGTACCACAGGCTCCTTGCGCTGGTCATCAAAGTTCGGGTTCCAGTCTACGGTGTCCTTGTCGATATCGGAAAGCATGTACAGGGCGATCTTGCTCAGTCTCGCCTCGGTATAACGGTAGGCGGCAGGGGGGTCGCCGTCAATGGTACCAAAGTTTCCGTGACCGTCGATGAGCGGGTAGCGCAGCGAAAAGGGCTGCGCCAGACGCACCATGGCATCATAAACGGAAGCATCGCCGTGCGGGTGGTAACGACCCAGCACATCGCCCACGATGGTCGCGCTCTTGCGGTGGGGCTTATCGGGGGTCAGTCCGTCCTCATCGGCGGCAAACAGTATTCTGCGGTGAACGGGCTTCAGTCCGTCCCGCACATCGGGCAGGGCACGGTCCACAATGACCGACATCGAGTATTCCAAAAAGCTCTTGCGCATTTCGTGGTCCAGCTCCACCTGTATGATGCGTCCCTCGTTATGCAGGCTGTTTTCGGCGGTCACCTCGTCCACTACCTCGTTGATGGCATCAAAATCGCCCATATTGCTGGGAGTTTTATCCTTGCTCATTTTTTCGGCTCCTTTCTCTGTCATCAAACATCAAGGTTGGTGACATACTGGGCGTTCTGCTCTATAAATTCCCGTCTGGGCTGTACCTTATCGCCCATCAGGATGGTAAAGGTCTCATCGGCACGCATGGCGTCCTCCATATTTACCCGCAGCATTACACGGCGGGTGGGGTCCATGGTGGTTTCCCACAGCTGTACGGGGTCCATCTCGCCCAAGCCCTTGTACCGCTGGATATCCACCTTGCCGGTGCCGTCGGGGTTCAGCTCGGCAATGCAGGCGTCCCGCTCGGCTTCGGTGTAGGCATAGTGGAACTGCTTGCCGCGGCTTACCTTATACAGCGGCGGCTGCGCGATGTAGACATGACCCAGCTCGATCAGCGGACGCATGTGACGGAAGAAGAAGGTGAGCAGCAGCGTGCGGATATGGCTGCCGTCCACATCGGCATCTGCCATAATGATGATCTTGTTGTAGCGGATCTTACTGGCGTCAAAGTCCTCGCCGATGCCGCAGCCCACGGCGGCGATGATGGGCAGCAGTTTTTCGTTGCTGTACACCTTATCCAGCCGTGCCTTTTCCACATTCAGCATCTTGCCCCACAGCGAAAGGATCGCCTGGAAGCGGCGGTCACGCCCGTCGCTGGCGGAACCACCTGCCGAGTCGCCCTCTACGATGAACAGCTCGGTGCGCTCATTATTGCGTTCGCTGCAGTCCTTCAGCTTGCTGGGCAGCCCCACGCCCTCCAGCGGGGATTTGCGGCGGGTCGCCTCTCTCGCCTTGCGGGCGGCTTCGGCGGCACGGCTCGCGGTGATCGCCTTTTCGATGATGGTACGGGCGACCTGCGGATTTTCCTCAAAGTAGGTGGTCAGCTTATCGGTCACGATGGCGGAGACCACCTGCCGCATCTCGGTATTGCCCAGCTTGCCCTTGGTCTGCCCCTCAAACTGCGGCTCCCGCAGCTTCACGCTGATAATGGCGGTCAGACCCTCGCGGCAGTCCTCGCCGGAAAGGTTCTTGTCGCTGTCCTTCAGCAGGTTATTTTTGCGGGCATAGGCGTTCAGCACACGGGTCAGCGCCTGCTTAAAGCCGTCCTCGTGGGTGCCGCCCTCGCCGGTATTGATGTTATTGGCAAAGGAGAGCAGCAGCTCATTGTAGCTGTCGTTGTACTGCATGGCGACCTCCGCCACATTGTCGCCGCTGTCGCCCTTCATGTAAATGACGTCTTCGTGCAGCGCTTCCAGTCCGCGCCGCTGGTGGATAAACTCCACAAAGGAGCGGATACCGCCCTCGTAGCACATGGAGTCGCTGGGACCGTCGGGGGTGCGCCGGTCGGTAATGGTCATGCGCACGCCGGCATTCAGGAACGCCTGCTCCCGCAGACGGGTGTGCAGCGTCTCGTAGTCGTACACCAGCTCCTCAAATATTTCGCCGTCCGGCTTAAAGGTCACACGGGTGCCGGTCTCATCGGTATCGCCGATAATGGTCAGGTCGCCCTGTGCCACGCCGCGGGCAAATTTCTGCTGGTAGATATGCTCGCCGTTTTTTACCTCGACAATGAGCCACTCCGAAAGGGCATTGACGACCGAAGCGCCCACGCCGTGCAGACCGCCGGAGACCTTGTAGCCCTCGCCGCCGAACTTGCCGCCGGCGTGCAGAATGGTATAGACCACCGTAACGGCGGGAATGCCCATCTTGGGGTGGATCCCGACGGGGATACCGCGTCCGTTATCGGTCACGCGGATCACATCGCCCTCCAGTATTTCGGTCTCGATGTGGGTGCAGTAGCCTGCCAGCGCCTCGTCTATGGCGTTATCCACGATCTCGTACACCAGATGGTGCAGACCGCGCGGACCGGTGGAGCCGATATACATGCCCGGACGCTTCCGGACTGCCTCCAGCCCCTCCAGTACCTGAATTTGTGTTTCGTCATAGTGGCTTTGTTTTACCTGTTCGATGTTGCTCATAGTTTCTCCTATTCTCAAGATCGCTTGGATCAGATCAGACAAAGTTTATCGGCTCCTCAGGCTCCCTTGTGTAAAGGAAGCTGACACGACACAGCCGTGACTGAGGGATTGCCGGCAAGAACTAAGGTAATAGTTACTTCTCGCCTAACGGCGCCGCAGAATTCTGATTAAGGCTTGGTCTGCCACTCCGCCTACCGGCGGGGTGGTACTTTTGCACCGCCTCGTCGGAGGCAACCTCCGCTTCAATCGGGCAGACCCTCCGTTGCACTACGGGCAGCCCTCTCCGCTGCGGTGCGTCTTCCTCTCCCCACAAGGTCTTACGACCTTGCGGGGACCCCAAATTCCAAAAGTGGCTTGGGGCATGCCCCAAGACCCCGACGCACCGGAACGCCCGCTCGGAACAGCTGTGCCGTCCCGAATCGTGGGCTAAACGGTGCTTATAAGGGGCTGTGGGCACATTTGCCCCCTTCCCCTCCCCTCCCCCGATGCGGGGGAGGGGGTTCCTATCCCAATCGCTGCTTACCTTACTCTTGTGCTCGGCAGGTGCCGACTGCTATGGGCGTAGGGGGAAATTGATTTATAAGTGTTAGCCTGCTATCGGCTTAGTCCCCCTCCTTTGAGGGGCAAGGAATTGGAGCGCCGCCGGTGGCGGAAGCAGCGACAATTCCTTGGGGAGCGACAGGAGCAATGCGAGCGAGATAGCGAAGCAGTGCGACATTGGAGCGACAAGGGCAAGACAGGGGTGGTGGTTCGCCCTTCGCGCTCCAGCGCGCGGGCGATAAAAATGCGTCGCAGACACTTTTTGAGCGCATCTGCGCGCAGTACGGATTTGTTTTTCTGCTCCCGCAGAAAAACAATATCCGTATCCAGCGCAGCCAAGCGTTGCGGGTTTTTAGGGCAGCAGCCCTAAAACGCTTTTGGATACTTTTGGCGGGTCAAAAGTACCATAAAAGTTTTTTACTTCCCGCTCCGCTTCTTCAGCGTCCCCGTCGAAAGCTGGCACAGATACACTGTGCTCTCACTCGCTTTCTTCTTCGGCGGGGTGGTCACTACAAAGGTCTTTGGCAGGTCGTCGGTCACATTGATGACCCGTCCGTCCTTTTCCGCCTCACTCAGCGTCTTGCGGGTGTGGCGGCTCACCGTGGTGTTATCCAAATCGAAAATGCCGATGATATCCCGTTCCCGCACCACTGTTTCCTGTCCCAAGTGCAGATACATCGCTTCACGGCTCCTTTCGTTTTTTGGTTCGTTTCTGGGGCAGATATAACTGCCCCTCCTTCATGCGGAACGCCGCGCCGTCGCCCAGTGTCCGCGCCGCACCCCTATCACAGCAGGTGATGAACACCTGCCCCGGGTGCTCCCCGTGCAGGAAGTAGTCCCGTCGGGTGCGGTCCAACTCACTCAGCACATCGTCCAGCAGAATAATGGGCGCTTCGCCCAGCGTTTCCTCCATCACACGGCACTGCGCCAGCTTCAGGGCAAGGGCGCAGCTGCGCTGCTGACCCTGACTGCCAAAGCTCCGCGCGGAAATACCGGCTATGCCTACCTCCATGTTGTCCCGATGGGGACCGATGGTGGTGCAGTAGTTTTTATAGTCCTCGCTGCGGGCGGCGGCAAGCGCCGCGCGGATATGGGCTTCGCCCTCGGCGGTGGAGATCTCCGCCCAGTCGGCGCCCTCCGGCGCGGGGATACTGGGCTGATAGGTGAGGGAAAAGGGCTGATCGGCTCGCTTGCAGATGCTCTCATAGATCTCCGCCGCGGGCGGCGCCAGCCGTTTCAAAAATCTTGCCCTTGCGTGGCAGATGGAATAGGCGGCGCGCGCCAGGCTCCTGTCCCATGTTTCCAGCAGCGGCTCCATCATGGCGGTGTTGCCGCTTTTCTGCATATCGGCGATCAGGGTATTGCGCTGCAATAAAATACGGCTCATTATCGCCAATGTAGTCATGTAGCGTGGCATCACCTGGCTGATCGCGCCGTCTAAGAATGCCCGCCGCTCCGCGGGACCCTCCTGAATGAGCGCCAACTCGCCGGGGGAAAAGACCACCGCCAAAAATTCGCCGGTCAGTTCACTCGGGGCGCACTCTACGCCGGAAAGCCACGCCAGCTTTTTGCTGCCGAAGGCAAGCGCCGCGGTTTTTTCGCGGTTCTGGCAGGTAAAGTCCGCCTCGATGCGGGCGACCCCGCTGCCGAAGCGCAGATAATCGCTTTCCCTTGCGGCGCGGAAGCTCTTTTGTCCCGTCAGCAGGTAGATCGCCTCGATGAGGTTGGTTTTTCCCTGCGCGTTCTCGCCGTAAATGACATTGACGCCCTCAGCGGGGGCAAGCTCCACTGCCGCAAGGTTGCGGAAGTTTTCAATTTTCAGCTGCCGCAGCCTCACGGCGCCGCCACCTGCCAGCTTTCACCGTCCAAGGTAACGGTATCGCCGGCATACAGCTTTTTACCGCGCATGGTGCACACCTCGTTGTTCACCAGCACCTCGCCCTCGGCAATGGCGATCTTCGCCTCGCCGCCGGTGGCGCACGCGCCGCAGAACTTCAGGAAGCTATCCAGCTTGATAAATTCGGTTTGAATGGTAATGGTCTCCATAGGGTCACGCTTTCTTTGTAATATTTGGTTCTCCGTGATAGCGGGTCGCGGTGCGCGGGAGATAGATTTTCCGAGGAAAGAAGCAGCAAACTACAAAGTATTTGCTCACCCGCCCCATAGTTCCCCTCCTCAGAGGAGGGAACAGGGGTGGTGGTTCGCCATTCCGCGCTCCAGCGCGGCAGGCGATAAAATGCGTCGCAGACACCTTATAAGCACCGTTTAGCCCACGCTTCGGGAAGCCGCCCTTTGGCTTTCCGAGCGGGCGTTCCGGTGCGTGGGTTTTTAGGGCGCAGCCCTAAACCGCTTTTGGGCACTTTTGGCGGTGCAAAAGTGC
>CAKSYU010000038.1 GCA_934524965.1 uncultured Angelakisella sp.
CAGCACGCTGCTGAGGTAGCACTGACCGGAAACGCTCATGCACAGTGCCCCGTGGACGAAAACCTCGCACCGCAGGCTGGTTCCGGCACAGATGGCGGCGATCTCCTCTTTGGAAAGCTCCCGCGCCAGCACCACCTGGTACAGACCCATTTCCTCCAGCAGGCGGGCGCCCGCCAAATTGTGGACGGACATTTGGGTGCTGCCCAGCAGCGGCAGGGTGGGGTAGCGCCGGCGCATCAGCCGCACCAGCCCCAGATCCTGCACCAATACGCCGTCCACGCCGGCGGCTGCCACGGCGTCCAGTGTGCGGAGCCAGTCGGGCAGCTCACGGTCGGTGACCAGCGTATTCAGGGTGACATAGACCTTAACACCGCGGCTGTGGCACCAGCCGACGGTCTGCGGCAGGGTGTTTTCATCAAAATTTTCGGCGCCCGCGCGGGCATTAAAGCCCCGCAGACCCAGATAAACGGCATCGGCGCCGCACAGCACAGCGGCACGCAGCTGTGCCTCGCCACCTGCCGGCGCCAGAATTTCAGCGTGTTTTTCCATAGGGTTTAGAATTCCTCGTCGTTTTCATCAAAATCACGGAAGCCGAGCTGACCGCTGCGGCGCAGATCCTCGGCGGGGGAACGCACGGCGCTGCTCTCCCGCAGGTAGTTGGTCAGCTGCTGGCGCAGGTTATCGGCGGCTTCCTCGCTTTTTGCCAGCTGGTCCATCAGGTTCATGGTCAGCAGGGCAAAGGTATCAAAGGCGGAAATGTTGGGGCAGCCCTCGCGGATCTCCTCGATCTGCCCGTTCAGGCGTTCCTGTATCATTTTTACCCAGGCAGGGTCGCGGTCGGTATTGATGTAATACTGGTGCTCCATAATATTGATCTTATAGCGGCTCATCGTATTCCTCCTTGAAAAAGAAAAATAGGAAGTTCTATCTTCTATTATAGCGCAAAAGGCAGGGTCTGCAAAGGGATTTTCGGCGGGAATGGGAATTGATGAAAAAATAACGAACTTTTGGGACGGATAGTTGAAAACCGCGAAAAAATCGGTATAATAACAGTGGAGAAGACCCTGCCCTTTGCCCTACGGCAAAGCGCTATTCTATACGATAAAGGAGAGTACGACCATGATGACCATGACCGCAGAACAGATCCGCCTGGCGATGGAGAATAAACTGGAGTACCTGATGGAGGTAAAACCGCAGAGCGCGAGCGACGAGCAGCTGTACAAGGCGGCGGCACTGGTGCTGCGCGACCTGATGGTGGAAAAGCGCCGCGCCCATCGCCAGAAGATCACCGCCGAAAAGAGAAAGCGTATCCACTACCTTTCGATGGAATTCCTGATGGGCAAGAGCCTGAAGAACAGCCTGTACAATCTGGGGCTGGTGGAGCAGTTTACCGAGGCGCTGACCGCCTTCGGCGCGACGCCGGAGCGGTTGTATGCCTGCGAGCCGGATCCGGGGCTTGGCAACGGCGGTCTGGGACGGCTTGCCGCCTGCTATCTGGACGGCATGGCGACCGACGGCTACTACGGCACCGGCTATTCCATTCTGTACGAATACGGCATCTTTAAGCAGAAGCTGGTGAACGGCGCGCAGACCGAGCTGCCCGATTACTGGCTGCCCGGCGGCGAGGTATGGCTGCGCCCCAATGAGGAGCATGCCGTCGAGGTAAGATTCGGCGGGCGGCTGGAGGAGCGCTGGGACCAGGGACACCTGATGCAGCAGTACATCGACTACGAGACGGTGCTGGCGGTGCCCTACAATATGTATGTTTCCGGCTACGATACCGAGGCGGTAAGCGTGCTGCGCCTGTGGAAGGCGAAAAGCCCCGGCATTGATATGGAGTGCTTCAATAACGGCGACTATCTGGGCGCCTTCCGCAAAACGGCGCGCGCCGAGACCATCAGCAAGATCCTGTACCCCAACGATAACCACCAAGAGGGCAAGCAGCTTCGTCTGCGGCAGCAGTATTTCCTTGTCTGCGCTTCACTGGCGGAGATCACCCGCACCCACATGGAGCGCTACGGCACCATGGATAACTTTGCTGAGCTCAATGCCATTCAGCTCAACGACACCCACCCCACCCTTGCCATTCCGGAGCTGATGCGCATTCTGATGGACGACTGCGGCTATAGCTGGGAAAAGAGCTGGGAGATCACCGAGCAGACCTTTGCCTACACCAACCACACCGTTATGGCGGAGGCGCTGGAAAAGTGGGATATCACCCTGTTCCGCGAGCTGCTGCCCCGTATCTATCAGATCGTGCAGGAGATCGACCGCCGCTGGAATATCCGAATGCGGGAGGAGTTCCGCTGCAGCAATGAGGAAGTCGGCAAAATGCAGATCCTGCGGGACGGCAAAATACACATGGCAAACCTGTGCGTTGTGGGCGGCCATTATGTCAACGGCGTTTCCAAGCTGCACAGCCAGATCATCAAGGACGATGTGTTCCACGAGTTCTACCGCCTGATGCCGGAGAAGTTCGGCAATGTTACCAACGGCATTGCCAGCCGCCGCTGGCTCATGCAGTCCAATCCCCGCCTTGACCGCTATATCCGCGACCGCATCGGGGCGGAGTACCTGCATGACTTTAACCTGCTTACCGGTCTGCGCGCCTATCTGGACGATGAGGCGAGCCTGCGGGAGCTGGGCGAGCTGAAGCGGCAGAACAAGCAGGACTTTGCCCGCTACCTGCGCAATGACCGCGGCATTACCGTCGATCCCGACTCTCTGTTCTATGTACAGGTCAAGCGCCTGCATGAATATAAGCGCCAGCACCTCAACGCTTTGCAGATCCTGAAGCACTATCTGGATATCAAGGCGAACCCCGAAGCGGAGTTTAAGCCCCGCACCTACATCTTCGGCGCCAAGGCAGCCCCCGGTTATGACCTTGCCAAGAAGATCATTCGCTTTATCAATGATCTGGGCGCGATGATCGATGCCGATCCCGATGTGCGCGGACGGCTGAAGATCGTCTATCTGGAGGAATACAATGTTTCCATGAGCGAGCGGCTGATGCCGGCAAGCGAGGTCAGCGAGCAGATCTCTCTGGCGGGCACCGAGGCGAGCGGCACCGGCAACATGAAGCTGATGCAGAACGGCGCCATCACGCTGGGCACCATGGACGGCGCCAATGTGGAGATCGCAGAGCAGGTGGGACCGGAGAATATCCTCATCTTCGGCATGAGCACGCCGGAGGCGGAGGAGATGAAGTCCCGCGGCTACCGTCCCGCCGATGCCATTGCCCGCAGCGCCGAGCTGCAGCGGCTGCTGGCATTTATGGAGCGGGAGGATAACCCCGAGAGCTTCTGGATGCTTGCCGACCATCTGCGCCGTGTCGATCAGTACATGGCGGCGGCGGATTTTGAGAGCTACTCGGCGGCGGACAACCGCGCGGCGGAGATCTACTACAATGACCCGCTGCGCTGGCAGCGCATGAGCCTTGCCAACATCGCGGGCGCGGGCATCTTCTGCGCCGACCGCGCGATCCACGACTACGCGCGGGAGATCTGGCATTTGGATTAAGAAATATTTTGGGATAAGCATAAAAGGGAAACAGGCAGTCGCCTACCGGCGTCGCAAAGTTTTATAAAAGGTTTTGATTTGTACGCCTATCCGGCGGGGACTTCCTTTTGCTCGTGCGCGTCGTCGCGTGCTGCGCTCCATGTCGGGTCGCTATTCCTACGGAATAGACAACCCTCCAACGCTCCGCCGCTCCTCCTTTCCCCAACGGGTCGCGCGACCCGTTGGGGTCCCCTGATGCAAAACACGCTCGGGGGCACCCCGAGACCCCGACGCACCGGAACGCCCGCTCGGAACGGCTGTGCCGTCCCGAAGCGTGGGCTAAACGGTGCTTATAGGGTGCCGCGGGCGCATCTGCCCCCTTCCCCTCCCCCGAAGCGGGGGAGGGGGTTCCTGTCCCAATCACTGCTTGCCTTACTCTTGCGCTTGGCAAGTGCCGACTGCTATGAACATAAAGGTGCAGCCAACTCGCAAGTGTCAGCCCACCTGCGGTTTAGTTCCCCTCCTCAGAGGAGGGGAGAGGGGTGGTGGTTCGCCCTTCGCGCTCCAGCGCGCGGGCGATAAAAATGCGTCGCAGACACTTTTTGAGCGCATCTGCGCGCAGTACGGATATTATTTTTCTGCTGCCGCAGAAAAATAATATCCGTATCCAGCGCAGCCAAGCGTCAAAAGGGTTTGCAAAGGGGAAAGCTCGGTTCCCCTTTGCCCTGTTTTGGTTTCTTTTGCAGGAGCAAAAGAAACGCCGCGGCGGCGAGCCGTACAAACTAAGCCACGCAAAAGGCATTACACCGCCGTCAGGCGAGAAGAAACCACGCCATATTATCTTTCGCCGCAAGGCGATTTTTCGTTGTTACCTACCGATAGAAAGGACAGAACACTCATGTTTAACAGCCTGCTGGCGGAATATAAAACGCCCTTCGGTGCGGTGGCGACAGGGGAGGAAATGACCCTGCGCTTTACCCTGCCTGCCGGAGACGGACGCAGCCCCTCTCTGCTGCTGTACCGGGCAGGGCAGCCGCAGCCCATGCTGCTTACGCCCATGCAGCGGGAGGGAGATGCCTTTCTCCTGCGCTATATCCCGCAGGAGGCGGGACTGTATTACTACGGCTTTCGCCTTTCGGACGGAACCCTGCTGCACCGAGCCCCCGACGGAAGCGTCGATTACGGCGAGGGACAGCTGTGGCAGCTTACCGTCTATGATAAAGATTACGAGGTCCCCAAAAAGTTTGCGGGGCAGGTAATGTATCAGATCTTCCCCGACCGCTTTTGTTGCAGCGGCAAGCCGAAGACCGGTGTTCCTGCCGACCGCCGAATGCACCAAAGCTGGCAGGAGGATCCGCAGAGCACCCCCGATGCCGATGGGGAATTTCGCTGCAACGATTACTTCGGCGGAGACCTTGCCGGAATCACCGAAAAGCTGCCGGCACTGGCGGAGCTGGGCGTGCGGGTCATCTACCTCAATCCGATCTTTGAAGCGCACAGCAACCACCGCTATAATACCGCCGATTATATGCGCATCGACCCGCTTTTGGGCGATGAGGAGGATTTTATCACCCTGTGCCGGCGGGCACATGAGCTGGATATCAAGATCATTCTGGACGGCGTATTCAACCACACCGGCAGCGACAGCCTGTATTTTAATAAGGAGGGACGCTACGGCGCAGGCGGCGCCTGCCGTGATCCGCACAGCCCCTACCGCAGCTGGTACTGCTGGAAGGATCCCGCCGCCAATCTCTACGAGAGTTGGTGGGGCTTCCAAAGCCTGCCGAAGCTCAACAGCCGGGATAAGAGCTGGCGGGAATTCCTGTGCGGCGAAAACGGCATCGTGCGGCACTGGCTGCGTCTGGGTGCCGATGGCTGGCGGCTGGACGTGGTGGACGAATACCCCGATGAGCTGGTGCAGATGATCCGCGCGGCGGCGCGTGCCGAAAAGCCGGACGCCCTGATTTTGGGCGAGGTGTGGGAGGACGCAAGCTGCAAGGAAGCCTATGGCGAGCGGCGGCAGTACCTGATGGGTCACGAGTTGGACAGCGTGATGAACTATCCGCTGCGGCAGGCGATCATGGATTACCTGCTGCGGGGGGACGGCACCGCGTTCCGGCTGCGGCTGTGGGAGCTGCTGGAGCACTACCCCCGTCCCTGCTGGGGCGTGATGATGAACCTGCTTTCCAGTCACGATGTACCGCGGGCAATCACCGTGCTGGGCGGCACCCCGATGGAGCACCGTGACCGTGACTGGCAGCGCGCCCACAATACCCTTACCGTGGCGCAGTACTATAGGGGGCGGCAGCTCTTTATGCTGGGCACCCTGATGACCATGACCCTGCCGGGTATGCCCTGCATTTACTACGGCGACGAAGCGGGGTTGGTGGGCTATGCCGATCCCTTTAACCGCGGCACCTACCCGTGGGGCAGGGAGGATACCGGTCTGCGGGAATGTATCCGCCAGATGGCGGCGCTGCGCAATGCCCACACCGCGCTGGCGACCGGTACGATGGAACCGCTGGCATGTGCCGCCGGTATGGCGGCGTGGCGCCGCAGCGATGAAGGCGGCAGCTTTGTCATTTGCGTCAACGCGGGTGAGGGCGCGCTGCCTCTGCCCGATGCCGCCAAGGGCGGAGAAACGGTCTTTACCGTGGGCAGAGCGGAGGAACGGCGGCTGGAGGGTCAGTCGGCGGTCATTCGCCGGATCAAGTAAAAAAGGAGCAGACCATGCAGAAAAGCGAAAAGAAAACGAAAATCATTCTGTGGGCGATTGCAGCGCTGGCGGTGCTGGGCTGCGCCCTATGGCTGCTGCTGCCGCATGGCGGCACCACCGATTGCACCGCCGAAATATGGATCGACGGCAAAATGGTGCGCAGCATTTATCTGCCGCAGGCGGCAGAGGAGGAGATCTCCCTTGCCGAATATGGCAAGGAGGTGCTGCTGGAGGTGAAAAATCACCGCATTGCATTTATCTCCTCCGATTGCCCCGATAAGGTATGTATTCATAACGGCTGGCTGGCAAGAGAGGGCGAACAGGCAGTCTGCCTGCCCAATCGGGTCAGTGTGATCCTTACCGACGGCAGCACCGTGCCGGTGGAGCTGAACTGACCCCCGCATTACAAGAAAGAAGGCAAATACCACATGAGAAGCAGTGAATGGAATATTGTTTCCGGCTACGCCCGCGAGGACGAGATTCGGCAGCTTTTTAAGGAATATACCGATATGGTGCTGGCGGGCGACCCCAGCTTTGCTGGGTATCTGGAGCAGCAGCACTACGAGGAGGAGCTGGCGCACCCTGCCCGCAAGTATGCCCCGCCCCACGGCAGATTGTACCTGGTGTGCGCGGGCAGCACACCGGTGGGCTGCATTGCGCTGAAGGCGCTGGACGCCGACCGCTGCGAGATGAAGCGGCTGTATGTCCGCCCCGAGTACCGCGGACAGGGTATTGCCCGCGCGCTGGTACACCAGCTGATGCAGGAGGCGCGGGTGGCGGGCTACCGGCAGATGGTGCTGGACACCTTCCCCTTTTTGCAGGAGGCGATCACCCTCTACAAGCGTGAGGGCTTTTATGAGATAGAACAGTACAACGATAACCCCATGCCGGACTCGGTATACCTGTGCTGCGAGCTGTAAGAAAGTAAAGTTTTCGGTCAAGCCTTTTGCAAAAGGCTTGCGGTTTCCAAAGGCAGCGCCTTTGGTCGCCCGTCGCAACTGGCGAAATCCTTTTTCCGGGGGCGCTCCGAAAGGGGTTGAATTTGCAAAATGATCCGGTGGATCGTTTTGTAAAGAGGGGGAACCCTGCAAGAGAGGGTTCCCCCTTACTTGCGGTTTTTGCTGACTTTCCTTTCACCGAGCAGGTGAAAACAGCTTATTTTGGCTTAGTTTCATCTCGCCTATCGGCGTCGCAAAGCCTTTTGTACAACTTAGTTTGTACGCCTATCCGGCGGGGACTTCCTTTTGCTCGTGCAAAAGGAAGCAAAACACGCTCGGGGAGTACCCCGAGACCCCCGACGCTTGGCTGCGCTGGATACGAATATTGTTTTTCTGCAGCAGCAGAAAAACAAATCCGTACTGCGCGCAGATGCGCGCCAAAGGTAGCCTGCGGCGGCATTTTTATCGCCCGCGCGCTGGAGCGCGAAGGGCGAACCACCTCCCCTCTCCCCTCCTCTGAGGAGGGGAACTATGCGGGCGGTCTGTAGATACTTTGCAATCAGCCACTTCTTTTCTCGGAAAACCTCGTTCCCGCACCCTCTCACCGCGACCGCTTTATTTTATATGGTAGGGACGGTTTTTAATCGAAAAACTCTCAATAAGAGGGAAAAAACCTTGACAACCCCACCCCCGCCCGCTATAATAATAGAGCTGTTCCATAGACAGCAGGCACGCCCCGTGCGTGTAAATGGTTTGCTGAACCGGCCTGCCGAGGAAATGAGCTTCGATTAACTACGACTTTAACGGTTTCACCCGCTAAGGAAACAGAATCGCTCTTTCCAAGGTATGTTGGAAAGAGCTTTTTTAGTTTTCCTTATATTACTTTGGGAGGTGAAACATTTTGCCTAACGCTAATGTTCTCAAACAGAAACAGGAGCAGGTTGCTGCTCTGGCAGAAAAGATGAAGAATTCCGCTGCCGGCGTCCTGGTCGATTACCGCGGCATCACCGTGGCTGATGACACCAAGCTGCGTCGCGAACTGCGTGAAGCGGGCGTTGAGTACGCTGTTATCAAGAATAACATTCTGCGCCGCGCTGCCGAGGAGGCTGGTCTGGGCGAGCTGACCGCGCATATGTACGGTACCAGCGCTTTTGCCTATTCCCCCGAGGATCCCATCGCTGCCGCTAAGATCCTGAACAAGTTTGCCGAGTCCCACAAGGACAAGTTCGATATCCGTGCCGGCTATATGGACGGCAAGGTACTCGACGAGGCAGGCGTTATTGCTGTGGCTAAGCTGCCCGGCAAGCAGGAGCTGCTCACCATGCTGTGCATGGCGCTCAATGGCAACATCCGCGGTCTTGCCGTGGCTCTGGATGCCATCCGCGAGAAGAAGGAGGGCGAGGCTGCCTAAATTAGCCGCCCGCGCACCGCATATCGCGTATCCTTACAAAATTTGATTTAACAGGAGGATTTAATATCATGGCTGATATCGCAAAATTTGTTGAAGAAATCAAAGGCCTGACCGTTATGGAGCTGGCTGATCTCGTTAAGGCGATCGAAGAGGAGTTCGGCGTTTCCGCTGCTGCTCCCGTTATGGTTGCTGGTCCCGCTGCCGGCGCTGCCGCTGCCGAGGAGAAGTCCGAGTTTGATGTTGTTCTGGCTGAGGCTGGCGCTTCCAAGATGGGCGTCATCAAGCTGGTCAAGGAGATCACCGGTCTGGGTCTGAAGGAAGCGAAGGAGCTGGTTGACAACGCTCCCAAGACCGTTAAGGAAGGTCTCTCCAAGGCTGAGGCTGATGAGCTGAAGGCGAAGCTGGAAGAGGCTGGCGCTAAGGTTGAGCTGAAGTAATTTTAGCTTAAACTTTTATTCCTTGCGAAAAACTAAAAAAGCCAAACCAAAATACCAAAAAGCCGTCCCTGAGTGATCGGGGGCGGTTTTTTATGCGATTTTATGTTGACAGTGGCGCAGTGGAATAATATAATTAGCCAAAATAGAACAATTTAATCTTTTTCATGATGATTGTGGGGCAATAACCGTGACAAAATATCAGAGAATACGCGACCTGCGGGAAGATGCCGACCTGACCCAGCAACAGGTGGGCAGGGCGATCAATGTGCCGCAGCGCACCTATGCCTATTACGAAAGCGGCGGGCGTATGCTGCCGCCGCAGGTGCTTTGCGCCATCGCCGATTTTTACGATGTCAGTGTGGACTATTTGCTGGGTCGCACCGATAAAAAGGAAGTAAACCGCTAAAAAACTCATTGAGCGAAAATTCCGTGCGGGGCAAAATACAGTCCCGCACCCTCTCACCGCAATCCACAGCCTCCCCTGTGTAAGGGGAGGTGGCGAATGAAATGAGCCGGAGGGATTGCCTGCAGAGACTAAGGTGATAAGTCCCATCTCGCCTAACGTCGTCGCAGAGTTCCACAAAAGGTTCTAATTTGTACGCCTATCCGGCGGGGACTTCCTTTTGCTCGTGCGCGTCGTCGCGGGCTACGCTCCATGTCGGGTCGCTATTCCTACGGAATAGACAACCCTCCAACGCTCCGCCGCTCCTCCTTTCCCCAACGGGTCGCGCGACCCGTTGGGGTCCCCTGATGCAAAACACGCTCGGGGACACCCCGAGACCCCCACGCTCGTCGGGCGCAACCTCCGCTTCAATCGGGCAGACCCTCCGTTACACTGCGGGCAGCCCTCTCCGCTGCGGTGCGTCCTCCTCTCCCCACAAGGTCTTGCGACCTTGCGGGGACCCCTATTTGCCCGCTCGGAACGGCTTTGCCGTCCCGAAGCGTGGGCTAAACGGTGCTTATAAGGGGCTGTGGGCACATCTGCCCCCTTCCCCCTCCCCTCCCCCGAAGCGGGGGAGGGGGTTCCTGTCCTACCTCCTGCTTGTCTTTCTTCAGCGCTCGGCAAGCGCTGAGTGCTATATCCACTCCTCGGCAAACATATCTCCCGCACCCTCTCACCGCGACCCATGGGCTCCCCTGTGTAAGGGGAGCTGGCACGGCGTAGCCGTGACTGAGGGGTTGCCAACATTTAATACCCCATTCTCTGCCGTCAACCCTCCCGTCAGCCATTCGGCTGCCACCCTCCCTTACACGGGGAGGGCTTTTTATACCCCCCAAATTTCCCACAAATCCCCAAACCCGTAAACTTTTTATGAAACTTTGTGCGAATTCAACACTTTCACTGCAAATTTAGTCGATTTCGTCCGTATTAGTGAGAGGACTTCTCATCGTTAACGATAAATAGAAAAATGCGACCGATCCCCGACAAGATACCGAGGGTCAGCCGCCAATTCAAGCCCCATCAAAAAATTAGGGGCTTACCAAACCGCACCTTGAAAACAGAATAGTTATTTTACGCGCGCATACTCACATACCCAGCCACGCGCGGGAAGCCGCTCCAAAAAGAAAACCGGCTGTCATCTTCGACAGCCGGCAGGATAGTCTTGTTATCAGGGGTCTGATTACTGCTCTTCCTTCATCTTTGCAAAGCACTCGCTGCAATAAACAGGACGGTCCTCACGGGGACGGAAAGGAACCTTCGCCTCTTTGCCACAGTTGGCGCAGACGGCGGTGAACATCTCACGGTCACTTTTCTGGTTCTGCTTACGGGCGTCACGGCAAGCCTTGCAGCGCTGGGGCTCATTGGCAAAACCGCGCTCGGCATAGAACTCCTGCTCACCGGCGGTGAACACGAACTCGTTGCCACATTCTTTGCATACTAAAGTCTTGTCTTCGTACATTCTTCATTACCTCGCTTTGGAATCTCTGCCCTCACAATTGATGTTATAAGGGAGTTTTGTATATATCACCTGACGAATTCAGGCAGATACCGAGTGGGTGGAATAGAACTTTCGCAGCTTTCGTCTGACTCTTTGCAGGGCGTTATCCACAGCTTTGGAATGAGAAGAAAGAAGAGATGCTATTTCCGCATAGGAGTAGCCGACTAAGGACAGCCGCCATACCCGCCGCTCAAACTCGGTCAGTCGGGTCTGCATCCAGCGGTGCAGCTCACGGTCGAATTCCGAAGCCTCCACCAGCGCCTCCGGCTGTTCCTCGTCCCCTGCGGGACGATCCTCCGGCAGCGGTTCGTAGCGGCTCAGCGGCTCATTGCGGCGGGAAAGCGCCGCGCGGGAGGCGGTGTTCATGCTGTTGCGGGCACAGGCAATGGCATAGGGGAGAAAATCTCCCACCTCGGGGCGGTAGTGGCGCACGGCGCTCATCACGCCCAGAAAACCCTCCTGAACGAGATCGTCGCGTTCCATGCCCGGCAGGTCATATTCCTCTGCCATTCGGCGCAGGCGGGGCAGCAGCCGTGCCGCCAGTGCCGTAAAAGCGCCTGCTTCCGCCTTGGCGGCAGCCGCAGCCAGCGCCTCATCGGACATAGCTTCCCAGTGTTTTTGCATAGGCACATACTCCAGTTCCGGCGGGTATTCCTGCCGGTACATTATCCATCTTACCCCAAGTGAGGGGGCTTGTCAAGCGTTTCTTGGTCTTTTTTTACAAAAAGCGTTTACGGTACTGTACGAATTTTGTATTCTTTCGGCTTTGGCGGGAATTTATATTGGCAATATGCCACAAAATACAGGGGGAAGCAGGCGGAAATTTGCCGTATATGGGGGCAGATGGGGTCTGCATTGTCCTCCGGCGAGAAAAATGCTTAGGCAGAGTACACAAGCTGCCCGCCGCAGGGTCAAAACAGGCAAAAAAGCCGCCGATCTCCGCCGCCCCGCCGCGCCCCAAAGGGGCGCTCCCCGCCGAAGGCGGGGCAGCCGGCGCCGCAGGCGCCGGCTGGCGGGGCGGCGGGAGACCCTGCGGCTTGACAAACTCCAATATAGGCGGCAGCTTGTTACCGACTGCGGCGCAGTACCTCCCGTACAAAGCGCCAGACCCGTCCCACGGAAGCGACCGACATTCTTTCCCGCGCGGTGTGGATCTCCAGCATTTCGGGACCGATGGAAACGCAGTCCAGCCCGGGCAGCTTTTCACACAGCAGTCCGCACTCCAGACCGGCGTGGATCGCCTCGATCTTCGGCTCGGCGCCGTACTGCTCCCGATAGACTTCGCACATCAGCTCCCGCAGTGGGCTTTCGGCACGGTATTCCCATGCCGGATAGTCGCCAAAGACCTCCACGGTGCCGCCCAGCTGGTGGGTCAGCACGGTCAGCCGTTCGGTCAGCATCTCCTTTTGGCTGGCAAGGCTGCTGCGGACGCCGAAATGCAGCTCCACGGCGTTCTTTTCGGTGGTGAGAATGCCAAGATTGAGGGAGGTCTGCACCAGACCCGGCAGGCTGCCGCTCATTGCCTGAATGCCGTTGGGAACGGTGAGCAGCATGCAGATGACCCGCCCCGCGCTTTCCTCGGTAAGAACTTCGCAGGACTTTTTGCCAAGGGAAACGGCGGTAACGGTAAGATCCGGCTCGGCGGGGGCATACTCCTTACGGAGTTGGGGCTGCCACTGGGCGGCAAGCCGCTCCAGGGCGGCGGGATCCTCGCAGAGGAGCCGTGCTTCGGCTTCATTGGGAATGGCGTTATCCTTCTGCCCGCCGCTGACCGAGATAAGACGGCAGGGAGCGGTGCGGCAGGCGGCGCTGACCAGACGACCCAGCAGCATATCGGCGTTGGCGCGTCCCTTATCGATCTCGACGCCGGAATGACCGCCGACCAGACCGGAAACCTTGAGCTGTACCTCGGTGCCGGTGAGAGGTTCCCGCTCCACCGGCAGGCGGCAGTAGGTGCGGTTGCCGCCGGCGCAGCTGACAGTAAAGACGCCCTCCTCCTCGGAATCGAGGTTGACCATGTTGCGACCGGTCACAAGGGTCGGCTCCAGCACGGCGGCGCCCAGCATGCCGATCTCCTCATCGCTGGTGATGATGCACTCCAGACGGGGGGCGGGTAGCCCCTCCTCCGCCAGCAGCGCCAGCATCATGGCGACGGCAATGCCGTCATCGCCGCCCAGCGTGGTGCCTTTGGCATAGACCCAGCCGTTTTCCTCCACCAGATCCAGCCCCTCAGTCGCCATATCCTTCTGGCAGCCGCTTTCCTTTTCACACACCATATCCAAATGTCCCTGCAGGACGACCGGTGCGGCGTCCTCGTAGCCCGCCGCCGCGGGCTTGACGATGATGACATTATCGCGGCTGTCGCGGGTGTGCTGCAGACCGTGGGAGACGGCGAACTGCTCGCAGTAATCCGCGATCTGCTTGGTATTGCCGGAGCCGTGGGGAATGCCCGCGATCTCCTCGAAATAATGGAATACTGCCTGGGACTCCAGGTGTCCGAGAATTTTACCCATAAAATACGCTTCCTTTCCGGTGATCTGCAAAGGGGACGGGCGTTCCGCGGCGGAGCCGCTTCCGGTTCGCCGCAAGGCGAACCGGAACCTCCGGCGCCCCTACGGGGCGCCGGAGCGCCGGACTTTCGTCCGGCGGCGGCTCCGCCGCGGTGCCCGCCCCTTTTGCGGTTCCTGCCGCTATTATACACCATTTCCCCCTGCCGCGCCAAGCCCCGACCCGCTATTTCCTTGACAAAATCACCAAACCGACGCCGCCGATTATGGCATATCCACAAAAAGTGTGTCGGAAAAGCAGGCTTTCATTTACAAGCCCTTGTTCCGGTGCTACAATGGGCTTAGCTGCTGGAATCGTTTCCGACAGTAAAATCTATATTCCGATCCCTCCGGT
Source organism: uncultured Angelakisella sp. (assembly GCA_934524965.1). GTDB lineage: Bacteria > Bacillota > Clostridia > Oscillospirales > Ruminococcaceae > Angelakisella. The sequence continues at coordinate 13,842 of CAKSYU010000038.1, forward strand.
CACTCCACTTGATGACCGACGGGGACGAACCAAAGGAGGATCACCCACCCGAGCGCTCTCGGTGCGGCAGTGTGGAGACCTGCCGTAAGGCACGGGGAATTTTGCTTTCCCCGCTGCGAGACCGGCTTTGCAGAGGCAGAGCGGTCAGAAGCGATAGTAATGGCTGAAGTCGTACTGAAAAACATTAAAAAAGTGTACCCCGCGGTAGCCGAAAAGAAGAAAAAGAAGAAAGGCGAACCGGAAAAGGAGAAAAAGAGCAACCTGCTGGTGACCGAGGAAGGCGTGCTTGCCGTACAGGACTTTAACCTCGATATCAAGGATAACGAGTTTATTGTGCTGGTTGGTCCCTCCGGCTGTGGTAAATCCACCACCCTGCGCATGATAGCGGGTCTGGAGGAGATCTCCGGCGGCGAGCTGTATATCGACGGCAAGCTGATGAACGACATTCCTCCCAAGGACAGGGACATCGCCATGGTATTCCAGAACTATGCCCTGTACCCCCACATGACTGTTTACGAGAACATGGCGTTCGGCTTGAAGCTGCGCCATGTAGACCCCAAGGAGATCGACCGCAAGGTAAAGGAAGCCGCCGAGATCCTGGATATCACCCAGTACCTTGACCGCAAGCCCAAGGCGCTTTCTGGCGGTCAGCGCCAGCGTGTCGCCATCGGCCGCGCCATTGTGCGCAGCCCCAAGGTATTCCTGATGGACGAGCCGCTTTCCAACCTTGATGCCAAGCTGCGCAACCAGATGCGCGCCGAGATCATCAAGCTGCGCCAGCGCATTGATACCACCTTCATCTATGTTACCCACGACCAGACCGAGGCAATGACCCTCGGCGACCGCATCGTGATTATGAAGGACGGTGTGATCCAGCAGGTGGGTACCCCGCAGGAGGTCTTTGACCACCCCGCCAACCTGTTTGTCGCCGGCTTTATCGGTATGCCCCGCATGAATACCTTTGACGCCGAGCTGCAGCGCGATCCCGACGGCAAGTACGCCGTCCAGCTGGAGAACGCCCATGTTGTCCTCAGCGATGAAAAGCAGGCGCGCCTTGCCGAAAAGAATGTCCAGCCCGGACGCATCGTTCTGGGCGTCCGCCCCGAGCATATCATGCTGGCGGGCGAGGGCGAGCAGATGATCCACGGTGCCGTGGACGTCAGCGAGATGATGGGCAGCGCCGTTCACCTGCACCTGCAGGCGTGCGGCAGAGATACCATTATCATCGTGCAGACCATGAGTATGCAGGGCGCCACCAATTCGAGCTTCGGCATCGGGCAGCATATCGCCTTTACCTTCGGCGGCAATGTGGTGCATGTGTTTGACCCCGAAACGGGCAAGAACCTCGAATTTTGATCCCCTTTTATTGAACGGCAAAAAGAACAGCAAAGACCCCCGCCTTTCTTTGGCAGGGGTCTTTATCGTTATCTTATTATCTCATTGCGGCGATCATTCGACGATATCAATGCTGTCGATGGTCACATCGTGCAGGGGACGGTCGCCGCGGGCGGTGCGGACATTGGCGATGTCGTCCACGACCTTCATGCCGTCGATGACCTGCCCGAATACCGTGTGGGCAAAATCCAGATGGAAGGTGCCGCCCACCTCGGCGTACTTTTTGGCGATCTCATCGGCGTATTCCTTGACCTCCGCGGGCAGACCCTGCGACTGGTAATCGTTCAGCTTGGTGTTTACCTCATCAATGTACGCCTGAATTTTGGGCGCGTCCTCCAGCGCCTCCTGCATCTCCTGCACATGGCGCTTGGCGTCATTCAGCAGCTCGTAGCAGGCGACCTGTACCGCCAGCGCGTCGATATCCTTGGTGGGCGCCTGGCTGTTCTGCACAATGAAGAACTGGCTGCCGTTGGTGTTGGGACCGGCATTCGCCATGCTGAGCGCGCCGCGGAAGTTGTGCAGCTCCTGACTGCATTCGTCCTCAAACTTTGCGCCGTAGATGCTTTCGCCGCCCGCGCCGGTGCCGGTGGGGTCGCCGCCCTGGATCATGAAATCCTTGATGACGCGGTGGAAGATGAGCCCATTGTAGTAGCCCTTCTTTGCCAGCGTTACAAAGTTTTCTACCGTCTTGGGGGCAACCTCGGGGTAAAGCTGAATGGTGATATCGCCCATGTTGGTGTGCATGACGGCACGGGGACCGCTGCACTCGGTAAACTGCTTCAGAACCATAATTCGTTGTTTTCCTTTCTTTTTACGGGTCTCCCGCAGCCGGTGGGGGGCGCCCGCAGGGCGCTCCGGCGCAGCCGGAGCCGGCGGTCGCAGACCGCCGAAGCCGCCGGAAGGCGGCTTGCCCTGCGGGCACCCGCCCACGGCGGGGAGGGGACAAGCCCGTTTCTTTGCCCCATTATACCGCATTTGCGGCGCAGAATACAAGTAGCGGTTGACTTTACCCTTGTTTTCGCATAATATAAGAGTAGAGAAACCCAAAGGAGGATACCACAATGGAAAATGAAAACTGGGGCGAGGATATTCTGACCCTGATGGACGAGGACGGCGTAGAAAGCGAGTACA
>CAKSYU010000039.1 GCA_934524965.1 uncultured Angelakisella sp.
GGACCGATGGGTGTTTTTGAGAACCCTGTTTTGGCAGCGGGCACTATTGCAGTGGCAAAGGCACTGGCGGAAACCGACGCGACGACCATCATCGGCGGCGGCGACAGTGCGGCTGCGGTACAGCAGCTGGGCTTCGGTGATAAGATGAGCCATATCTCCACCGGCGGCGGCGCTTCGCTGGAATATCTGGAGGGAACCCTGCTGCCCGGTATCGCCTGCATCCGCGATAAAGAATAAGAACCACAAGGCGACCCCGTTTTTGTAAAAAAAGCGGGGTCGTATGCCTTTGGCAGGGACCGGCGGTGGGAGACGGGGCGCAGCCCCGCGCGTCCGCAGGACGCGCGCAGCGGACGAAGTCCGCTGACCCGCCGCAGGCGGGGGGCTGCGCCCCGTAAGCCCGCCCCGGCAGAGAGCTGTTGGGCATCAATAAAACTTACCCCAATGAGGAGGAACCGATATGAACAAAGCAAAACGCCGTGCGGTCATCGCCGGCAACTGGAAAATGAACAAAAACCGTACCGAGGCAAAGGCGCTCATCACCGAACTGCTGCCGCTTGTAAAAGACGCGGATTGTGAGGTCGTGCTGTGCACGCCGTACACCAATTTGGAGACAGCGCTGGCACTGACCGAGGGAACTAATGTAAAGATCGGCGCCGAGAACTGCCACTGGGCAGAGAGCGGAGCCTTTACCGGAGAAATCTCCGCACCGATGCTCAAGGAGTTGGGTGTGCAGTATGTCATCATCGGGCACAGCGAGCGCCGGCAGTATTTTGGTGAGACCGATGAAACGGTCGCCAAGAGGGTGCGTGCCGCTCTCGACAGCGGGCTGGAGGTGATTTTGTGCGTAGGCGAGACGCTGGAACAGCGGGAAGCCGATATCACCGGAGAGATCATTGCCATTCAGGTGAAGAAAGCGCTTGCCGGAGTAACCGCCGAGGAGCTGCGGCATGTCATCATTGCATATGAGCCGGTTTGGGCGATTGGGACCGGTCGCACTGCGACCGACGAGCAGGCCAACGAGGTCAACCACATGATCCGCATGCTGCTGGGCAAGCTGTATGGGGAAGAAGCGGCAGAAGCCACGACAATCCAGTACGGCGGCAGCATGAATGCAAAGAATGCGGCAGGGCTGCTGGCGCAGCCGGATATTGACGGCGGGCTGATCGGCGGCGCTTCGCTGAAGGCGCCGGATTTTGCCGCGATAGTGGAAGCCGCGAGCAAGTAAAAGGGGGAATTGGCATGAAAAAACCGCTGGCACTTATTATCATGGACGGCTTTGGACTGCGGCAAGAGACCGAGGGCAATGCCATTGCCGCCGCGCGTCACCCCAACCTGGACCGGCTGTGGGCGACCTGCCCCCATACCCAGATCGGCGCCTCCGGCATGGACGTGGGGTTGCCCGACGGACAGATGGGCAACAGTGAGGTGGGACACACCAACATGGGCGCAGGGCGCATCGTTTACCAGGAGCTGACCCGCATTACCAAGTCCATCGAGGAGGGAGAGTATCTCTCCAACCCTGTGTTGCTGCACGCAATGGAGAATGCCAAAAAGCCGGGTGCCGCACTGCATCTGATGGGGCTGCTTTCCGATGGCGGCGTGCACAGCCATATCCGCCACCTTTTCGGGCTCATTGAAATGGCGAAGAAGTGCGGCGTGGAAAAGGTGTATATCCACTGCTTTATGGACGGACGCGACGTGCCGCCGACCTCCGGCGCGGGGTATATTGAGGAGCTGCAGAAAGAGCTGGACAAGATAGGCACAGGCAAGATAGCGACGGTGAGCGGACGCTACTATGCCATGGACCGTGATAACCGCTGGGAGCGCGTGGTGAAGGCGTATGACGCCATTGTGAACGGGGAGGGCGTGAAAGCCCCCGACCCCGCGGCGATGATGCGGCAGAGCTATGCCGACGGCGTGACCGATGAATTCATCGTGCCGGCGGTGGTGACCGAGGGTGCCGAGGTGAAGAGCGGCGACAGCGTGATCTTCTTCAACTTCCGTCCCGACCGCGCCCGTGAGCTGACCCGCACACTGGTCGATCCGGATTTTGCCGGATTTGAACGAAAAAAGGGATTTTTCCCACTGACCTATATCTGCATGACCCAGTACGATGCAACGATGCCTAATGTGGAGGTCGCCTATGCGCCGCAGAGCCTTGCCAACACCTTTGGCGAGTACATCAGCAAGAACGGGCTGACGCAGCTGCGCATTGCCGAGACCGAGAAGTACGCGCACGTGACCTTCTTCTTTAACGGCGGCGTGGAAGCGCCCTACCCCGGGGAGGACCGCGCGCTGATCCCCAGCCCCAAGGTGGCGACCTATGACATGCAGCCCGAAATGAGCGCCTACCTGGTGACCGACGAGGTGGTAAAGCGCATCAAGAGCGGGAAGTATGATGTGATTATCCTGAACTATGCCAACTGCGACATGGTGGGACACACCGGCGTCTTTGAAGCCGCGGTAAAGGCGGTGGAGGCGGTGGATACCTGCCTGGGCCGTATGCTGGCGGCGATAGAGGAGATGGGCGGCAGGGCCTTTGTGACCGCCGACCATGGCAACGCCGACATGATGACCGATGAGGAGGGCAACCCCTTTACGGCGCACACCACCAACCCCGTGCCGTTCATCGCGGTGGGCTTCCCCGAGGGCACCAGGCTGCTGCCCCATGGCGGACGGCTGGCGGACATTGCCCCGACGATGCTGCAGGCGCTGGGTCTGCCGCAGCCCGCGGAGATGACCGGACGCTCGATGCTGGAATAACGGCTTGAGACCGGAATATTCGGAATAGAAAAGGCTCCCCTGTGCCGGTGACGGCGCGGGGGAGCTGATTTTTTCGGTTTAGGGGGGACTTAAGGGGGGGGAGAGGCACGGGGCGCAGCCCGCCGCCCCTACGGGGCGGCGGGCTGCGCCCGTATTTGCGGCTTGCGGGGAACCGGAATAGAGAGGGGAAATTCTGTCCATACTGGGGACAGCTTACATAATACGGCTGTGAGGAAAGGACGGAATGACAATGACAAAACGGTGGGACATGGTAATGATCGTAGGGCTGCTGCTGGCGGTGGTGGTGAGCATGGCGGCGGGCTTTGACAGCGAGTGCGAGGTGGTGCGGGAAAATGTGCTGCGGCTGCATATCCTGGCGAACAGCGACAGCGAGGAGGACCAGGCGCTGAAGCTCAGCGTCCGCGACGCGGTGCTGCGGGCGACCGAGGCGGACTTTGCGGCGGCGGAGAGCCGTGAGGAGACGATGGAGGTTGCCGCGCGGCTGCTGCCGAAGATCCAGACCGCGGCGGAAAACACGCTGGAGGCGGCGGGCTGCGCCGACACGGTGCGGGTGAGTATGGTGAACATGTACTTTGAGACACGGGAATACGACGGGCGTATTCTGCCGGCGGGGTACTATGATGCCGTGCGCATCGAGCTGGGGGCGGCACAGGGGCATAACTGGTGGTGCGTGCTGTTCCCGCAGCTTTGCATCGGGACGGCGGCGGAGCAGGGGAGCGCGGAGCTGGAGCAGATAGAAAAGCTGGCGAAAGCGCCGGAGTACCGGCTCTCCTTTGCGCTGGTGGAGTGGCTGGAACGGCTGCTGGCGGCGGGCAAGGGAACGGCGGCGCTGTAATGCCGCCCGCTGCATGACAGAGCGAGAAAGCGAAAAAACTGACCCAAAGCGGCAGAAAAGTGCCGGCTTTGGGTCGCCTTATTCTCTTCATCTTCGGTCAGCTGTGCGCCTGATCGTACAGCTTCTGGATCTCAGCGGGGAGACGGTCGGGCAGCATTGCCTTGATACGCTCCTCATTGCCGTCCTGCATGGCCTGCTCGTAGTACCAGCATTTGAAGCGGAGCATCGCCAGCGTTTTTTCCATGCGGCGCATCTGCGCTTCGGCGGTCGCCAGCTGCCGCAGGAAAAGCTCCTGCCGTTGGGGGTAGGTGGCGCTGCCCTGCGTACACCACTGCATGAACTGGCGGATATCGCGGATCTCCAGCCCCGAGCGCTTGAGGCACTCGATGACGCGCAGGCGTTCCAGCTCGCCCTCGGTAAAGCGGCGGATACCGGAGGTGCGCTCCATGCCGGGGAACAGACCCTCCTTATCGTAATAGCGCAGGGTGGAGACCGGCAGACCGGTCATGCGGGAGACCTGCCCGATGCTGTAATCCATAGGTGTTACCTCCGTTTTGAGATGGTGAAGCTGAGTTCAGCTTTAGATAGCAATAGTATAGTACAAGGGGAGATGGGTGTCAAGAAGGAGTAAATAAAAGTAAATATATTAAAAAGAGGGATCTGCAGCGCAAGGGCTATTGTTAAAATGAACAAAAAACAAGAATGCATACTGTATATCATATAGAATATAGGATTTTGTGTTGACTTCGATTTTTCCGATATGCTAAAATCAAGGCGAACCTCAAAGAGGTATTACAATTCAAGTTCGGAGGAAAAGATAATGAAAAAGTTTCTCGCACTCTTCCTTGCAGCTTTTATGGTTCTGGCTGCAGTAGGCTGCGGCAACCAGCCCGCCCAGTCGGATAACGACAAGCAGGGCAGCGGCATTGCCAACCAGCAGCTTTCCATGGGTACTGCCAGCTCCGGCGGCGCCTACTATGTTATCGGTACCGGTTTTGCCGAGGTCCTGACCTCCCACATTCCTGAGCTGAATGTGACCGCGGAGATCACCGACGGTTCCGTTGCCAACATTCGTCTGGTAAGCGACGGCGACTGCGATATCGGTATTTCCAACGCAGATGCGGTTCAGTACGCACTGGACGGCAGCGCCCCCTATAACAGCGTACAGGATATTCAGGTCCTCTGCGCGCTTCATTCTTCCATCTGGCATGTAGTCACCACCGAGAACAGCGGCATTTCCTCTATTGCTGATCTGAAGGGCAAGAAGGTCGCTGTCGGCCCTGCCGGCGGCGGTTCCGTAGCCGCTCTGGAAGTGGTTCTGCAGGCTTATGGCATGACCCTGGACGATATCACCCCCACCTATGTCGGCTACGATGACGGTATTACCCAGCTGACCGATGGTCAGGTCTCTGCCGCTCTGGCAATGGCCGGTATGCCCGCTGCCGCTGTTTCTTCCATGGCTGCCACCAACAAGGTCGTTATGGTAAGCATTGATGACGAGCATATGCAGAAGATCCAGGAGATCGCCCCCTACTACAACGCGGTGACCGTTCCCGCTGCGACCTACAACATGGATTCCGACGCTGTTACCATCGGCGTTAAGAACATCATCTATGTCAGCAGCCGCCTGGACGACGCTACCGTTTATGAGATGACCAAGGCGCTGGTGGAGAATCTGGACGAGCTGAAGGGCTATCACAGCGCGATCAAAGATGTTACCAAGGAAGGTCTGGCTGATGTAGGTAAGTTCCCTCTGGCTGCCGGAGCGGAGAAGTACTATGCAGAGGTCGGTCTGAAGTAAGTAAAACCGAAGCAGCGCTTGTAATGCTGATCACAAAGGGTTCCGGCAGCCCGCTATGGGCTGCCAGGACCCTTACTGTGGTGTTAAACGCAGGAGGACGCTGAAAAAAGCCCGACAAAGATAGAAAACAAGTAATAAGCGGAACAACTAAAGGAGATGCATTATGGCAAAATGGAATGACGGGAAATACTGGGTGAGCAAATATAACTATGATGAAGAATTTACCCGTGAACTGAATATTGCTCCCAAGGTAGAAATTCATGATGCGACCCTGCGTGACGGCGAGCAGACCCCCGGGGTATTCATGAGCACCGACCAAAAGGTAGAGATCGCAGCCATGCTGGACGAGCTGGGCGTAGAGCGCATTGAAGCGGGTATGCCTGCCGTTTCGACCGCGGATTTTAACGCGATCAAGCAGATCACCTCCTCCGGCACCAAGGCGAAGATTTATTCCTTTGCCCGTGGTATGCATGAGGACATTGAAGCTGCCAAGGAGTGCGGCGCCACCGGCGTCGTGATCGAGATCCCCACCAGCGAGGTCAAGCTGAAATATCAGTTCCCCAAGTGGGATACCGATACCCTGATCCAGAAATCGGTGGACAGCTGCGCCTATGCCAAGAAGCTGGGGCTGGAGACCATCTACTTTGGCTTTGATACCTGCCGTGCCGATATGGCGACCCTTGACCGGTTGTATTCCACGCTGGTAGCGGAAGCCCGTCCCGACGCCATCGGCGTAGTGGATACCGTAGGCTGCTGCCTGCCCTCCGCTGTCCATATGTTTATCAGCCGACTGAAGAAATACGGTGTTCCGCTGCAGATCCATACCCACAACGACTTTGGCATGGCAACCGCCAGCAGCTTTGCGGCAATGGAAGCCGGCGCCAATGTGATCCATACCTGCATGAACGGACTGGGCGAGCGTACCGGTAATGCTGCCACCGAGCAGATCATGATGGGCATGAAGCTGATGTACGGTCTGGATAACGACTACCATCTGGAGAAGATCCAGGCTTCCTGCGAGCGTGTGGCTGCCATGTGCAAGCGTCCCCTTGCCTACAACGCTCCCTTTGTGGGCGCCAATACCTTTGCCCGTGAAAGCGGCATCGGCATTGACCTGGTAAAGCACAATCCCGTAGTCATGTTCTCCATCGATCCCACTATTGTGGGCAACAGCAGCCTCGTTGTTCTGGGCAAGGGCAGCGGTAAGATGTCCATTCCCGCCAAGTGCGAGGAGCTGGGGATCCCCTACACCCTGGACGATGAGCAGGCACGCGAGGTCGTGGCGAAGATCAAGGCGCTGGCGATCGAGAAGCAGTCTACCGTTTCCAACGAGGAATTTGTAAAGATCCTGGACGAGTATAAATAATATAGTAGGGCTATGCCCGCATTGGCGGCGAAAAGGAGCAGGCGATGAAGACCGGTTACAATGAACAGTGCCCCTGTAAAAGGGAAGCCTGCCCGCGCCGCGGCTGGTGTGCGGAGTGCATAAAGCAGCACCGGAACACACCGCCGGAGGACATTGTGGCTTGCCAACGGGAAAAAGCCCGAAAGCTCTACGCAGGGAAACAAAAAGGAAATGACTGAACAAGCCGATTTGCTTTAGGATACTTCGCGTTGGGGTCTTTTTGCAGCGAAAAAAGCAGCCGGAGCAACCCGGCTGCTTTTTAGCAGCTGTATCAATACAGAGGGGAGGGAAACCGATTGGAATTTCACCAACTGAAAGGTCTGGTGGCGCTTGCGGAATCAAGGAGCTTTACCCGCGCCGCCCAGATGACCCATGTGGTGCAATCCACGCTTTCACAGCAGATCCGCAGCCTGGAGGAAGAGCTGGGCGTACAGCTGGTAGTGCGCACGACCCGCAAGGTGGAGCTGACAGCGGCGGGGAAAGCCGCTGTGGAATACGCCCAAAAGCTGCTGAGGCTGCGGGAGGAATTCATCTGTGAGATGCGAAAGGAAACGGCGCAGCAATCCGGTGTGATCCGCATAGGGACGGAGCAGGTGGTGGCAAATTACGACCTGGTGACACTGCTGGAGGGCTTCCGGACGGCGCATCCGGATATCGAGGTGATCCTGCGGGACGCCATTTCCGGTCGGGCGCTGGATACGATGATCGCCCAGGGGGATCTGGACCTGTGCCTGATCAATGATATTGAGGGCTACCCGCAGCTGAGCGGCGTTGCCCTGTACCGTGATGAGCTGGTGGCAGTGACGAATAAAAAGCACCCGCTGGCGGAAAAGAAGAAAATAGACTGGACCGACCTTGCCGAATGGCAGATCATTATCCCCAGCTCCAATGAGATGCTGGAAAAGAAGATCCTGCAGCGGTGCCGGCTTTGCGGCTTTGAGCCGATGATCGCCTACCGAACCAGCAACCTGCAGATCACGGCGGATCTGCTGAGGAAGGACTACGTTTCGCTGAATTCATGCTACGCTGCCAAAACGCACCTGCGCAGCAAGGCAATCATACACATGAAAAACCCGATCGGTCGGGAGATCTCGCTGGCACATCGCAGCGGGAAAATGCCCTCGGCGGCAGCCGTTACCTTTTTGAAGTATGTGGAGGCATACCGGGAAAACGGCGGGCAGCCGGAAAACGGACAATGAAGGCGAAAGCTGCAGATCCCCTACAGTCGCTTTTAGAGAGTTTATCATAGCGCCCCTGCGCAATGATGTGCCGAAACGGAACACCGGTACAGCGGGGGCAAAAGGCAAAGGATCGGGTACAAAGCACCCGATCCCCTGCGGAAGAGTATTAAAAAGGAAGAAGAAGCGAACTTAATAGGTGACATCCAGGACGGTCGAGGCGACCTCGTGTGGCTGAGCGATCCAGACATAGGGAAGGCTCTTGATGTACTGAATGCAGCGCTGGAACTGGACCGCGCCGAAGGGTCTGCCGAAAACATGGCTGTGCGCGGTGATCCAGTAGACGACCTTTTCTTCGGGGTGCTTGGCGTACCAGTTCTCAAACTCGTCCACCAGATTTCTGTAATACTGGTCGGGCGCATTGCCGTAGCGGACATACAGAGGCATATCGTTGACATTCATGGGGAAGGGCATGAGACAGATATCACCGGCTTCGGTGTGCTCCACCATGGGCAGGTCGCTGCCCATCCAGTCGATGGTATATTTAAGCCCGTTTTCCGCCAGCAGCTTGCTGGTGTTCAGGCTGGGGGTGCAGCGGGGGCTGCAATAGCCGACGGGGTGCTTGCCGGTAAGAGAGACCGCCAGATCCAGACAGTGGGACATCTGCTCCCGCTCGGTCGCTTCGTCCAGATAGATCGGTATGATATTCTGCGCCAGAGAGTGCAGACAGACCTCGTGACCCTCGGCGGCGATCTTTCTAATGAGATCGGGGTGACGCTCCATCTGCACGCCGCTGCAGAAAACGCTTGCTTTGATCTCTTCTTCTTTCAGGATCTTGAGCTGGCGTTCCAGACCGTTATTGGCGGCATACTTTGCCCAGCCGGCATTGGCGGTATCATAATATCCGGGCTTGAGCGCATTGCCCATGGGACCGACACCGGGCGCGGCGCCTTCCTCCCAGCCCTCAAACATGATAGTGAATAGTACGGCAACATGTTTTTCTTCCGGCCAATTGCGTTTCATAGGTCACCCTCCTGCAAATAATAAATATATCATTTTCTGTATTATATCATTTGCGGGCGCTATAAACAAATGAAACCTTTCCATATCAATTATCGACGCAAACGATAAATGAAAGGCGGCGCGGCAGGAAAAGCATTGCAACAATTGTTTTCCAATGTTATAATTTAATTGGAAAAAATGATAAATGAACTGCGCGGAGCGCAGGAGAGCTTTTAACGAAAAATGACACAAGACACAAGTGAGAGGTATAGAGTATGGTGACGGCCTTCCAGTACAAAAGCAAGGTGGAAATCTCCTATGATTATATTTTGGAAAAGATAATGGCGCTGCAGCTGAAGGCGGGCGACCGCGTGGTGATCAGCCAGATCGCAAAGGAATGCGGGGTAAGTGATATTCCGGTACGCGAGGCGCTGAGAATGCTGCAGCGGGAAGGATATGTGACGATAGAGGCGAACCGCGGCGCGGTTATCAACGGCGTCAGCGATGAAGCCGTCCGCAATATGATCATGATAAAAGGCGTTCTGGAGGCATATGCGACCAGACTGAGCGCGGACTACCTTACGGAGGAGGACCTGGAGGAGCTGCGGGACATCAACAGAGAGCTGTGGAAAATGGCGGAGGAAAATGATGTGGTGGGCTTCCAGTACCACAACCTTGACTTTCACTCCAGAATTTACAGGAACCTGCCCAATCAGGAGCTGATCGATATGATCAACGACCTGCGGCACCGCTGGGGCATTACACGGTCGGTGTTCCAGATAGCACCCGAACGCATGAGGGAATCCAGCGCGGAGCATGACAGGATCATCGAGCTTTTAGCCCAAAAGGATTACGATGAGCTGGAGCGCTTTACCCGTATCCACAAATTTGCCGGCAGCGCCCGCTACCACCATAACGACGAGTAAGACTGCCAGAAGCAGAAAAGAGAGAGGGAAACCAAACCCCTCTCTTTTTTACGCCGGAATTTAGTGAATGATCACAATAAAGATACATTTTGTTTGAGCAATGTGGCGATTTTGGCGCCGGAAGCCCGCAGAGAATTGACAAAGGGAGCAGGAAATAATATATTATATATAATCGATAGCGTCGAATAGACCTATGATCGATGCGAAAAAGACCGAGAAAATTTATAGAAAAGGGGTAAATTGGCGATGCTGTTTAAGAAAAAGACTGCTGCCGAAAATGCGGAACCAATGGAAGCAAAGCAGATAGCAGAGCAGCAGGAAGAAGAGATCAGCGATGAGAAAAGAACGCGCACCCTTACCGGCTGGTATGATAAGGGCGTTACTCTGCTGCTGATCCTGTTGGGTCTCTATCACATTTATGTGGGCTTTTTTGGCGCTTCCAGTGCCATGCAGCTGAGAGCGACCCACTGGCTTGTCATTTCTTTCTGCCTGTTCTTTATCTATCCCGCAACCAAAAAGGGACTGGCTAAGGTAAGCATAATCGACTGGGGCTGGGCAATCCTGGCGCTGCTGAGCAGCGGCTATATTCTGCTGAACTGGAAGAGGATCGCTTCCAGTACCGGTATAACCAATCAGACGGATATCATCTTTGGTATCATTGCGGTGCTGGTCGTGCTGGAGGCGACCCGCAGAGCGATCGGTCCGGTCCTTGCCGGTTTGGGAGTGTTGTTCCTTGCCTATGCGTTCTTGGGACACCTGATCCCCGGCACGCTGGGTCACCGCCAGTATTCGCTGAATCGCATCATGTCCTTTATGTATACCGGAACGGAAGGCATTTATGGCACTGCTATGAATGTTTCCGCCCAGTATGTTGCACTGTTTGTACTGTTTGGCGCCATGCTGGAGATGTTTGGCGGCGGCGAGCTGTTTGTAGACCTTGCCTATTCCTTGACCGGCAAGATGCGCGGTGGTCCGGCGAAAGCATCAGTCGTCAGCTCTGCACTGATGGGCACCATGTCCGGCAGCGCCGTGGCGAATGTTGTTACCACCGGTGCATTCACCATTCCGTTAATGAAAAAGAACGGCTACAGCCCCACAAGCGCGGGTGCTGTTGAAGCGGTTGCTTCCACCGGCGGTCAGATTATGCCCCCCGTAATGGGTGCGGCGGCATTCCTGATGGCGGAGATGACCGGTGTTTCCTACGGTAAGATCTGCCTGGCGGCACTGATCCCCGCATTGTTCTACTTCCTGTCCATCTTCCTCATGGTAGATCTGGAGGCAAAGAGGGAGAAGATCCCTGTTGCTGAGGACAGCGAGATCAAGCCGGTCGGCAAGGTGCTGAAAGCCAGCGGTTACCTGCTGCTGCCTTTGATCCTCCTGATCGCGCTGATCGTATCCGGCAAAAGTGCTATCTTCTCCGCGGCATATTCTATTGCAGCGATTCTGATTGTGGATATCATCTTTAATAAGGATCGGATTCATGTGTTCAACCGTTTCTTCAAGGCGGTGGCAAAGGGTATGAGAGGCGTGATCTCCGTAGCGGCAGCCTGTGCCTGCGCGGGCATCATCTGCGGTATTATCTCCCTTACCGGCATCGGCTCCAAGTTCTCCAGTCTGATGCTGAGCGTTGCCGGCGATAACATCTTTATCGCCCTGCTGATGACTATGCTGGCTTCTCTGATCTTGGGCTGCGGTCTGCCCACCACGGCAGCCTACATGGTGCTGGCTACCCTGGCGGTTCCAGCACTGACCAAGATCGGTGTCCCCATGCTGGCGGCACATCTGTTTGTCCTCTACTTCGGCTCCATTTCCACCATTACGCCTCCCGTTGCCCTTTCGGCTTACGCGGGTGCGGCACTGGCGGGAGCGAACCCGAACAAGGTCGGTTTCCGTGCCTTCCGCTTTGGTTTGATCGCGTTCATTATCCCGTTTATGTTTGTCTATTCTCCTCCCCTGCTGCTGGAGGGCGGCGCGCTTTTCATTGCGCAGGGTGTAATAACCGGCTGTATCGGTGTACTGTGCATCGCGATCTGCGTGCAGGGTTACCTTCTGGCTCCGGCAAGCATAGTGGAGCGCATAGCAGCATTTGCTGCCGGTCTGCTGCTTATCTTCTCCGGCCTTGTTACCGACTTGATCGGCTTTGCGCTGTTCGCAGGCATTATTGTTCTGCAGCTGATCCATAAGAAGAAGCTGACCGCAACGCCAGCCACCTGATATTGACAATTTCTTCTCTCCTCTTCTTATAGTTCTTCATTGCGCCGCATGCCATGGCACCCTGTCCCGCAAAAAGGGCAGGACCATGGTGTGCGGCAGCGGTGAGGTCCCCGCCGGACGGCTGCCCTTGACCGCCACCGGCTTTGACAAAACAGAAAACAGAATAGGTCGGATCAGCGAAAAGAGTGATCGGGACTTATTGCAAACGAACGGCGCGACCACTCTAAATGGGGTGGTCGCTTTTGCTATGCTGCCAATATGTCGAGAGTTGGAGCTCCGAAAGAAAATAGCGCCCCCAAAGGGGCGCCGAATAAGCGGGAAAAAGCTGTTACAGATAACCAGCCACACGCAGGAACAACACACAAAAGAAGATGGTGACCACACTGACGAGGGAGGAAAAGATGACCCCGTTGGCGGAAAGGGTATCATCGGCGCCGAATTCCCGCGCCATAACATAGGTGCTGGAGGCTGCCGGAGAGCCGAAGATCACAAGGACACAGACCATCTGTACGGTGTTGAAGCCGAGCATGGAGGCAAGTGCCAGTGCCCCTGCAGGGAGAAGAAAGCCTTTAAGCCCGGTTACAAGCAGGATTTCCTTTTTGTAAACCGAGATATTGGAGAACTTAAAGCCTGCGCCCAACAGAAGCAGCGCAAGGGGAACGGAGATATTGGATAGCTGGCTGACGACCTTATCGGCGAAGACGGGGAGAGTAATCTGCAGCCTGGAAAAAACCAAGCCGATGACTGCGCCAAGAAAAATGGGATTGGTAATGATCTTTTTGAGAAGGGTGCCAAAGCGATTGGCAGAGGAAGCGTTCTTATCCTTGAGCAACAGAGTGAACACCGTAATGACAAAGATATTATTGAGCGGCACCAACATGGCGATGGTAAGAGCGACATCGGCAGTATTGCCATCGCCCAGCAGCTGGGCAGCCAAAGAAAGCCCGAAAAGCACAAAATTGCTTTTCATAAAAATGGTGGCGAGACTAGCCTGCCGTTCCGGTGTTTTCTCCATCTTGAGCGCAAGCACCAGCATGGCGCTGTAAACCAGCAGCGAACCGCCCAGACAAAAGATGACCGAGTTCATGGAACCGGTAAGGCTGCTTTGGCTGGTATAAATGCTGCGGAACAGCTGCAGCGGAAGAAAGACCTGATAGCAAAGCCGATTTCCTTGAGAGATGAACGGTTCCTTCATCAAACCAGCCCGTGCAAAAAAATACCCGATGGCGATGATGATGACCATGGGCGCTACTGCGTTAATGGAAAACAGAAGATCCGACAAAAAGAATACCCCCCCGCCGAGAGATGTATGGAAAATGCAATGGGTTGCTGAAATCCTAAATTGATATTATAATTTATAATATATAATATATTATAAAGGTGGAGCAGATAGATTTCAAGACCGATTTACGGACGGAGAAAAGTGAGGTTCCCGATGGAAAGAAAAGAATTTGCAGCAAAGCTGCTGGGCAATTCATTTGACGATACATGGCGCGGCAAAGCGATCGACGCCATAGTGAAAACCGGAAAAGCGGAGCGCTGTGATCCAAAGCGCTCGCCGGAATACCGACCGCCGGAGCAGCGGCAGCCGCGCCCCGGCGAAAAATGCTGGACGACCACCTGCTTTTCCTGCCATTCCACCTGCGAGGCGCTGGTATATACCGATGAAAAGACTGGAAAGGTGCTGCGGTGCGAGGGCGACCCGGAAAGCCCGCAGACCCATGGCAGACTGTGCGCAAAGGGACTGGCTTCACCGGATCTTTGCTATAACCCCAACCGTGTGAATTACCCCATGAAGCGCGTGGGGGCGCGCGGAGAGGGACGCTTTGAGCGGATCTCCTGGGAGGAGGCGCTGGATACCGTTGCCCAAAAGCTGACTGAGTACAAGGAAAAGCTGGGACCGGAGGGAGTGGCGATCCTGGAGGGAACGAGGCGCGGCTGGAGCCGTGTGTACAGCCGGTTTGCCAATGTATTCGGGACCCCCAATAACGGCGCCGCGGGCTGGGCACAGTGCCTTTGGCCGCGACTGATCGACTGCAACCTGACCTTCGGACCGGGATCGCAGTAT
Organism: uncultured Angelakisella sp.; assembly: GCA_934524965.1. GTDB lineage: Bacteria > Bacillota > Clostridia > Oscillospirales > Ruminococcaceae > Angelakisella. The sequence goes on from CAKSYU010000039.1 coordinate 14,214, forward strand.
GCCGAGAGCTTTGACCTGCCCAATGCTGATGTGATCCTGTGCTGGGGCATCAACCCGCCTATGACATGGGGCGTGCGCGCCGGCGATATTATGGACGCCCGCCAGCGCGGTGCGGTGCTCATCTGTGTGGACCCGTTCCTTTCGGAAACCGCAGCCAAGGCAGACCTTTGGCTGCAGGTGCGTCCGGACAGCGATACTGCTCTCGCATTGGGAATGATCCATATTATCATTGAGGAAAAGCTTTACGACCATGCCTTTGTGGAGGAATGGACCTACGGCTTTGAGGAACTGCGGGCAAGCGTAAAGGAATACACACCGGAATGGACTTCCCAAAAAACGGGCATAGATAAGGAACTTATCCTGAAAGCGACGCGGCTTTATGCCGGTGCGTGTGCCGCCAGCCTGATCCGCTGTCTGGCGGTAGATCAGCAGCACGACAGTATGGAGTGTACCCGCGCGATCTCTATCCTTATCAGCATCACCGGAAATATCGGTAAGCCCGGCAGCAATATTGTCGGCAGCAGCCGAGGAGAGATCAGCCAAAACACATTGGACTTTGTTCGTGCTTCCGCACTTCCGCAAGAGGTGCAGAAAAAGCGCTGCGGTTACGAGGAGTTCCCGCTGCTGACGCAGGAGCTTTCTCCGGTGCCAACCGCCCATATGCCTACCCTTTGGCAGCAGGTGCTCAGCAGTGACCCTTACCCTATTCGCTGTGCACTGATTTTCGGTTCCAACGCACTGGTCAGCTATACCAATAGCGACCTGGTGGAAAAGGCGATCCGCTCGCTGGATTTCCTTGCCGTCTGCGATATTTTTATGACACCGACCGCCAAAATGGCGGATATTGTGCTGCCGGCTTCCAGTTGGCTGGAGCGCAATAATGTAATAAGCTCGTTCCAGACGGATAACTGCCATACGCTGATCCAGCAGAAGATCACCGAGATCGCGGAGGCGCGCAACGATGTGGATATCATCTGCGACCTGGCGCGCCGTTTGGGGCTGGAAAAGGAATTTTGGAAGGATCATCTGGAGCTTTATGATTACATGCTGGCTCCGGCGGGAGAAACCTTTGAAAGTGCCAAAGGAAAGCGCCGCCTGTACGCACCGCTGCAGTATGAGCTGTATAAAAAGAAAGGCTTTAAGACACCATCCGGCAAAATTGAGCTGTATTCACAACGGGCGGAGCAGAAGGGCTGCATGCCGCTGCCAGTCTATACACCATCGTTTGAGGGCGCTGATGTAACGCCGGAGCTTTTCCAAAAGTATCCGCTGCTGATGACAACGGGACGGCATGAAAGCGCCTACCGTATTTCGGAAAACCGCACCAACCCCTACCTGCTGGAACTGGCGCCCCACGCTTTTTTGGATATCCACCCCAAAACCGCCGAGAGACTGGGAATCCATGATGGGCAAAAGGTGCTGGTGGAAACCAGAGCCGGAAAAGCCTATGCCTATGCCCGCTTTACGATGGGGCTGCGGGAAGATGTAGTGCAGGGGATCTCCGGCTGGTGGGAGGAATATAACATCAATAAAACGGTGAGCTGGGGACAATACGCCGCAGGCGTGGGAACAGTGTGCGACCGAGGCTACCTGTGCAGGGTACGACCGGTCAAGGAGGAAGAAGCATGAATGGGCAAAAGATGTTTATGATCGTGGATATTGACCGGTGCTGGGGCTGTAAAGCGTGCCAAGTGGCGTGCAAGCGGGAGCACGGGCTTGCCTCGGA
>CAKSYU010000040.1 GCA_934524965.1 uncultured Angelakisella sp.
GGCGGAATGACAGGCAGCACGTCCAGGATCATCCACTCGGGCTTGTTGCCGCTCTGGCGGAATGCCTCTACTACATCAAGGCGCTTGAGCAGCTTCGCCTTCTTTTGTCCGGTGGCTTTCTCCAGCTCCTCCTTGATCTCGGTGGAAAGCGCCTCGATATCCAGCTGCTGCAGGAGCTTTTTCACTGCCTCGGCGCCCATGCCGGCGTCGAATTCGTCCTCATACGCCTCACGGTATTCGTTGTACTCCCGCTCGCTCAGCAGGGCGTACTTTTTCAGCTTGGTGTTGCCGGGGTCAATCACGATATAGGAGGCGAAATACAGCACCTTTTCCAGCACGCGGGGGCTCAGGTTCAGCAGCAGTCCCATACGGCTGCTGGTTCCCTTAAAGTACCAGATGTGGCTCACCGGCGCCGCCAGTTCGATATGACCCATTCTTTCGCGGCGCACCTTGGCGCGGGTCACTTCCACGCCGCAGCGCTCGCAGATCTTGCCCTTGAAGCGGATCCGCTTATACTTGCCGCAGTAGCATTCCCAGTCCTTGGTCGGTCCGAAAATGCGCTCGCAGAACAGGCCGTCGCGCTCCGGCTTCAGGGTGCGGTAGTTGATGGTCTCAGGCTTTTTTACTTCGCCGTAGCTCCAGGAGCGAATGGCATCGGGGGAAGCCAGCCCGATTTTGATCGATTCAAAAGATTTGTTATCCAAATTTCTTCCCCTCCGTTATCAAAAATCAAATCCGTCGTCGTCATCTTCCTCGTCGCTGCCGTCAAAGTCGGCATCGTCAAAGGAATCGCTGTCCTCATCGGGATTTTCCATGGTGTAGTTGTCCTCGATCTCGGAATCCACGGCGACATCGGTCTCATCGTAGTAGTCGCTTGCCATCGGCATATTGTCGTCCTCGTCGTAGGTCTGCTTGATGTCAATCTCCTCGTTGTCCTTATCGAGGATCTTGACATCAAGGCCCAGAGACTGCAGCTCCTTCACCATAACGCGGAATGCCTCGGGGATACCGGGTGCCGGAATGTTCTGACCCTTGACGATGGATTCAAACGCTTTCACACGACCCACCACATCATCGGATTTCACGGTCAGGATCTCCTGCAGGGTGTAGGCGGCACCGTAAGCCTCCAACGCCCAGACTTCCATCTCACCGAAGCGCTGACCGCCGAACTGTGCCTTACCGCCCAAAGGCTGCTGGGTCACAAGGCTGTACGGGCCAACGGAACGGGCATGGATCTTATCATCGACCAGATGATGCAGCTTGAGGTAGTACATATAGCCGACGGTAACGCGGTTATCGAACTTCTCGCCGGTTCTGCCGTCGTAAACGACGCTCTTGCCGTCCTCCGGCAGCCCCGCCATGCGGAAGCACTCCCGGATATCCTCTTCATGGGCGCCGTCGAATACGGGGGTCATGACATGCCAGCCCAGGCGGCTTGCCGCCATGCCCAGATGCACCTCCAGTACCTGACCGATGTTCATTCGGGAGGGAACGCCCAGCGGGTTCAGTACGATATCCAGAGGGGTACCGTCCTCCAGGAAGGGCATATCCTCCGGCGGCAGAATACGGGAAACAACACCCTTGTTGCCGTGGCGTCCCGCCATCTTATCGCCGACCGAGATCTTACGCTTCTGGGCGATGTAAACTCTTACCACCTCATTGACGCCGGGGGAAAGTTCATCGCTGTTTTCGGGGGTGAATACCTTGATATCCACCACGATGCCGTACTCGCCGTGCGGCACCTTCAGGGAGGTATCACGGACTTCTCTTGCCTTCTCGCCGAAGATGGCGCGCAGGAGGCGCTCCTCGGCATTCAGTTCGGTTTCGCCCTTGGGGGTCACCTTACCGACAAGGATATCGCCGGAATGAACCTCGGCGCCGATGTGAATGATGCCGCGCTCGTCCAAAGCACCCAGCATATCATCACCGACGTTGGGGATCTCACGGGTGATCTCCTCCGGGCCCAGCTTGGTGTCACGGGCTTCGGTCTCATATTCCTCAATGTGAATAGAGGTGAACAGGTCGTCGCGCACCAGCTTTTCGTTGATGAGAACGGCGTCCTCGTAGTTGTAGCCCTCCCATGTCATAAAGCCGATGAGCATATTTCTGCCCAGCGAAACCTCGCCGTTGGCAGTGGCGGGGCCGTCCGCCAGCACATCGCCCTTGTGGACCTCCTCGCCCTTCTTGACGATGGGGCGCTGGTTGATGCAGGTGCCCTGGTTGGAGCGCAGCATCTTCACCAGCTCATATTCATGCTCCATGTTTTCGCCGTCGGTCACAATGATGCGGTCGGCGTCCACATAGCTGACATAGCCGTCCTCCTTGGCAACCACCACAACGCCACAGTCATGCGCCGCCTTGTACTCCATACCGGTGCCGACAAAGGGCGACTCAGTCTTGATCAGCGGTACTGCCTGACGCTGCATGTTGGCGCCCATCAAGGCACGGTTGGCGTCGTCGTTCTCCAGGAACGGGATCATAGCGGTGGCAACCGAGACCACCATCTTGGGCGAAACGTCCATATAGTCCACCTTATCGCGGGGAACCTCCTGAACGCTGTCGCGGTAACGGACGGAAACCTTTTCATTGACGAAATGGCCGTTCTCGTCCAGCGGCTCATTTGCCTGCGCCACGATATACTCGTCCTCCACATCGGCGGTCATATACTGGACGGTATCCAGCACTCTGCCGGTGGTCTTATCCACGGGGCGGTAGGGCGCTTCCACAAAGCCGTATTCGTTGATGCGGGCAAAGGTGGCAAGGTAGGAGATCAGACCGATGTTGGGGCCTTCGGGGGTCTCGATGGGGCACATTCTGCCGTAGTGGCTGTAATGCACGTCACGAACCTCAAATCCGGCACGGTCACGGCTCAGACCGCCGGGACCCAGTGCGGAAAGACGGCGCTTGTGGGTCAGCTCCGCCAAAGGATTGGTCTGATCCATGAACTGGCTCAGCGGAGAAGATCCGAAGAATTCCTTGACCGCTGCCATGACGGGACGGCTGTTGATGATCGCCTGCAGGGTGATGGATTCGATATCCTGCGCCTGGGTGGTCATTCGTTCCCGAATGACACGCTCCATACGGGCAAAGCCGATACGGAACTGGTTCTGCAGCAGCTCGCCCACGCTGCGGATCCGGCGGTTGCCCAGATGGTCAATGTCATCGGTGGTGCCGATATCATAGCGCAGACCGCACATGTAGTTGATGGAGGCGTAAATATCAAACTTGCGGATATTCTTGGGGACCAGCTCATCGGCACGGCGGGCGATTTCGTCCGCCATCTCCTCACGGCTGAGGTCCATATCCAGGATCTCGCACAGGACGGAGAAGCGGACTTTTTCCCGAATGCCCATGGCCTTCAGCTCATCGGCGGTATAGTCGGTAAAGTCGGACATGGCGACCATGCCGTTGGAGAAGATTTTGATTTCCTCCACGCCGTCGTCCTCCGCCATCTGCAGACCGGCAGGGGTCAGACCGGCGGTGGTGATCCAGACGGTATCCACGCCCTTGGCTTCCAGCGTTCTGGCGTCGTCGCGGCTCAGCAGGGCGCCGGCTTCCAGCAGGATCTCTCCAGTGCGGGGATCGGCAACAGGGCGGGAAAGCACCTGACCGGTGATACGGGGCACCAGCGAAAGTTTTTTGTTGTACTTGTAACGACCGACACGGGAAAGGTCGTAGCGGCGGGGGTCGAACAGCAGCTGGGACAGGTGCTTCACCGCCGATTCCGGTGTGGGCGGCTCGCCGGGACGCAGCTTGCGGTAGACCTCCAGCAGGGCTTCGTCGCCCAGCATTTCGGCGTCCTTGCTTTCGGCGGTCTTGACGAGGTAGACATTACGGCCGAACACCTCGTAAATTTCCTCATCGGTGCCGCGCAGGTCGGTCAGGGCGTTGCCCACATCTTCGGTGATTTTTTCCACCGGTACATCATCGCGCAGACGCAGCAGCGCACGAATGAAGGTGGTAATGGGCAGCTTGCGGTTCTTATCGATGCGGACGCTGAACACATCGGCGGAGTCGGTATCATACTCCAGCCAGGCGCCGCGGTTGGGGATCACGGTGGAATCAAACAGTTTTTTGCCGGCGGGATCGTGGTGCATGCCATAATACACACCGGGAGAACGCACCAGCTGGGAGACGATGACACGCTCGGCACCATTGATGATGAAGGTGCCGGCATCGGTCATCAGGGGGAAATCTCCCATGTAGATGTCGGATTCCTTGATCTCGCCGGTGACCTTGTTGATGAGCCTGGCGCGCACGCGCAGGGGGGCGGCATAGTTTACATCCCGCTCCTTGCACTCCAGCAGGGGGTACTTGGGTTTGTCATCCAGCGTAAAATCAATGAAATCCAGCTGCAGATTGCCCTGATAGTCGGTGATCGAGGAGATATCCTTGAAGACAGCCCTGAGACCCTCATCAAGGAACCACTGATAGGAATTTTTCTGTACTTCGATGAGGTTCGGCATCTCTGCCACTTCATCGATGTGGGCAAAGCTCTGGCGGATATTTTTGCCCAGTTTTACGGGTTTGGTGTTTACCATCCGATGTTCCACTCCATTCCATCATTTTTTCGCCATCACTTGGACATCAATGACTGCATAAATATTTGTTGATTATGCACAGTATCACGAGAGTATTATCGTGACTTATGCACACTTGACAATACCGTTTAGTCATAAAAAGCCATTATGATACAGTATATTATTGTAGTCCCGAAACGCGGCGATGTCAAGAAAAAAATCCAGAAAATTTGGTGAAATTTTCGTAACGGCATTTTACCCGCGTCCTGCCCGAATAAAGGAAACCGCCCCGGGCGCTGTCCCCGAAAAGGGACAGTACCCGAGGCGGACAGCCGCAGGAAAACGATCAGCGGTAGAAGGCGCGCATGGCGCGATAGGTCATATACACATCGGTCTTGGCAACGACCTCGAAGGGAGCGTGCATGGAAAGCACCGGAACGCCCAGATCGACGGTATCGATATTGTGCTGGGAAACATACATGGCAACGGTGCCGCCGCCGCCCTGATCGACCTTGCCCAGCTCGCCGGTCTGCCAGCCGACCTTCTCGGCATCAAGGATCCGGCGGGCAAAGCTCATCATCTCGGCAGTGGCGTCATTGGTGCCGGCCTTGCCGCGGGCGCCGGTGTACTTGGTCACCACTACGCCGTAATTGATGTAGCTGGCATTGCGGCGCTCATGCACCTCGCCGTAAATGGGATCAAAGGCAGCGTTGACATCAGCGCTGAAGCAATGGCTGTTTGCCGCCACATGGCGCACCTTGCAGCCTGCCATATCCGCCAGATCCTCCATGAAATCCTTGAGGAAATAGGAGTTCATGCCGGTGGGGCCGTTGCTGCCGGTCTCCTCTTTATCCGCCAGAATGGTAACGGAGGTGTATTCGGGGGATTTTTCGTCGATCTCCGCCATGAGAATGGGGTAGGCGCAGACGCGGTCATCGTGACCGTAGGCACCGATCATGGAACGGTCGAGACCGAGGTCGCTCGCCTTGAAAGCGGGAACGGCGCACAGCTCGGCGGAGAGGAAGTCCTCCTCCACGATGCCGTATTTCTCGAACAGCAGCTTGGCGATGGCAACCTTGACCTTTTCGGAGCCGGTATCGTCCCGCAGGGCAGCGCTGCCGATGAGGATATTGAGTCTTTCGCCCTCGATGCCCTCCGCCAGCGACTTCTTCATCTGGTCAGCGGCAAGGTGAGGCAGCAGATCGGTGACGCAGAAAACGGGATCGCCCGCCTCTTCGCCGATGGCAACGGACAGCGTAGAGCCGTCCTTGCGGACGACTGTGCCGTGCAGTGCCAGCGGGATCGCCGTCCACTGGTACTTCTTGATTCCGCCGTAGTAATGGGTCTTGAGGAAGCACTGCTCGCCCTCCTCATACAGGGGCCGGGGCTTGAGATCGAGGCGGGGGCTATCAATATGCGCCACGCCGATGCGCACGCCCTCTGCTACGCTGCGGCGACCGAGTGTGGCGGCAATGAGCGCCTTGCCGCGGTTATTGAGGTAGACCTTATCCCCTGCCTTGTACTGCTTGGCGTGGTCAAAGGGGACATAGCCTGCCTTTTCCAGCATCGAAACGGCAGTGGCAACTGCCTCGCGCTCGGTCTTGGCGGCATCAAGGAATGCCTTGTAGCCCTCACAGAAATCGTAAGCGGCTTTCAGCTCCTCCTCAGACATGGTCTCGGTGAGGTTCTTGGGGTTCATCAGCAGTTCCTCGCGGAGCTGCTCGCCCTTGGTTTTTTCGCTCATAAGATATTTTCTCCTTTCGGGTTTATCACCTTCGCTTGGCAAGAGCACATACGGTTTTTGCACAGCCGAAATGCCGTGCAAAAACTCCGCAGGACTTTTCGGCGAGGGAAAATCAGATGATGACAAGGAAGAGAGCCGCAGGAATACTTTGTGTATTTCAAGGCTCGATGACGCAGTCAGCGCTGATTTGCACCGACGAAAAAGCGTGTGTGTCCTTGTCAAGCGAAGGTATTCTTTATAAACACAAAAAACGGCGGCAGCGCTCCACCTCTTTTTCGAGATGAGCAAGATCCGACGAATTTGTGATAACAAAGTGGGAGCGGACGGTATAGTACTCGTCCTCGTGCTGGTTCTTCATGCGGGCTTCCGCCGCCTCGCGGGTGATGCCGTCCCGTGCCAATACCCGACGCAAGCGTTCCTCCCGCGGCGTCACCACACTGACGATAACATCACAGAGCTGATCGCCGCCGCTTTCGAAAAGTGTGGGGGCATCGAGGACGCAGGCACGCACGCACGACGCGCGCGAGAGCGTTTCCATGCGGTTTTCACACTCGGCGAGGATCAACGGAAAGGTGATGCCGACCAAGCACTGCAATTCCTCCGGGTGAGAAAAGACGATGGCGGCAAGGGCGGGACGGTCGATAGTACCATCGGGACGCCGCACGCCGGGAAAGGCTTTGGCAATGGCGGCGGCTGCGGCGGGGCTGTTATTGACCTCGTGGGCGATGACATCGGCATCTAAGATCTCGACGCCGCCCCACTGACGCATGAGGGCGGTCACGGTAGATTTGCCGCTGCCGGTGGGACCGGTAAGACCGATGCGCAGCATGAGAGCACCTCGCTTTTTTATAAAATGAAGATCGCCGGAAAAGGAACGCCCGCAGGGCAAACCGCCTATGGCGGTTTCGGCGGCGAAGCCGCCGGCTCCGGCGCAGCCGGAGCGCCCTGCGGACGGTTCGGGCTGAGCACAGAGTAGGATTAAAGCAAAACGACGCGGAACGCTGCGGCGCGCAGCAGGCGGTTATAGACGGCAAGACCCATCTCCTCCGGTTCGGGGGCGTGGACATAGACCTCAGTTGCCTGCAGATTATCCAGCTGGCGGAGTACATCAAAGAGATTTTGCGCCTGAGAGGCGTAATCGTAGGCGACGCCGTAGCTGATGGTAGGCGCCTCCAGCAAAGAGACGTCCTCATCGAAGCACATGGCATAGAAGCCGTCCTCCTCCCCCGTGCGCCGAAGCGTCTCGTAATACTCATTGACGCGGTCGGCATAATCCTGCCGGCTGCCGCACAGCAGTGTCAGGGTGGCGGCGGGTGCGTAGTGCTTATACTTCATGCCGGGGCTGGGGGCGGCGGCATCTGACGGGAGCATATGTAGGACGGCATCGGCGATGGCGACATCGCCGCAAAAGCGCCGGATCTCCTCCGGGGTGACGGCGCCGGGACGCAGCACCTGCGGGGTACCGTCCGGCAGGAAGGAAACGACGGTGGATTCCACGCCAACGGTGCAGTCTTCACTTTCCACAATGGCATCGACAAGACCCCAGAGGTCATCGACGCAGTGGCGGAAGGTGGTGGGGCTGGGGCTGCCGCTGCGGTTGGCGCTGGGCGCGGCAAGCGGCACGCCCGCCGCGCGGATAATGGCGCGGGCAATGGGATTGCCGGGCATACGGACGGCGACGGTCTGAAGCCCGCCGGTGGTGGTGAGGGGCACCTTTTGCGAGCGGGGCAGTACCATGGTGAGGGGTCCCGCCCAGAAGTGCTCCGCCAGAATTCTGGCGGCGGGGGGCACCTCCGTGACCAGCTCCGAAAGGGCGTCAAGATCGGCGATGTGGACGATCATGGGGTTATCGCTGGGTCTGCCCTTGGCGGCATAGACCGCCCTGACCGCCGTCTCATCAAAAGCATTGGCGGCAAGCCCGTACACCGTCTCGGTGGGAATGGCGACTAGCCCGCCGTGCCGGAGGATATCGCCGGCGCGCAGAACGCCCTCGGCGTCCGCTTCGGGATCGAATATGCGGATAAGTTCTGTCTTTACCATGGTTCGGATTACTCCCTGCTTTGCAGTTTTTCCGCCTGCTCGCGCGCCAAAAGCGGCTCGATGAGCAGGTCAAGGTCGCCGTCCATGACGGCATCCAGACGATAGAGCGTCAGCTCGATACGGTGGTCGCTGACGCGGTTCTGGGGGAAATTGTAGGTGCGGATCCGCCCACTGCGGTCGCCTGAACCGACCTGACGGCGGCGATCCGCGGCGATCTCCTCGGTTTGTGCCTGCTCCGCCGCTTCCAGCAGGCGGCTGCGCAGGATCTTGAGGGCACGGTCTTTATTCTTGTACTGGCTGCGCTCGTCCTGACACTCCACCACCACACCGGTGGGGAGATGGGTGACGCGAATGGCGGATTCGGTTTTATTGATGTGCTGACCGCCCGCGCCGCTGGAGCGGAAGGTGTCTATCTTTAAGTCCTTGGGGTCGATGTAAAGCTCCACCTCGTCGGCTTCCGGCAGGACGGCGATGGTGACGGCGGAGGTCTGTATTTTGCCCTGACTATCGGTGACGGGGACACGCTGGACGCGGTGGATCCCACTTTCGAACTTAAGGCGGGAAAACACCTTTTCGCCCTCCACCGAGAAAACGATCTCCCGATAGCCGCCGAGTTCGGTCTCGCCCGCGTTCATCAGCTCGACCTGCCAGCCGCGGGCAGCGGCATACAGGCTGTACATGCGGTAGAGATCCGCCGCGAAGAGGGCGGCTTCCTCCCCGCCGGTACCGGCGCGCAGCTCCATGATGACGCTGCGGTCATCGCGGGGATCGTGGGGCAGCAGCATAAGGCGGGCTTCCTCCGTCAGACGGGCGATCTCCTGCTCGGCTTCCGCTTTCTGCTCCGCCGCCATTGCCGAAAGCTCGGCATCGTGGGAATAAAGCAGCTCCTTCGCCTCCGCCAGCGCTTCCTCGGCGGCGGCGAGGGCGAGGTATTGCCGCGAGAGCGGCTCCAGTTCCTTATATTCTTTCATCAGCGCCCGATAGCGGTTCAGATCCGCGGCGGCATCGGGCTGGGAAAGCTGAACGGAAAGCTCATCATAGCGGCGGTGCGCCGCCAAAAGTCCCTCAAGCATCACAAATACTCCTTACACAAAAATAGTTTGTATAAGGGGCGCTATTCCTCGGGGCGGGTGAGCTTTTTGATATGGCGTTCCGCCTTGACACGGGGGATCATGACCTCCCTGCCGCAGGTACGGCAGACGAGCTTGAAATCCATGCCGCTGCGGGTGACGGTAAATTCATCGCCGCCGCAGGGGTGCTTTTTTTTCATCTGCAAAATGTCGCCGACGCGGACATCCATGGGCTTTGCCTCCTTTGCCGTGATGATTGATTTTATATTATACCACGGGGGGAAACATTTTGCAATGAGGGGAAAACGGCAGACACCGATATATAAAATTTTCGGTCAAGCCTTTTGCAAAAGGCTTGCGGTTTCCAAAGGCAGAGCCTTTGGTCGCGCTCCGCAGAGTGCGAAACCCCTATACCGGAGGGCGCTCCGAAAGGGGTTGAATGGACTTGCTCCTTCGGAAGGAAAGATAGTGTGAAAGGAAACCATCAGGGTTTCCTTTCGCGTTTAATAAATACTGATTTTGCATGCAGGGCAAAATCAGCAGCGCTGCCGCGCCCTGTAAGGGAGGGTTCCCCTTTACTTGTGGGCTTTTGCTGACTTTCCTTTCACCGAGCAGGTGAAAATAGCTTATTTAGGCTTAGTTTCATCTCGCCTATCGGCGTCGCAAAGCCTTACAAAAGGTTCTGATTTGTACGCCTATCCGGCGGGGACTTCCTTTTGCTCGTGTGCGTCGTCGCGGGCTACGCTTCATGTCGGGTCGCTATTCCTACGGAATAGACAACCCTCCGCCGCTTCGCCGCTCCTCCTTTCCCCAACGGGTCGTGCGACCCGTCGGGGTCCCCTAATGCAAAACACGCTCGGGGGTACCCCGAGACCCCACGCACCGGAACGCCCGCTCGGAAAGCCAAAGGGCGGCTTCCCGAAGCGTGGGCTAAACGGTGCTTATAGGGTGTCTGCGACGCATTTTTATCGCCTGCCGCGCTGGAGCGCGGAATGGCGAACCACCACCCCTGTCCCCTCCTCAAAGGAGGGGGACTATAGGGATAGTAGGCAAATACTTTTGGGATTGCTAAGCAGCTTGTGTGAAGGGAAAGGCTTTTGTTTTCCCCGTCATAGCGCCGCGGGGCGGTGAATATAGATAAAGCAACAGGCAAAACAGGAGGGTAAAGCATGGGATATTATGTGCCGGAGGGGCAGCTGCTGGAGACGGAGGAAAACCGATATTACCTGCAAAACGAGGAAACGCTGCGCAGCGCCATGCGCATCGGACAGATACTGGAGGGGCGGGCGCTGCTGTGCGATTACAGCCACAACCTGATCGTGGACATGGGCTGCTGCCGCGGGGTGATCCCCCGTGAGGAGGGCGCGCTGGGCATTAAAGAGCAGACGGTGCGGGATATCGCCATCATCTCCCGCGTGAATAAGCCGGTGTGCTTTCTTATCACGGCGATAGAACATGACGAAAGCGGGGCGCCGAGACCCATACTTTCCCGACGGGCGGCGCAGCTGCGGTGCCGCAGCGAATACATAGAACAGCTGACGGTCGGAGAGATCATTCCCGCAAGGGTGACGCATCTGGAGAACTTCGGGTGCTTTGTGGATATCGGGTGCGGGCTGCCCTCGCTCATCAGCATCGACCAGATCTCGGTCTCCCGCATCAGCCACCCGCGCGACCGCTTTGCCGTGGGGGAGCATATCTACGCGGTGGTAAAGGCGGTGGAGCCGGAGGGGCGGGTGCAGCTTTCCCACAAGGAGCTTTTAGGCACATGGGCGGAGAACGCCGAGCTGTTCCTGCCCGGCGAGACGGTGGCAGGCATTATCCGCAGTGTGGAGGATTACGGGGTATTTGTGGAGCTGACCCCGAACCTGGCGGGGCTGGCGGAGCCGTGCGAGGGGGTACGCGCCGGACAGCACGCGGGAGTGTATATCAAGAGTATCCTGCCGGAGAAAATGAAGATCAAGCTCATCATCGTGGACGCCTTTGACGCGCCCTATTCCCCGCAGCCGGTGCAGTATTTCCTTATCGAGGGGGTGCTGCGGCGCTGGCGATATTCCCCGCCGGAATGCGCGCGGGTGGTGGAGACGGTATTTGAGGAGTGAGCAAAAGCAGATAAGGAAAAGTCCCTGCCGAGAAAGACGGCAGGGGCTTTGATTTTTATTCCGGTGTGACGCCGATGCGGGCGCTGCCGGAGACAAGGTAGTAGGTGACGCCATATTCCAGTTCGTCGCTGATGAGGGTGACATAACCCACCGAGGTTTCCGGTGTGAAGGTGATGAGCGGGGCGCTCTCCCCTGCCGCCGTGACGGTGAGGGGGCGACCGCCGGTGAGCCACAGCTCTACACCGACATGAGGCAGACCGCCGGAAAGCCCAAATCCCTCCGGCAGATAACCCGCGGCAAGCAGCGTACCGCCGCTGACCCGCGCCGCGGTGCAGCGCAGGGGGTTCTGCTCCCGACCGGAGCCGAGCAGCACGGTGCCGCCCGACTGGAACAGGGAGCCGGCGATATCGGCGGCATGGGTGCCGCTGCGCACCGAGAGGGTACCGCCGGTGACGGTCATACGGCGGGCATCGCTGGGGGTCCCGGTCTCCTCCGCGGGGTAGCCGCCGGAGAGGACAAGTCCCTCCTCCGCCGAGGAGATGGAGAGGGTGCCGCCGCTGACGGTCATACCCTCCGCCTCTGTGCCGCGGCGGGCGGTAAGGACGGTGACATCACCCGCGGAGAGGGTAAGCTGCCCCTGCGCGGACAGGGCGGTATCGCCGCCTGAGACGGTGACGGTGCTGCCGGAAAGCTGGAGCGCTCCGGCGGAATACAGGGCGGCATCGCTGCAATCGAGGGTGACGGCGCCGCCGGAAAGCTGCATGGATTTGCCGGCGGAAAGCCCGTGCGCGCTATCGGCGACCGGGGCCTCCCGCTCCGGCAGCAGGGGCTCTTCGCCCTCCTGCGGGGACTGCCGCGGCAGACCGCCCCACAGCCCCCAGCTTTCGCTGTTTTCGCCATAGCTGCGGTTTTCGCTGCCGCCGCCGCTGACGATGAGGAGTTCGCCGCCGGTGACGGAAAGCGTGCCTGCCGCCGCGGCGCCATCGCCGCCGCTGATAAGCGTTACCTGACCGCCGGAGAGGGTAAGATCGCCCTGACCGGACTTTTGCGCGGGGACGGAGAGGGCTGCAACGCCGCTGGTGACGGAAAGCCGACCGCCGCTGACGGTCAGGCTTTTACTGCCGATGAGTCCGTCCCGCCAGGCGGTGACGGTGACATTGCCCTGCGCCATGACCAGCGCGCCGCGGCTGAGAATGGCATCGTAGTGCGCGGCATCTACCGTAAGGCTGCCCCCGCCGGTGAGCAGCAGGTCGCCCTCCACGCTGACGGCGGCATCCTGCTTGGCGGTGGCGGTATAGAGGTAGCTTTTGCCGTCGGTGAGGGTATTTTCGGTGCCGTCCTCCAGCACCAGCACCACGGTGCAGCCGCCCTTGGAGAGAATGACGGGTCCGTGCTCCGAGTGCATATCCACGCCGCGCAGCACCAGCCGCACCGTTTCGCCCGCGGGAACATCAAGGACGAGCTGGGCGTCCTCCAGCGTGCCGCTGAGCAGGTAGGTGCCCCCCTGCGAAAGCACGACGCGGGAGGAGGAAGCCGCAGCCGACGGCGCGTTGCTGATGACGGAATCCATATTGAATTGCAGGACATAGTACGGCTCCTGCTGCCACAGGGAATGATCCGCCGTCATGGGTGAGGTCATGGATTCCTGCGGCTCCGGCTGCTGCGCGGGTTCACCGCAGCCGACCAGCAGCAGAAGCGCCAGCAGCAGCGGATAAAGGCATCGTTTCATCGGGGCGTCCTCCCTTCTCTTTGTGGGGGTCTTGTGCTTATTCTGGTCATATCATACCGCAAAATGAGAAAGAGTGCAAATTTGTTTGCGGCAGGTTTTTGCAAAGAACAGAAAAGCCGCCGTTTCGCGTCCGGAGGGGCGCGAAACGGCGGCGGGGCGGGCGCACCAGAGCGGCGAGGGCTGACCGAAGCGCAGCGGAGGGGTGCCCGCATATTTTATTGCAGAGCGGCAAGGTACAGCCGCCGGGTATCGGCAAGGGCGGCGGGGATCTCCCGCTGCTGATCCTCCGAAAGGGCGCAGCGCAGCAGGAAGCCGGAAATGCAGCCCACGCCGGTCATGGCAAGGTATTCCGGCGCCGGCATACGGGGGGCAAGTCCCTCCGCCACGGCAGCGGCGGTCAGGCAGGTCATGATCTCGCCGATCATGCGGCGGGTATCGGCACGCTCCTGCGGTCCGCCGCAGATATCGTAGAGCGCCGCCTGCGGAAAGCCCATGGAGGGCACCTGCGAAAAGAAGATCGAGCTGCACTCCAGAAGCTGGCGTGCCGTGACCTCGATGACCTGCCAACGCGCCTCAAAGCCCTCGGCGCCGGAAATGGCGTCGTGCAGCTCCGAAAAGCCCTGCGCGCGGCTGTACTGCATGGCGTCCCGCAAAAGCTCCTCCCGCGAGGGGAAATATTCGTACACCGTGCCTTTGCCGATGCCGGCGGCTTCCGCGATCTCGGAAACCTTCAAGTCTCCCAGCGGGCGTCCCTGCCGCAGCAGTCCCAGCACCGCGCGGAACACCGCGGCTTTTTTCTCCGGCAGCTTCATACTTCTTCTACCTCCTCGATAACGATCTTCTTGGGGTCCTTCTTCAGGAAAATATCGTAAATGGCGGGAACGATGAACAGGGTGAGCAACGTGGCGTAGGCAAGACCGCCGATGGTGACGATGGCGAGCGGCTGAAGCATATCGCCGCCGGCACCCAGCCCCAGCGCCATGGTGATCAAGCCGAAAACGGTGGTCATTGCGGTCATCAAAATGGGACGGATCCGGTCGCGTCCGGTCTGTATCAGAGCCTCGGTGCGCGCCATACCCTCCTGCCGGAGCCGGTTGGCGTAATCCACAAACACAATGCCGTTATTGACAACAACGCCGGCGAGCATCAAAAAGCCCAGCATGGCAATGACCGAAAGCTCCTTGCCGGTGATCCACAGCCCCAGCAGACCGCCGGTAAATGCCAACGGAATCGTAAACAGCACAATGAACGGCGAAAGCAGCGACTGGAACTGCGCAACCATAATCAGATAAATGAATGCAACGGCAAGCACAATCATCAGCGTAAGGTCGCTCATGGTGGAGGTGATCATTTCGTTTTCACCCTCAATGATATAGGAGCAGCCCTCCGGCATCTCGTAATCTGCCAGCAGCTTTTCCACCTCGCGGCTGACCAGTCCGATATTATAGCCATCGGCGATCTGAGCGGAAACGGTAACGGTGCGCGCCTGATTTTCCCGCCTGATGGAGGCAGCAGAGGCAGCTTCGGTAACTGTGGCGATCTCGGAAAGGCGCACCTCGCAGTCCTCCTGATCCTTTGTGCCGGTGATCCGCAGCTCCTCCAGCGTTTCCCGCGTGGTGATCCCGCTTTGATCCGGCACGACCACTACGGGCAGATCGTTATTCTCCACGGTGATGTAGGTGGCAGTAGTTTGGGAAAGAACCGCAGCGGCAACCTGCTGGTACACCTGCGCCACCGTCAGGTTATACCGGACGGCCTTTGCCTTATCCACAACAATACGCACCTCGGTGCTGCTCTCCTCCTGCCCGTCGCTGACTGAGGCGATCCCCTTCACGGTGGAGAGCGTTTCGGCAAGTCCGGTGGCGGCGGCGCGCAGCGTATCCATGTCGTCGCCTGTCACAGAAAGCTGTATCCCGCTGCCGGTCATCATGCTCATATCCATGGTGGAGCCGTTGGCGGTAACAGTGCAGTCCAAGCCGGCGCAGGCCGCCTCGATCTGCTTTGCGATTTCCTGACTGGTGGCGCTGCGGTCATCGCCCAGCAGCACATAGATGGAAAGGCTGCTGCCCATGCTCATCATGCTCTGTCCTTCCATGGCGCCGACGGTATCCACACCCTCCACGGTGAGGATCCGCTCCAGCACGGCATCGCACATCGCCCAGCTTTCGCTTTGGGTGGCGTCCTCCGGCATCTCGATGGAGACCGAGACCTGCGGGCTATCCATTTCCGGCATAAAGGCGGTGCCCATGCTGACCGCCAGCAGCGCGCTGACGATAAGCAGCGCCACCGCGCCCAGCAGGACGGGGGCTTTGTGCCGCAGGACGCGGCGCAGCAGCTTTTCGTAGCCCGCGATCATGCGGTTCAAAAGGCGGTTGGACTTTTCGCCGGCGGTATCGCGGGTGAGGATCTTGCCCGAAAGGGCAGGCACCAGCGTAAGGGCGACCAGCAGGCTGGCGCCCAGCGAGTAAGCGATGGTAAGCCCCATATCCGCGAAGATCTGGCGGGTAA
>CAKSYU010000041.1 GCA_934524965.1 uncultured Angelakisella sp.
CCGCAGGGCAGCCGCCAACGGCGGCTCTGCGGCTTCGCCGCAGGCTCCGTCCTTTGGACGGAGCGCCCTGCGGGCGCTTTCCCAGCTTTTTCTCTCACCTAATGTCCCGAAAGGAGCCGCCCCATGACCCTCCTCTACCTCATCACCGCCATCTTCACCATGCTGTCACTGATCCTCAGCGTCCGGCGGGTGCCCCGCTTTGTCACGGTGCTGCAATCAGTCGCCTTTGCCTGCGCCGTCGCCCTGTTTCTCTATTACCTCGTTCAATAAAGGAGTTTCCCATGCTGCTGCGTCCCGCCCGTCCCGCTGATCTTGATACCATCGAAAGCCACTACACCGCGCTGCTCACTCACGAAGCTGCCACCGGTCACAGCACCACCAACTGGTCGCTGGGGGTCTACCCCACCCGCCGCACCGCCGCCGATGCCCTTACCGCCGGCACGCTGTGGGTACTGGAGCGGGAGGGAGCGGTGGTTGCCAGTGTCATTCTCAATCACTGTCAGGACGACTTTTACACCCGAATTGACTGGCAATATCCCGCCCAGCCGGAGCAGGTGCTGGTCGTCCATACCCTCTGCATTCCGCCCTCCCTTGCCGGTCAAGGACTGGGGAAAGCCTGCGTTTCCCTTATCAAGCAGCAGGCTGCCGCCATGGGCTGCACTGTGATCCGGTTGGATACTTGGGCAGGCAACCTGCCCGCCGCCACCCTATACCAAAAATGCGGCTTTTCGCTCTGCGGACGCGCCGAAGTGCTTTTTCAGGGCAAAATACCGGAGGAGCTCGTTTTCCTCGAATATAAAATCTGATCTGATCCGGAGATAAAATCAAAATGCCTGTTCTTATCGATAGCGTTACCCCCCATACCCCCGCGGCAAAAGCCGGTATCCATGCCGGCGACCGGCTCCTCACCATCAACGGCAATATCATTCGCGACGTGCTGGATTACCGCTTCTACATGATCGATACCGCCCTCACCGTCGAGGTGGAGCGGGAGGACAAGCTCCTCTCCTTCCACATTAAAAAGGCGGAATATGACGAGCTGGGTCTGGAATTTACCGATTATCTCATGGATCGGCAGCACCACTGCGCCAATAAATGCGTGTTCTGCTTTGTCGATCAGCTTCCCAAGGGTATGCGGGAAACCCTCTACTTCAAAGATGACGACAGCCGCATGAGCTTTCTGTTCGGCAGCTATGTCACCCTCACCAACATGAGTGATGAGGATATTGCCCGCATCATCAAAATGCACATCAGCCCCATCAATATTTCGGTTCATGCCACCGACCCCGAGCTGCGGGTCGAGCTGATGAAAAACCCCCGCAGCGGCGAGGTGCTCAAGTATATCCCGCAGCTGGCAGCCCATCATATCCGCATCAACGCCCAGATCGTTATCTGTCCGGGGCTCAATGACGGCGAGCAGCTTCGCCGCAGCCTGTGGGATCTGGGGGAATACGCCCCTGAGGTGCAGAGCATCGCGCTGGTGCCGGTGGGACTCACCGGACATCGGGAGGGGCTGTATCCCCTGCGCATGATGACCCCAGCCGAAGCCGCCGATTGTATCCGCATTGCCGATGAATTCGGGGAGGAGATGCTGCGCCGCCACGGTAGCCGCGTCGCATTCTGCGCCGATGAGCTGTACCTCATCGCCGGGCTGCCCCTGCCGGACTACGGCTACTATGAGGACTTTGACCAGCTGGGCAACGGAGTGGGCACCACCGCTCTCCTGCGCGATGAATTCGCCTCCGCCCTTGCCATGGAGGACGGCGACGAGGAGGAGAGCCACTTTGCCCTTGCCACCGGAGAAGCTGCCGCACCGCTTTTGCGGGAGCTTTTGGAAACGGCAAAGGACAAGTTTCCTCATCGGCAAATCACCGTTTACGGCATACCGAATATCACCTTCGGCGGCGGAGTCAATGTCACGGGGCTGGTCTGCGGTCGGGATATCATCGAATATCTCCGCGATAAACCGCTTTACGAAGGTCTCATTATACCGGAGATCATGCTGCGGGACGAAAAAGATAAATTTCTTGATGACCGCACCCCCTACGATGTTGCCGAAGCACTGCAAACCGCCGTTTTTGTTGCCGGTATGGACGGCGCCGACCTCTTAGATGCCCTCTTGGGTTTGACGCCGCCGTTGGGCTGATCTTTGTTTTTTCCATCGTACTTTCCGCAAAGGGCGGGATCGGGGCGCAGCCCCTTTCGGCTCCGCCGAAAGCCACGAGCTTCGCTCGTGGCGCCCGCCTCCGGCGGGCGGGCTGCGCCCCGCCTCCCCCCTTCGCACCGACCCTGCCCCTATTCCCCCACCAATCTGACCAAGGAGGATTTCCCATGATCCGTTTTGCCACCATCGGCTCCGGCGCCATCGTCGAGCAGTTCCTCACCGAAGCGCAGAAGCACCCCGATTTCAGGCTCACCGCTGTTTATTCCCGTACCGCGGAGCGTGCCGCCGAGTTCGCCGCCCAGTGGGGCGCCGTCCTCACTTTCACCGACCTTGCCCAGCTTGCCGCCTGCGGCGAGGTGGACGCCGTCTATATCGCCAGCCCCAACCTTTGCCATGCGGAGCAGGCGATCACCCTGATGAAAGCCGGCAAACACATTCTCTGCGAAAAGCCGATGGCGACCACCTACATCGACTGTGACGGCATGGTGCTTCAGGCACACAACAGTCATGTCATTCTGCTGGAGGGTATGCGCACCCTGTTTGCCCCCGGCTTCGCCAAACTGCATCAGCTCATTCCGGAGATCGGCGCCCTGCGCCGCATCACGGCGGGCTATTGCCAGTACTCCAGCCGGTACGACAGCTACCTTGCCGGCGGTCGACCCAATGCCTTTGATGCCCGCCTTAACAATGCCGCCGTCGCCGATCTCGGCGTTTACTGCATTGCCCCCACCATTGCCATGGCTGGCGAGCCGCAGAAAGTCCTTTCCTGCTGCAACAAAATTGGGGAGTTCGAGGCACAGGGCGCGGCGCTGGCACAGTACCCCACCTTCCTTGCCGACTGGCGCTGGAGCAAAATCGCGGACAGCCCCCTGCCCTCCGCCATCGAGGGAGAAAAGGGCGCTATCCTCATCGGCAAGTGGGATACCATGTCTCCCCTCACCCTCTGTCTGCGCGGGCAGGAGCCGAAGCCCATTCCCATCGAGGACGACACCTCGCCCCTTTACGCCGAGCTGGACGCTTTCATCTCGATGATCAAGCGCCGCAGCGGCAATGAGGGCTACCTTTCCATCTCGCTGGCGACCTGCCGGGTTCTCGATGAGATCGCCAAGCAGAATAAGATCACCTTCCGCCAAACCTGCTGGAACATGGTCGTCCACCGCGATGAATGACCGCCGGCTAAAACTTTATGATCGCTTTTTCCACCTCCGCCTGTCTTGGGGGTGGAGAATTTTTGTTGCCCCCTGCGGGCGGCGGCAGAGCGTAACGCTGCCGCGACCTGCAAGAGAGGGTTCCCCCTTAGCTCCGGCTTTTACTGACTATCCTCCCTCCGAGTAGGTGGGAAGCAGAAGCTAATGGCTTAGTTTGCTGCCGCCTAACGGCGTCGCAAAGTTTTAATTCGGGCTTGGTCTGTCTCTCTGCGCTTCTTTGGACATAAAAACACCCCCGACAGCATCTTGCCATCGGGGGTGTGTGCTTTTATCGGGGTCGGCGGGATCAGTCCTCTACCTTGATGACCTCTACGCCCTTGTAGTAGCCGCAGGTGGGGCATACACGGTGGGGCAGCTTAAAGGAGCCGCACTGGGTGCAGCGGCACATAGCGGGAGCGTCCAGCTTCCACACGTTGCTGCGTCTTTTGTTCTTTCTTGCTTTCGAGCTTTTTCTCTTCGGTACTGCCATCTTATTTTCCTCCTACGATTATTTCATTTTGTTTTTGTCAAGTCTCAGTTTTCCAGCAGCCGGCGCAAGGCGTCCAGTCGGGGATCGCCGCTTTCCCGCTTGCAGGCGCAGGATCCCTCGTTCAGGTTTTTTCCGCAGGTGGGGCACAGCCCTTTGCAGTCCTCACGGCACAGGTAGCGCTGGGGCAGCTCCGGCAGGATATCGTTGGTAGCGAGCTCTAGGAGCTCTACAAATCCGTCCTCAGCCACCAAAAAGGTCTCATCATCTTCTCCGTTTACCGTCCGCACTACCGTATGGCTCACGGTGCGGTCTACGGGCAGCTCCAGCGGAGCCAGACAGCGGTCGCACAGAACCTCCAGCGTAAACCGGTAGGTGCAATCGAGTGTAACTACACCGGCACGGTTCACCGCCTTGGCGGTCACCTTTACGGGCGCCGTGAATAAGGGCTTCCCTGCGTGTTTTACGGTTGTCAGGTCCACATCAGCCGTTACCACATCGGCTTCTCCCGGCAGCTCCAGTACACGGTTCAGGTCAAGCTTCACGGTGCCTCTCTCCTTTTCTTCGGGGAGATCCCCGCTGCAAAATAGGGGTTGCCGCCCGTTAAAAAAGGGCGCACTGCCCCCTCCCTTGGACGGACACAAAAATATTATAGGGACTTCCCGCCCCCTTGTCAAGCCTTGGTTTGCATTTTTCCCTGTATTTCAGCGCTTTTTTGCATGACCGCCGCCCTCCCCGACCATACTTTTTACAGCTCGGGTCCTCGGTGCAGGGCTCGGATAACGCCCGCAGAGCACGGCGCCTGCGGCGCCGCCGGTCGCGGGGGCGGCGGCGCCGCCCCCGCGAACCTGCCCGACCGCCCCACAGGGGCGGTCGGGCGCCCTGCGGGCGTATCGCACTTTCCCCCTCGGAGGTGTCCCATGAAACATTCCCATTCCCGCGCCGCCGAATTCTGGCGCGTTTTTACCGTCTCGCTTGCCGCGGCGGCAGTGGTGTTCGGCTTGGGCTGGCTGCTCATCAGCCGCCCCGCCCGGTCGGAGCTGCCGGAGCCGGAAAGCCCCCTCCTCCCCGATGAAAGCTCACGGCTCACCGTCCTTGCCCTCGGCATTGGCGGGGAACAGGAGCTTTCGGTCTGCGCCCTTGTCTCGTTCCAGCCGGATCTCATCGCCGTGCAGGTGGCAGCCCTCCCGCCGCAGGCCGTCTGGCGCACCTCCGCCGGCGAGGGTACTTTAGCGGAGGCTTGGCGGCAGGGTGGCGCGGCTTATCTGCAAGCCGTCCTTGCCGAGTGGCTGGAGATCCCCATTCATCGCACCGTCCGTCAGGATCGGCAGCAGCTTGCCGCCGTGATGGAGCAGTGCGGACCGCTGCCCTATACCCTGCCCATCTCGCTGGCGGAGGACGCCCCCGGCGGTCGCATCACCTTCCCCGCCGGTCGCTATTCCCTCGATGGCGAAGCGCTTGCCGATCTGCTGGTGCTGCCCCTGCCCGCCGATCCCGCCCGCCGCAGCGACCGTGCCGCCGAGCTGATCAAAGCGCTGGTGCTGCGTCACCTGCCCGCCGTGCTGACCAAAAGCGGCGAGGAGCTGGTGACTCACCTGCTACAAAACAGCGCCGGCGATCTGACCCTTCTGGACTATCTGGAGCGCCGCACCGCGCTGGGCACACTGGCGCGTCGGGACGAAATACCGGTGTACTGCGTCTATCTGGATGGCACCGCCGGTCAGGGCGGCTACTACCTCTCGGAGGTCTCCCTTGCCTGCCTGCGCGCAGCGTTTCCGGCGGAGTGATCGCAGGGTGGGCTGTGGACTGCCGCACGGCGTAGCAAAATTGGTTCCCACTCCGTCCGCCTCGCTGTATCCGCCACCGGCGGCGCTCGGCTCCGCACCCACTCCCCGCGACCCGCTAAACCCCAAGCCTCCCTTACACAGGGAGGGTTTTTTATACTCCCAAATCTCCTACCATTTCCCAAACCCGTAAACTTTCTATGAAACTTTGTGCGAATTCAACACTTTCACTGCAAATTTAGTCGATTTCGTCCGTATTAGTGGGAGGACTTCTCTTTACCGGTAAATAATCAAATCGAGCGACTTGCCCCCGACAAAAACCGAGGGTCACCTGTCAATCCAAGCCCCATCGAGAAAATGAGGGCTTCCCCAACCGCACCTTGAAAACCGAATAAGTCATGCGCGTTACGCGCGCCCGCCCGCGCCCGCAGGAACCGGAGATATATCAGTTGCACCGCGCATAAAAATGTGGTATGATAAGCTGTATTATTCCACAGTTTTGGAAAGGGGTTTTTGCCTGATGTCAAGCCCGAAATTGACCGTTGCCGTACTGTTCGGCGGCGCTTCTACCGAACACGATGTATCCCAGCTTTCCGTTACCTCCGTGCTGCGGGAGCTGGATAAAGAAAAATACGATATCTTGCCGGTCGGCATTACCCGCCGTGGGGAATGGTTCCTCTATTCCGGCGAGCTCTCCCTCATCACCGACGGACGCTGGGAGCAGAGCGACGCGCTGACCCCCTGCCTGCTTTCTCCGGTACCGGCACACCATGGTCTGCTGGTGCAGAATGCCGGGGACTGGCTGCCGGTACGGGTCGATGTGGTGTTCCCCGTGCTGCATGGCATGAACGGCGAGGACGGCACCGTGCAGGGACTGCTGGAGCTGGCAAAGCTGCCCTATGTGGGCTGCGGCGTCACCGGCAGTGCCAACTGCATGGATAAGGATATCGCCAAGCGGCTGTTCGCCGAAGCCGGTATCCCCACCGCAAAGGGCTTTACCGTTTATCGGGGCGAAGTCCCCACCGAAGCGGAGCTTGCCGAGCGTGTCGGACAGGAGCTGGGCTTCCCCGTTTTTGTCAAGCCGGTCAATCTCGGCTCCTCGGTCGGGGTCAGCCGTGCCGCCGATGCCGCCGAGCTGAAGGTCGCCATGGAAACGGCGCTGCGCTATGATTACAAGGTTTTGATTGAGGAAGCCATCAATGGCGCCGAGGTAGAATGTGCCGTGATGGGCAACCACCATAACGCCGTAGCAAGTGATGTGATCGGAGAGATCGTGCCGGTGCGGGAAATGTACGACTATGAGGGCAAATATCTTGATGGCTCCACCCGGCTTTTTATCCCCGCCCGTATTCCCGCCGAGCAGACCGAGCTGATCCGCCGCACGGCGGTAAAGGCTTACCGTGCCCTGGATTGCCGGGGGCTTTCCCGTGTGGATTTCTTTGCCCTGCCGGACGGCACCATTCGCCTGAACGAAATCAACACCCTGCCGGGCTTTACCAATATCAGCATGTTCCCCAAGCTGTTTATGGCAAGCGGCTACACCTACCCCCGGCTCCTTGACCGGCTCATTGAGCTGGCGCTGGAGGAGCGGTAATCCTGCCGAAAGCAACCGAACGAGGCGGCGAAGCCGCCAAGCGGGGGAGGGTCGCACCGGCACCGGCGGGGCGACCCGACGGCGAGCGGCGCGGCTTCGCCGCCGATAAAATGCCGCCCGCTACGGAGGATTTCTCCCATTTTAACCCGCATAGACTTCACATTCTACCGAGGAAAGGAGGCGCTGCCCATGGATAACCGACCCATAGGGATCTTTGATTCCGGCATTGGCGGGCTTTCCGCCGTGCGCGCTCTGCGGCGTCTTTTGCCGTCGGAGCCGATCCTATATCTGGGCGATACCGCCCGTATGCCCTACGGCAGCCGCAGCGCCGAAGAAATTGACTGCTTTACCGGTGAGCTGACCGGCTGGCTGCTGCAGCAGAATGTCAAGGCACTCATTGCCGCCTGCGGCACCATCAGCTGTAATGCCGGCGAAACGCTGTGCCGCCTGCCTGTTCCCTGCTTTGATGTGGTGACGGCTGCTGCCGCCGCTGCCGCCTGTGCCACCCGCAGCGGCAAGGTGGGTCTGGCGGCAACTGCCGCTACGGTACGCAGCGGTCGCTTTGCCGCCGAGATAGAAAAACAGACCGGTACGGCAGTTACTGCCGTCCCCTGCCCCAAGCTGGCGCCGATGGTGGAAAGCGGCATGACCCCCGAAGCTCCGGCGCTTGCCGAAGCCGTGGCGGAATACTGCCGGCCCTTTTTGCAGAACGGCGTGGATACCGTGGTGCTGGGCTGCACCCATTACCCCCTTGCCGCCGCCGCCTTTGCCGCAGTGCTGGGGGAGGGCGTCACCCTCATCGACTGTGCCGCCGAAGCCGCCAAAGCCGCCGCCGAATCGCTTTCTGCGGCGGGACTGCTGGCGGAGGACAAGCCCCCCGCCGCCGAGACCTACTGCTTTACCGCCCTGCCGCCGGAGGCGGCGCGGCTGACTGCCTGCCGCCTTTTGGGGGAGGATTTTGCCCCGCGGCTGCTGCCGTCGGAGGCACTATCCGAGCCTTTGATCTGAAAACTTCGCCTTGCCTTTTTCCACCGTGCCGCGCGGTTTGGTGGAAAGGGACGAGCCGTTTACCGTATTTTGATTTTACCGCCGCGAAGGGAGGGAACGCCCCATGAATACCGATCAGGAAAACTGCACCGTCATCGTCCGCGGCATACAGCGGGTGGAGGGTGACGAAGATGTGGTGGAGCTGGTGACCGGCGGGCGTTTTTCCGCTCACGGCACCCGTCGGCTCCTCCGCTATGAGGAAAGCGATGCCACCGGCTACGGCGGCTGTCACACCTCGCTGCGGTACGACCCCGAAAAAGGGCAGGTCATTCTGCTGCGCACCGGCGAGGTCCGCTCCCAACTGATTGTAGAAGAGGGCAAGCGCCACCAGTGTACCTATGATACCGGCTGCGGCACCATCATTCTGGGGGTCAACGGCAGCCGTATTGAGGCAGAGCTGGACGAGACCGGCGGCACGCTGGAATTCCACTATTCGCTGGACGTGAACACCACGCTGGTAAGTGAAAATGATGTTTATGTTACAGTCATTCCGCGGTAAGGGTCGGCAGATGCTCCGCTCCTCCGCTTTGGTTTGTGCAGAGGCTGGGTAAATGCGCCCGCAGGGCGTTCCGGCTGCGCCGGAACCGGCGGTCTGCGACCGCCGAAGCCGCCTGCGGCGGCTTGCCCTGCGGGCGTGAACCCCGACCTTTTCGGAAATTCCGAATTGTAAACAAACAGATAATTATACATTAAGGAGAATTGCAACTATGATTTCCCGCTTTGATGAAACCCGGCAGGGACTTTCCCGCGTGGTTCGTGCCGCCTTTGCCGCAGCAGCCGCCAAGGGGCTGCTGCCCGATGCCGAGCCTGCCTCTTATGTGGTGGAAATTCCCGCCGATCCCAAAAACGGCGATTTTTCCACCAATGCCGCCATGGTGAACGCCCGCGCCATGCGCAGCGCCCCCCAAAAAATCGCTGCGGCGCTAACGGATCACTTTGATTTTGGTGAGCTGCCGGTGGAGCACTGCGAGATCGCCGGTCCCGGCTTCATCAATTTTTACATGAAGCAGGAGTGGTTCGGCTCCTTGGCTGCGGAGGCGCTGGAAAAGGGTGCGCACTATGGGCGCAGCGACTACGGCAATAACGAAAAGGTGATGGTAGAATTCGTTTCCGCCAACCCCACCGGTCCCATGCACATGGGCAATGCCCGCGGCGGCGCCATCGGCGACTGCCTGGCGGCGGCACTGGAATGGAGCGGTCATGATGTGACCCGCGAGTTCTATGTCAACGACGCCGGCAACCAGATCAACAAGTTCGGCGCCTCCCTTTCGGTGCGGTATCTCCAGCTTTTTGAAGGGGAGGAAAAGCACCCCCTGCCCGAGGACTGCTATCAGGGCATGGATATTCTGGATCATGCAAGGGAGTTTGCAAAGCTGTACGGCGATAAGTATGTAAACGCTCCCGAGGAGGAGCGCCGGCAGGCACTGGTGGACTATGCTCTGCCGCTGAATATCGCAGCGCTGGAACGGGATCTGGGACGGTACCGTATCCACTATGATGTGTGGTTCCGGGAAAGTGTGCTGCATCAGGAGGGCAAGGTCGCCGCGATCTGCGAAAAGCTGCGTGAAAACGGTTGGGCTTACGAAAAAGAGGGCGCCTTGTGGTACAATAACATCAAGATGATGACCGAAAAGGCAGAAAAAGCCGGCAAGCCGCTTTCCGAGGCTGAGATTGCCGAGCTGAAGGACGACGTGCTGGTGCGCGCCAATGGCGTGCCTACCTACTTTGCCGCCGATATTGCCTACCACTACAACAAGTTTGCCGAGCGCGGTTTTCACCGTGTCATCAATATCTGGGGCGCCGACCACCACGGTCATGTTGCCCGCCTGAAGGGCGCCATGGACGCGGTGGGTCTGGACGGCGACCGGCTGGATATTGTGCTGATGCAGCTGGTGCGCCTGATGAAGGACGGGCAGCCCTACCGCATGAGCAAGCGAAGCGGCAGAGCCGTGACGCTGACCGACCTGCTGGACGATGTCCCCATCGATGCCGCACGGTTCTTCTTCAATATGCGGGAGCCGAATGCGACCTTTGACTTTGATCTGGATTTAGCAGTACAGCAGAGCAGCGATAACCCTGTTTACTACGTGCAGTATGCGCATGCCCGCATCTGCTCGGTGCTGAAGCTGGTGCTGGCGGATGGGCTGACTGAGGAGGAAATCCGGAATGCCGACCTGAGCCTGCTGACAACGCCGGAGGAGCGGGAGCTGTGCCGCAAGCTGGGGCAGCTGCCTGATGAGATCGTGGCGGCAGCGAAGTATTACGACCCTGCCCGCATGACCCGTTATGCCATGGAGGTGGCGGCGCTTTACCACAAGTTCTACCAGAACTGCCGGGTAAAGTGTGAGGATCACGCCGTCTGCGCCGCCCGTGCTGCCCTGTGCCGCGCCACGGCAACGGTGCTGGAGAACGTTCTCTCTCTCTTAAAGATCACCGCGCCGGAGGTAATGTAAAAGCTTTCGGTCAACAGCACAGGCTATTTCCGCTTACTCAGCGGAAGATAACTTTACAGATAACCCTGGCAAGAGGGGAACCCTCTCTTGCAGGGTTCCCCCTCTTGTCGGAACGATCCACCGGATCGTCCCGACAATTCAACCCCCTTTCGGAGCGCCCTCCGGAAAAAGCATTTCGCTCTCCACGGAGAGCGAACAAAGACGCCATCTTTGGAAACTGCAAGCCTTTTGCAAAAGGCTTGACCGAAAACTCCACTTTTCTCTGCTCATTCCACCCGAAAGGAAGTGACTGGATATGTCCAAACCGCTTATTGCCATCGTGGGGCGGCCGAATGTCGGTAAATCCACCCTGTTCAATAAGCTCACCGGTCAGCGGCTCTCCATTGTGGAGGACACCCCCGGTGTGACCCGTGACCGCATTTACGCCCCCGGCGAATGGTGCGGACGGGAATTTATGCTGGTGGATACCGGCGGCATCGAGCCGAAAGCCGATGACCTGATGCTCTCCAAAATGCGCATGCAGGCGCAGATCGCCATTGACGCCGCCGATGTCATCATCTTTGTGGTAGACCTGAAAAGCGGCGTGACCGCCAACGATGCCGACATTGCCCATATGCTGCAGAAGTGCGGCAAGCCGGTGGTGCTGTGCGTCAACAAATGCGACGCGCTGGGCGATGTCCCCCCCGATTTTTACGAATTCTATAACCTGGGCTTAGGCGACCCCTACCCCGTTTCCTCTGTCCACGGGCACGGCACCGGCGATCTGCTGGACGCCTGCATGGAAAAGATCAACTGGGAAAACCGCACCGAGTACCCTGAGGAATACACCAAGGTTGCCGTCATCGGCAAGCCCAACGTGGGCAAAAGCTCGCTCATCAACTACCTTGCCGGAGAGGAGCGGGTCATTGTCAGCGATATTGCCGGCACCACCCGCGACGCCACCGATACCGCCATTGAAAACGAGTACGGCAAGTACATCTTCATTGATACCGCCGGGATCCGCCGCAAGGCAAAGGTGGAGGACGCCATTGAGCGGTACAGCGTGCTGCGCAGCTATATGGCGGTAGACCGCTGCGATGTGGCGATCATTCTTATCGACGCGGTGGAGGGCTTCTCCGAGCAGGACAGCAAGATTGCCGGCTATGCCCACGAGCAGGGCAAGGCGTGCATCGTCTGCGTGAACAAATGGGACGCTGTGGAAAAGGACGATAAGACCATGAAGGAATACACCGATAAGCTGAAGGTGGATTTCAGCTTTATGAGCTATGTGCCGTTCCTTTTCATCAGCGCCAAGACCGGTCAGCGGGTGGATAAAATGTTCCCCCTCATCAATGAGGTGGCGGCGAATTCCAAGCTGCGCGTCCCCACCGGACGCCTGAACGACCTGCTGAGCTATGCCACGGCACGGGTGCAGCCGCCCAGCGATAAGGGCAAGCGGCTGAAGATCTACTATATGACGCAGGCAAGCACCCAGCCGCCCACCTTCGTCTGCTTCTGCAACAGCGCCGAGCTGTTCCATTTCAGCTACCAGCGGTATCTCGAAAACCAGATCCGTGAGACCTACGACCTGACCGGCACCCCGATTCGTCTGCTGATAAGAGAGAGGGGCGACTGATATGAGAGAAAACCGCATCGACTGGGTCAAATTCTTTAAGCCCGTCTGTATCCTTTGCATGGTATGCGGCGCAGTGTGGCTGTGGTGGCAGATGAGCCTAACCGAAAACCTGCTGGGGCGCATCACCGTCCTTTTAGGCGGCGTGCTGCTGCTTTTGGGCGGGCTGTTCGGCTTGCTGGGCAAGCCCCGCTCCTTAGTGCCGCTGCTCGACTTTCTGGCGCTTGCCGCCTCGTTGGTCGCCCTGTGGAAGATAGGGCTGTGCTGGCAGACGATCGCCGGTGTGGTGCTTTCCGCCGTATATCTTATCAGCTGCAACGCCAGCACTGCCATCGGCGATGACGGCGACGCCGACGAGCAGCCCGATTACAGCGAGCTGCACCCCTACTGGGAGAACATGGAGAAGGTAAAGCAGGAGTGGGAAAGCAAAAGTAAGGAAGCCTGCGGCAAGGCTGCCGAGGAGACCGATACATCAAAGACAGAAAACTGAAGCCGAAAGGAGTTGTCACCATGAATACTGTTGATTGCATCAAATCCCGCCGCAGTGTGCGGAAATTCACCGAGCAGAAGGTACCCCACGAGGTACTGGAGGAGCTGGTGGAGCTGGCGCGTTGGGCGCCGAGCTGGAA
Organism: uncultured Angelakisella sp.; assembly: GCA_934524965.1. GTDB lineage: Bacteria > Bacillota > Clostridia > Oscillospirales > Ruminococcaceae > Angelakisella. The sequence goes on from CAKSYU010000041.1 coordinate 12,958, forward strand.
AAACACCCAGATCGCCCGTTATGTGGCGGTAGAGGACGAGGCGCTGAAAGCGCGCATCGCCGAGGAAGCCTGCATTCCGTGGAACGAGGAAATCATCAACGGCGCGCCGGTGCTGATGGTGATGACCTATGTGGAAAAGCGCTGCGGCTTTGAGCGTGACGGCAGCTTTACCACCAACAAGGGCGACCGCTGGCAGAACTTCGACTGCGGCATTGCGGCGGCGACCTTCGGGCTGGCGGCGCACGAGCTGGGACTGGGCAGCGTGGTGCTGGGCATCTTTGAGGATAAGAAGGTGGCGGAGCTGCTGGAGCTGCCGGAGGGCATGGGTGTTGCGTGCCTGATGCCGCTGGGCTATCCGGCGGAGGAGCCTGCCGCCCCCAAGCGCAAGGAAGTGGCTGACCTGCTGACCATCAAGTAAGAAAAGACGAGACCCCCTGCCGCAAGGCGGGGGATCTTTTGCTATACCCCCAAACGGGGCAATGTGAAGTTTTCGGTCAAGCCTTTTGAAAAAGGGTTGACCGAAAACTTTTGCGCTCTATAAGGAAAAACAGCAAAACTCCCCGCGGGGAAGCGGGGAGCAGACTGTGAGCTTGTTTTTTGTTGGGGATCAATCCTCGTCCTCGGCGGGGGTGTAGCTGCCGGTCACGGCGGTCTGTCCATTCAGGACACCGCCCTCTTCCGCGGTCAGCTTGGCAACCTCTACATCACCATTGATGACGCCGGTAGCGGTAACCACCAGCTTGCCGACATTGACATTATCGCCGGTGATGTTGCCCAGCAGCACCAGATGGTCAGCGGTCACATCACCCTCTACCGAGCCGGTCTTGCTGATATATAATAGCGGGTGGAATTGATGTTGCCAATGAGCTTGCCGTTGATGCAGATGGGGGAAGCACCCTCGATATTACCGGTCACGGAGTTGCGGGTGCCGATAAGGGTCTCAAACTTGCTCATGTCCTCTGTTTTCTTCTTGTTGTTTTCCAGTAGGTCGATCTCCGGAAAATCATCTTCGCGTTCCCCAAAAAGCATCATATCGCTCTACCTCCAGAATAGATTTTCGTGCTTTATTCAGGTTCCTAACAGGAAACACGGATCAGTATATGTAGACCGACTACATAGAAATGTCTCCCGTCTGTATAAATTATTGGATCTTTCGATAGAGATGCACAGGAAACAATTTACAAAGCCCTCAGAGATTACCCGCATTTCACGCCGATAATGCGGCATCTCACCCCCCATTTTCCAGCATATTACATCCCTTTCCTGTACTGCCATTCCCATGATAAATGATACCCTGCCGACCTAAATTTAACCTAAAGAAAACACCCTCCCCACAGGGGGAGAGCAAAGAAAAAACGAGGGGCGGGAGGGTGGTGAAATACTGTGAGGGAAAGGCGGGCGCACCGCAGCGGGGAGGGCTGCCCGTCAGGGTCAGCACGACCGCGAGCGGAGGGGCGCCCGCCGTGTGTATGGGCGGCGGAAAAACGGGCAAAACAGCAAAAAGCCCCGCCATGCCGTTGCGCCGCGAATAAAACCCCGTCTTATGCGACAAGGTGGGTAGCCTCCCGCGCGTTCACGCTCCCTTCTTCCATCTTGCGATGGGAGGTCTGCAATCCGGCGGCGGAGTTCCGGCTCCCGAATAAAAAGTGTTGGATCATATCATACGGCGCTGACGCACACAGCAGGGTGACGCCGGCTGCCGGCTCAAGGGTCGGCATATCGGCGGTACAGGCTTCTGTTTTATCAGCTTTATATCAGCTTTATTCAGTTATATGCGGGGAACGGCTTTATTCTTCCTCGTCGTCCTCCAGAAAATCGTATTCCTCGCTGAGCTTATCGCGGAAAATTTCGGCAACGCGCTCGAATTCCTCCTCGTCCTGAATGGTATCCAGGTACGCCTCGCCGTCCTCGTCCAGCTCCTCGCTGACCTTCAGGAACACCAGCTCGGCAGCCTCCATCAGCGCCTCCTCAGGATCCTCGTTGATCGGCTCCAGCGCCATGTATTCCACGCCGTCTACCTCGGCACAGGCAACGATCTTGTACTCGCTTTCTACGCCGTCCTCGTCCATCAGGGTCAGAATATCCTCGCCCCAGTTTTCATTTTCCATTGTGGTA
>CAKSYU010000042.1 GCA_934524965.1 uncultured Angelakisella sp.
GTACTCCTTTTGGCATAGCAAAACACCCCACTTGTTAGATAGTATATCATACTGTCTAACAAGTGGGGTGCTGTTCACAGCATGGGGTGTGCTGTTTCTTTTTTTGCCAAGGTGTTGCGGTTCGACGCAAAAAATGATACAATATACTGTGGACTATTCTCTGAATGAAAGGGTGTTGAAACCTTGGCCCAAGGCAAAACCGTCTCGCAGAATTTCCGCGAGCTCGGCGGTCAGCAGGACTATGCCGAAGCGATAAAAAAATACCTCAGCGAGCGCTATGAGACCCCACCTTTGGCGCATGTTCACTCCTACGGCTGCCAGCAGAGCGTCTATGATGGGGAACGTTTCAAGGGTGTTCTGGCGGAGCTGGGCTACGGCTTTACCGATGATATCCGGCAGGCGGATCTGATCCTCTACAATACCTGTGCCGTGCGGGAAAACGCCGAGCAGCGGGTATTCGGCAATGTAGGGGCGCTCAAAGGTCTGAAAAAGAAAAAGCCGGAGTTGGTCATTGCCCTTGCCGGCTGCATGACCGAGCAGCAGCAGGTCAGCGAAAAGCTGAAGATGAGCTACCCCTATGTCGATCTTGTCATGGGCAGCAACGCCGCCGGTCGCCTGCCGGAGCTTTTATCCCGTGTGCTGCTGGAGGGACGGCGCAGTATCCGGCGGGACGCCGTGGAAAACGGCACCGATACCACCCTGTACGAGGAGGTGCCGGTGCTGCACGAAAGCCGCTTCAAGGCATTCGTTCCGGTGATGTACGGCTGTGATAATTTCTGTTCCTACTGCATTGTACCCTTCGTGCGCGGGCGCGAGCGCAGCCGCCTGCCTGCGGACGTCGCGCGCGAGGTGAAAAAGCTGGTGGAGAGCGGATGTCGGGATATCACCCTTTTGGGGCAGAATGTCAATTCCTACGGCAAGGGGCTGGCGGAGCCGTGCAGCTTTGCCGAACTGCTGCGGCAGGTGAATGCCATCGAGGGGGATTTCCGGATCCGCTTTATGACCAGCCACCCCAAGGACTGCACCAAAGAGCTGATCGACGCCATGGCGGAGTGCGATAAGGTGTGCAAGCACCTGCACCTGCCGGTGCAGAGCGGCAGTGACCGCATATTGACGGCAATGAACCGCCACTATGACCTGCGGCACTATGAGGAGCTGCTGGGCTACGCCAGAGAAAAGATCCCGCAGCTTTCGGTCACCAGCGATATCATCGTCGGGTTCCCGGGGGAAACACGGGAGGACTTTGAGAAAACGCTGGAGCTGGTGCGGCGGACAAGGTACAGCGCCTTGTTTACTTTCATCTACTCACGGCGCAGCGGTACCGCCGCCGAAAAGCTGCCCGACCCTGTTCCCGCCGAGGAAAAGAGCCGCTGGTTCCGCGAGCTGCTGGATACGCAGGGTGCCATCGGCAGCGAGCTGCTGCGGGGCTATGTGGGCAAAACGCTGCGGGTGCTGGCGGAGGACGAGGGCAAGACCCCCGGAACGCTTACCTGCCGCAGCGAGGATAATACCATTGTGGAGGTCGCCGCACAGCCCGAGATGATCGGGGAATTTATGGAGGTGCGCATCACCGCCGCAATGAACTGGGCACTGCGCGGCGAGCGCATGTAAGCCAAAACAAAACCAAGTAAACCAAAGCTGAAAATATAAATTCAAGCCAAACGGAGGATAAAACGATGACTTACAACGAACTGGTAGAGAAAGCAAGAGAGCTGGGTGTCGCCATTCAGGATACCGATGAATTCACCGCGTTTATCGTGGCAAAGACCGCCGCGGATAAAAGCGAGAAGCTGCAGGATAAGCTGGGACAGTTCAACCTGAAAAAGCTGGATCTCAACCGTGCCATCATTGCCGATGAAAAGGACAACGAGAAGATCGCCGCGTTGAACGCCGAGGTGAAAAAGCTGTACGAGGAGATCGTGAGCGACCCGTTGATGATCGCCTACTCCACCACCAAGGACGAGCTGGATAATGTGGTGCGCTTTATCATGCAGATCATTCAGGGCAGCGCCAGCGGCGAGAACCCCTACGAGATCGAGGAACAGTCCTGCGGCGGAGACTGCTCCGCCTGCGGCGGCTGCCACTAAGGAAGCAAAACCGACCGACCGAATGACAAAAAAGAGGGTGCCGAAATGTCGCTGATACCGCAGGACCGCAGTAAATTATCCCCCATGATGCAGCAGTATCTTTCCATGAAGGACGAGCATCGTGACCAGATCCTCATGTTCCGTCTCGGAGATTTCTACGAGATGTTCTTTGATGACGCCGTGACCGCCTCCCGTGAGCTGGAGCTGACGCTGACCGGCAGGGACTGCGGGCTGCCGGAGCGCGCCCCGATGTGTGGTGTGCCCTACCACAGCGTGGATAATTACATTGCCCGACTGGTGAAAAAGGGGTACAAGGTCGCTATCTGCGAGCAGATGGAAAACCCCGCGCTGGCAAAGGGCATGGTCAAGCGGGACATTGTGCGGGTGGTGACGCCCGGCACCCTGATGGAAGCCAGTATGCTGGAGGAGGGCAGCAATAACTACATTTGCAGCCTGTGCCCGGCAGACGACCGCTGCGGGCTTGCCTTCGCCGATATTTCCACCGGCAGCGTGCTGGTCACCGAGGTTTCCGGCGAGATGGCGGTCATCAATGAGCTGGGCAAATATACCCCGCACGAGGTCATCTATGCCGAGGAGCTGCCGAACCTGCGCTCGGTGGTCGGCTTTCTCAAGGACCGTCTGTGCTGCGCGGCACAGGCGGGCGATGCCGCAGCCTACACCGAGGAAATGGCGAAAAAGCTGGTAACGGAGCAGTTCGGCGCGGATACCGTGACCCGACTGGCGGGCACCCTTTTGGCGGTGCGCGCGCTGGGCGGGCTGATGGCGTACCTGAAGGTGACGCAGTTCACCGGTCTGGAGCGCCTGCTGGAGGCGAAAAGCTACCTGCCGCAGGAATATATGCGGTTAGATGTTGCGGCACGCCGCAACCTGGAGCTGACCGAGACGATGCGCAGCCGCGAAAAGCGGGGAACGCTTTTCTGGGTGCTGGATAAGACCAAGACCTCGATGGGACGGCGGCTGCTGCGCTCCTCCATCGAGCAGCCGCTCCTTTCGGTCAATGCCATCAACCGGCGGCTGCACGCTGTGACTGAACTGACAAGGAATAGTATTCTGATCAGCGAGTTGGCAGCAGATTTGGACGGGGTATATGACTTGGAGCGATTGATGACCCGTGTCGTATACGGAAATCCCCCTGTGAAGGATATGGTGGCATTGGGACAGACCGCAATGCGGCTTCCCGCCATCAAGGAGTTGATGGGGGAGGTACAGTGCGCTCTGTTGCGGGAGATTGAACAGAATATCGATCCCTTGGAAGATGTGGCGCGTCTCATCGGTTCCGCTATTGATCAGGACAGCGAGATTCCGCTCAAAGAGGGCGGCGTCATTCGAGAGGGGTATGATAAAGCACTGGACGAGGCACGTCACCTCTCAAAAGATATTCGTGGTATTTTGGCGGAGATAGAGGAACGGGAAAAGGAAGCGACGGGGATCCGGACACTGCGCATCGGCTATAACCGTGTATTCGGCTATTACATCGAGGTCTCCAATTCCTTCAAGGATCAGGTGCCGGCGCACTATATCCGCAAGCAGACCCTGACCAACGCCGAGCGGTATATCACCGAGGAGATCAAGGAGCTGGAGGAGCGGGTACTGCACGCCCAGCAGGACGCCATCGACCGTGCCGCCGAGCTGTACGAGCAGGTGCGGGTAACGGTGGCGGCGGAGCTGCCGCGGATCCAGCAGACGGCTGCGGCGGTAGCGGGGCTGGATATGCTGTGCAGCTTTGCCAGCGTGGCACTGAATAACAACTACTGCTGCCCCACGGTAGATCTTTCCGATGAGATCGAGATCAGCGAGGGGCGGCACCCCGTGGTGGAGCAGCTATTGGACGGTGTGCCCTTTGTGCCCAATGATACAAGACTGAATAACCGGGAAAACCAGATCGCCGTGCTGACCGGTCCCAACATGGCGGGTAAATCCACCTATATGCGGCAGGTGGCGCTTATCGTGCTCATGGCGCAGATCGGTTCCTTTGTGCCGGCGGCAAGCGCAAAGATCGGCATAGTGGACGGTATTTATACCCGTGTGGGTGCCAGTGACGACCTGACCACCGGACAGTCCACCTTTATGGTGGAAATGAGCGAGGTGGCGGCGATCCTGCGGGAGGCGACCGAAAAGAGCCTGCTGATTCTTGATGAAATCGGGCGGGGAACCTCCACCTACGATGGTATGAGCATTGCCCGTGCCGTGATAGAGTACATCGCCGACCGCAAAAAGCTGGGCGCCAAGACACTGTTTGCCACCCATTACCATGAACTGACCGAGCTGGAGGAACTGATCCCATGTGTGCGGAACTATAATGTGGCGGTGAAGAAGCGCGGCGAAGATATTGTCTTTCTGCGGCGCATCATTCCCGGCGGTGTGGACGAAAGCTACGGCATCGAGGTCTCCAAGCTGGCGGGGATTCCCCGCTGGGTCATCGACCGTGCCTATGAGGTGCTGTCCTCCCTGGAGGAGGGGCAGGCGGTGAGCGAGGCAAAGGTACATACCCGTGTAAAGCCGCAGGAGGAAAGCGAGCAGCTTTACTTTGTGGACGAAAAGGCGGAGACCATCAAAAAACGGCTGCGCAGCGCCGACCCCAACACTCTGACGCCCATCGAGGCGCTGAACCTCATCTATGAGCTGAAAAAGCTGCTGTGACGGGTCGCCCGCCGCAGAGCGGGCGAGGGTTGCCCGTCAGGGTCAGCCCGAGGGTGAGCGGCGCGGCGGGCGCCGGATAAGCAAAAGACAAAGGCAAAGAAAATAAATGCGAAAAAACAGAACACATTGGCAGATAAACGGCCCAAGGAGGTGAGCCTGTGCCGAAGATAAACATACTGGATCGAGAGACTGCGGAGCTGATCGCGGCGGGGGAAGTGATAGAACGCCCTGCCTCGGTGGTGAAGGAGCTGGTGGAGAACGCCATTGATGCCGGAGCGACCGCCGTTACGGTGGAGATTGGGCACGGCGGGGTACGGCTCATACGGGTCAGCGATAACGGTTGCGGCATCGAGCGGGAAGATGTGCCCAAGGCATTCCTGCGGCACGCCACCAGCAAGGTGCTGCGTCCGGAGGATCTTGACCGCATCGGGACGCTGGGGTTCCGCGGGGAGGCGCTCGCCTCCATCTGCGCAGTGAGCGAAACGGAAATACTGACCCGCGCGGCGACCGAGGAGATCGGGACAAGGTATACGCTGGCAGGCGAATGTGCCGGAGAGCTGGCGGAGGCAGGCTGTCCGGTGGGCACCACCATTACGGTGAAAAACCTGTTCTACAATGTGCCGGCAAGAATGAAATTCCTGAAGAAGGACAGCACCGAGGGCACGGCGGTGGCAACCCTGATGGACCGGCTGGCGCTTTCCCACCCCGAGATCGCCTTTAAGCTTATTCGGGAAAAGGAAGTGAAGCTGGCGACACCCGGCAGCGGCGACCTGCTGGCGACCATTTTTGCCGTGTACGGCAATGAGTTCGGGCGGGGGCTGATACCGGTGGAGTGCGAAAGCGGCTTTATGCGGGTCAGCGGATATCTGGCAAGACCGGAATGCTGCCGCCCCTCCCGCAGCATGGAGCATTTTTTCATCAACAATCGCTATGTGAAAAGTGTTACCATCATGGCAGCGGTAGAGGAAAGCTACCGCAATCACATCATGGTGGGGAAGTACCCGGGCTGCATCATCAACCTGATGGTAGATCCCTCACAGGTAGATGTGAATGTCCACCCTGCCAAGCTGGAGGTAAAGCTGAGCGACGAGCGCGCGGTCTTTGACGCGGTGGTGAATGCCTGCCGCGGTGCCCTGAACAACATGAACCGCACCGTGGCGGTGCGTGATGTCGGTGGCAAGCGCTTTAGTGAATTCGAGCTGTATAACCGCCCCACCGAGGGGACACAGACCCGTATGACGGCGGAGCAGTACCGTGCCTTGGCGGGTCGTCTGCCAAGCGAAAAGAGCGGCGGCACGGGCGGCTATGCTACACTGCAAAGCGGCGGCGGAAGCGGGGAGTACCGCAAAAATCTGCCGCCCAAGGGGACAAGCTACGGCATGGGTACCCAGCCGCCGGCAGAACCGAGAAAATGGGAGCCGGTGCAAACAGAATCCCCGCAGATCGACCGGAATACAGCAGGCAACGAACCTGTAAAGGAAGTTGGCTATACAGAGAAAGACCGGCAGGAACGCTGTGCCGGCGCGGCTGAAGCGGCAAAGGAACACCACGAGGCAGTAACGCTGCCCGCTGTGGGCGGCAAGCCGGTGGTAACGGAGCCGCTGGCACCGGCAGAGACGCCTGCCGAGCGGACGGAGGAACGGCATGAACCGGTGACACTGCCGCTGCACGGCGGCAAGCCGATCGTGATTGATGTGCCTGCGCCCGTGACAGAACCGGCGGCGGAGAGCGATGCCGAACTGTCCGAGGAGCAGCGGGAGGAACCGGATTACCGCCTGATCGGGGAGGTATTTGCTACCTACCTGCTGGCGGAGTGCGGCAATGAAATGCTGTTGATCGATAAGCATGCCGCCCATGAGAGGATCCTATTTAACCGGCTGAAGCGCCAGCACCAGAGCGGCACGGTGCAGCGGCAGGTGCTGCTGACCCCGCTGACCATCACGATGCCGCGGGAGCTGTATGATGCCGCCATGAAGAACCTGGACTGCTTTGACCGCGCGGGCTTTGCTGTAGAGGATTTCGGTGAGGGGTGCTTGCGGGTGCGGGAAGTTCCTGCCGTACTGGAGGATATGCCTGCGGAAGACCTTTTGACCGAGCTGTGCGAGCGTCTGCTGCACCGCGGCGGCATGGACGAGGAAGCCATCTACGATGACCTGTATCATTCCGTGGCGTGCAAGGCTGCCATCAAGGGGAATATCCCCTCGCGGGAGCGGGAACAGCAGGAGCTTTTGCGGCTGCTGAAGGAGGACCCGACGGTGCGCAACTGCCCGCACGGCAGACCGGTAGCGATCGTCATTACCCGTCGGGAGCTGGAAAGAATGTTCGGACGGATCGTTTGATGACATGATATTTGAACTTTGCAGAAGGGGGAAGCGCTGTGCGGCTGAAGCCGAATACGCTTATAGTGGTGGCGGGTCCGACCGCTTCCGGCAAAACGGCGCTTGCCATAGAGATCGCAAAGGCACTGGACGGCGAGATCGTTTCCGCCGACAGTATGCAGATCTATGAGGGTATGGATATCGCCACGGCAAAGCCCACACCGGAGGAACTGGCGGAGGTGCCGCATCATCTCATCGGTTTTTTGCCGGTGGAGAAACCCTTTTCGGTGGCGGACTACGCTGCCATGGCAAGGGACGCCATCAACGATATCCTGCACCGTGGAAAGGTGCCGGTGCTGTGCGGCGGCACGGGGCTTTACATCAAAGCCATCGTGGACAATGTGCAGTACAGCGAGGAGATCCCAGGCGATGAGGCATTGCGGGAACGGCTGCGGCTGCTGGCGGAGCGGGAAGGAAACGAAGCCCTGTGGCGGCGGCTGGAGGCGACTGACCCCGAGACCGCGAAGCGGATCCACCCCAATAATGTGGGGCGGGTCATTCGCGCCATCGAGGTGATGGAGGTCAGCGGACGCTCAATACGGGAGCATGAAGCCGACAGCCTGCGGGAGCCGTGTCCTTACCATGTGATCGAGCTGGGGCTGCGTTATCATGACCGTGAGACGCTGTATGAGCGAATCAACCGGCGGGTGGACAAAATGGTGGAGATGGGTCTGCCCGAGGAGGTAAAAGCAGCGCGGGAGAACGGGTTGACCGCGACGGCGGCGCAAGCCATCGGCTGCAAGGAGCTGTATGGCTGGCTGGACGGGGAGGAAACACTGGAACAGGCGCTGGAAAAGCTGAAGCAGAGCACTCGCCGCTATGCCAAGCGGCAGCTGACATGGTTTGGCGCGGATAAGCGGATACACTGGATAGAGCCGGATACGCTGGAAAACGGCGAAACGGCACTGGACAAGGCAATGGAGATCCTGAAAAAGGAGGGTACGGCGTGAAGCAGAACAACGGCATGGGCAAGTTGCTGACTTTTATTATGGCAGCGTTTTTGCTGGTATTTGCGGGTTACCACGCCTACCGGCATTTTTTCAGTGACTATACCTCCGAAAGCGTTTACCGCTACACGGTGTACCACACCACCACGGCGGAGGGCATCTTTTTCCGAGAGGAGAGAAGCTTGGAGCAGCTAGAGGGCAGCAACCTGCGCTACGCGGTGCGGGACGGGGAAAAGGTGCGGGTAGGCAGTGTGCTGGCGTACCGGTACGGCGACGCACTGAGCGCCGACCTGGCGGAGCGCCGCGCGGATGCTGAAAAGGAGCTGACCATGCTGCAGCGGGTACTGAACCAGCTGCAAAGCAGCAACACCCCCACGGTAAGCAACCTGACCCGCGAGACGGATATTGACCTGCAGCGGCTGGCGGCGGCGGTAGCGCTGGAGCGCTATGACGAGCTGGACACCCTGATGCTGGGCTTGCAGGAGGAGATCAACTTGGGCAGCGGGATTACCGGCGGGACGGCGGCGATAGAACGCCGCATAGCCGAACTGACTGCCCAGACCGAGGGCACCGCCTCCGGCGAGGCGGTTTACAGCACGCTGGAGGGGTACTTCAGCAGTGTGACGGACGGCAAAGAGGGAACCATGACCCCCGCACGGCTGGAGAGTATGAACTGCGACGACCTGATGACCATGCTGACCGCGGACAGCGGGGAGCAGGAGGGACTGGGAAAGATCGTTTCCGGTCCCGAATGGTACTTTGCGCTGACCATCAGCAGCCGTGAGCATAAAAGCTACCCGCTGGGCAGCACGGTGACGCTGAGTTTTGCCGGAGGCGGCACGGCGCAGGGCACGGTGGTGCGCACCGAGCTTTCCGATGACGGCAGTGCCATGATGCTGGTGATCAAGGGCAGTACAGTGACGGCGGATACCGTATCCCGCCGCACGGCAACGGTGCGGCTTTCCTCCGAGAGCTATACCGGCGTGCGGTTCGATAAGGAGTATCTGCGTATTGTGGACGGGGTAAAGGGCGTTTATGCGGATAACGGATACAGCGTCAAGTTCAAGACGGTGGATATCATCTATGAGGGCGATACCTACTACCTGAGCCGCTTGAACTACACCGGCGAGGGAGAGCTGAACATCTTTGATAAGCTGGTGAGCAGCAAAAACGAGCTGTACGACGGAATGCCGCTGAGTGACCTGTGATGAAAAAATCAGACGGAACACAATTTCTTGTGGCAACGCATTGACAGGAACCACAAAGAATGGGATAATAGATTTATATATGATGCTTTCTGCGCAAGGAGGACCACTATGAGTTTCATCAATAAATTCAAGGACTTTATGGGGATCGGCGAAGAAGAATTTGAGGACGATTTTGAGGAAAACGAGCAGGTGGAGGACCAGGAGGACGATCCCTTTGGGGGATTTTCCGTCCAGCCGGAGTACCGCCCCGGCAAAGCGGAGCCTGCCGAAAAGCCTGCCGCAGCGCCCCGCAAGGATAACAAGGTCGTCAATATCAATACCACCACGCAGCTGCAGGTGGTGCTGGTAAAGCCGGAGAAGTTCGAGGACGCTTCCGGCATCGCGGATCACCTGCTGGCGAAGCGCACCGTGGTGCTCAATCTGGAATCGACCAACCGTGATATTGCCCGCCGACTGGTGGACTTTTTGAGTGGCGTTGCCTATGCCAACGGCGGTCAGATCAAAAAGGTAGCGAACTCTACTTATATCATCACCCCCTACAATGTGGGCGTGATGGGCGACAGCCTGCTGGACGAGCTGGAGAACAGCGGACTTTATCTGTAAGGAACGAACAACCGAAAAAATACAGGCGACCATGGGAGGGGAGCAAAAATGAGCGATCATCTGGATTATCCGCAGTTTGGCAAGGCGCTTTCCGGCTACAAGACCGAGGAAGTGGATTCCTACATTGATAAGCTGCTTGAGACCGTGAAGGAGCTGCAGGAGCAGAACGAGGCGCTGGAGGACAAGATAGGCGTACTGGCGGACAGCCTGCAGAAATACCGTGACGATGAGGACAGCCTGCGTGAGGCGCTGCTGGGCGCGCAGAAGATGGGCGACAGCATCATCAAGAACGCGAATAACAAGGCGGAGATCACCATGCGGGAGGCTTCCGTCAAGGCGGCGCATATCGTGGAGGAAGCCCGCAAAAAGGTGGAGGACGAAAAGGACGAGCTGATCCGTGTCCAGACCGCCGCAGCGGACTTTAAGGCGAGACTAATCGAGCTGTACCGTGAGCATATCGAGTTGGTGACCCGTATCCCCGTGACCGACAGCGCCCCCGCCGCGGAGCCTGCCGCCGAGGAGGAGACCCCTGCCGAGGAAATGAGCGAGACCGTGGAGACGGCAGCGGTGACCGAGGAGCCTGCTCCTGTGGAAGCAGCCGAGGAAGCTGCCGCCGAGCACCTGGAGGAGGCGGTCGAGGAGATCAAGGAGGAAGTGACCGCCCCTGCCGTGGCGCCTGCCGATGACATTCCCGAGGCGGGCAAGGATATCTTTGCGGAATTTGAAAAGACAAAACAGAAGATCCTCAATTTTGATACCGGCGAGCAGAAGGACAGCGAGCGCCGCAGCAAGTTCGAGGGGCTGAAGTTCGGCAACGACTTTAACCTGATGGACGATGAGGACGACGACTTTTAATAGAAACTAAAATAGTCTGCGGTCTGTGCATAACGGGTCGCAGACTTTTGAGGGTATTGATATGTTCGAGATCATTTCGGTGGTGGTCGGCGTAGTGATGCTGCTTCTGGACCAATGGAGCAAGCAGTGGGCGATCACCCATCTGGCGAATGCCGGAACGGTGACGGTGATACCGCACCTTTTTAACTTTGACTTTTTGCCCAACGGCAACGACGGCGCGGCATGGGGTATGCTTTCCGGCAAGCAGACGCTGCTTATCGGCGCGACTGCCATAATGCTGCTGGTGATCATTGTTTATATGGCGGTAAAGCGCAGTAAGATACCGAATATCGCTTTTCTGGCGCTGACGCTGGTGGTTTCCGGCGGGATTGGGAACTTGATCGACCGCGTGGCGCAGGGCTATGTGGTGGATTTTATCCGCTTCGCGTTCTGGGACCGCTTCCCGACCTTTAATGTGGCGGATATCGCCATTACCGTAGGCGTGGCGCTGCTGGTCATCTATATCCTGTTTATTGACGGGAAAAAGGAGAAAAAGAGTGGAACGCCGTGAGCTGACCGTGACCGCCGAGGCGGCGGGCTGCCGGCTGGATAAGGGGCTGGCGCTGCTGGCGCCGGAGCTTTCCCGCAGCCAGATACAGACGCTGGCGGAGAAGGGGAGCATTCTGCGGGGCGGTGTGCCGGCAGGGAAGAAGGATACCCTACGCGAGGGCGACGAGATTGTGATACTATTGCCCGACCCTGTGCCGACCAGCACACAGGCGGAGAATATCCCGCTGGATATTGTATATGAGGACGACGACCTGCTGGTGGTGAACAAGCCCAAGGGTATGGTCGTGCACCCGGCGGCTGGCAACTACACCGGTACGCTGGTGAACGCCCTGCTGTATCATTGTGGGGACAGTCTTTCCGGCATTAATGGAGAGATCCGCCCCGGTATTGTACATCGTATCGACAAAGATACCAGCGGACTGCTGATCGTGGCGAAGAATGATACGGCGCACCGGCACCTTGCCGAGCAGATAAAGGCACACAGCTTTACACGCGAGTATGAGGCAGTGGTTTATGGGCACTTTAAGGAAAGGTGCTTTACGGTGGACGCGCCCATCGGGCGGCATAAGACAGACCGTAAAAAGATGTGCGTGACCGAGGAAAACAGCCGCCATGCCGTGACGCGTGCCGAGGTGTTGGCGGAATATCCGGGGTTTTCCCATATCCGGTGCCGGCTGGAGACCGGACGGACGCACCAGATCAGGGTGCATATGGCGTACAGGGGGCACCCCGTGGTGGGCGACCCCGTATATGCCGCGGGCAGACCGGACTATGGGCTGCAGGGGCAATGCCTGCACGCCAAAAAGATCGGGTTTATCCACCCGAGGACGGGCGAGTATATGGAATTTGATTCGGCGCTGCCGGAGTACTTTACGGCACTGCTGAAGAAAATAAGCAAAGAGTAATTCGTGTAATCGGAGGTAGCTATGACACAGGAAAAACTGGAACAGCTGAAAGCGACCGCCACCGAGGTGCGCCGCGGTATTCTGACCGAAGTTCACGCCGCAAAATCGGGTCACCCGGGCGGTTCGCTTTCGGTCGCGGATATTATTACCTATCTGTACAGCGAGGTGCTGCGGGTAGATCCCAAAAATCCCCGCTGGGAGGACCGTGACAGACTGGTGCTGAGCAAGGGGCACACCTGCCCCGCACTGTATGCCGTGCTGGCGGAGAAGGGCTTTTTTCCCAAGGAGGAACTGACCACCTTCCGCGCTATCGGCTCCCGCTTGCAGGGACACCCCGATATGAACAAGGCGCCCGGTATTGATTTTTCCGCCGGTTCGCTGGGACAGGGCGTCAGCGCTGCCTGCGGCATGGCGCTTGCCGGTAAGCTGGGCAAAAAGGATTACCGCGTTTACACCATTCTGGGCGACGGCGAGATAGAGGAAGGTCAGGTATGGGAGGCGGCAATGTTTGCCGACCACTATAAGCTGGACAACCTGTGCTTCATTATTGATAACAACGATCTGCAGATCGATGGACGCATCGGCGAGGTCTCCTCTCCCTATCCCATTGATGAGAAATTCCGTGCCTTTGGCTTTGAGGTATTCTGCTGCGACGGACATGACTTCACCGCGTTGGAGGAGACTTTCCAAAAGGTGCTGAAAGTGACCGGCAAGCCGGTTGCCGTCATTGCCAAGACCGTAAAGGGCAAGGGCGTAAGCTATATGGAGGATCAGGCGGGCTGGCACGGAAAAGCCCCCAATGACGCCGAGTACGAGCAGGGCATGAAAGAGCTGGAGGTGCGGTAACATGGCAGATGTAATGAAGAAAGCGACCCGTGACAGCTACGGCGAAGCACTGGTGGAACTGGGGCAGGAAAACCCCAATATCGTGGTATTTGATGCTGACCTTGCCGGTGCCACCAAGACCGGCGTATTCAAAAAGGCATTCCCCGACCGCTTTTTTGACTGTGGTATTGCCGAAGGCAACATGATGGTAGCGGCGGCGGGTGTTTCCACCTGCGGGTATATCCCCTTTGCCAGCACCTTTGCGATGTTTGCCGCCGGACGCGCCTATGAGCAGATCCGCAACAGCATCGGCTATCCCCATCTGAATGTAAAGATCGGCGCGACCCATGCCGGTATCTCGGTGGGCGAGGACGGCGCGACCCACCAGTGCAACGAGGATATTGCACTGATGCGCACCATTCCCGGTATGGTGGTCATTAACCCTGCCGATGATGTGGAGGCGAAAGCTGCCGTGAAGGCTGCCGCCGCCTATGTAGGACCTGTTTACCTGCGCTTCGGGCGTCTTGCCGTGCCTGTTTTCAATGACGCCGCGACCTATCACTTTAAGATGGGCAAGGGCATTACCCTGCGTGACGGCAAAGATGTGACCATCGTCGCGACCGGCATTCTGGTGGGCGAAGCCATCAAAGCCGGTGAGCTGCTGGCAGCGGAGGGCATTGACGCCCGTGTTATCAATATTCATACCATCAAGCCCATTGATAAGGAGCTGATGGTCAAGGCGAGTCGCGAGACAGGGCATATCCTGACCTGCGAGGAACATTCCGTCATCGGCGGTCTGGGCTCCGCGGTGATGGAAGCCATTGCCGAGGAAGCACCCTGCAAGGTGAGCCGCCTGGGTGTCAACGATCAGTACGGTCATTCCGGTCCCGGCGCGAAGCTGCTGGAGGAATACGGCTTTACGGCGGAAAATATTGCCGCCCGCGCTAAGGAGCTGCTGAAGAAGTAATAGTGCTATGCCGCCCGACACCGTGAAAGCGGTCTCGGGCGGCTTTTGCCGTGCCGAAAAGGAGAGGAGGGGACTGCCTGTGGCGGGATATCGCTTGTTACAGCGCCGACTGGACCGAGCGCTGCCGGTGGCAGCCCTTTTGCTGTGCGCTGTACTGCTGTTGCTGCCGCTGCGGGAGGAACCGTATGCTGAAACACCCTTTGAGCCGCAGACGACCGCCGCGCCGCAGGAGCTGGACGAGTTTCTGAAACTGGGCTCAACCGATATCAATACGGCGGATAAAGAGGAGTTGATGGCGCTGCCGAAAATCGGCGAGGTATTGGCGGAGCGTATATTGCAGTACAGGGCGGAGCATGGCGCCTTTCGGGACTGGGAGGAATTCCGGAATATCCAAGGGGTAGGGGAGCGGCTGGTGGAGACCCTACGACCGGTAGCGTATCTGGGATAACGAGCACCCAAAGCGGCAGGAGAAAAAAGGACGAAAAAAATCTAAAAAAATGAAGCAAAACGGTTGACAAGACGGCAAGGATATAGTATAATTCGTTTTGTCGCCTGCGGAAATATCCGCCGGAGGACAGGCACTGTTGGGAGCATAGCTCAGCTGGGAGAGCACCTGCCTTACAAGCAGGGGGTCACAGGTTCGAGCCCTGTTGTTCCCACCATATATGGCCCGGTAGTTCAGTTGGTTAGAACGCTAGCCTGTCACGCTAGAGGTCGTCGGTTCGAGCCCGATCCGGGTCGCCAGCATTTTAAGCTGAGCGGCAGCTCAGCTTAAAATATGCCTCTGTAGCTCAGTCGGTAGAGCAGGGGACTGAAAATCCCCGTGTCGTTGGTTCGATTCCGACCGGAGGCACCA
>CAKSYU010000043.1 GCA_934524965.1 uncultured Angelakisella sp.
ATGGTGGTAGGCGAGACCTTGCTGCCCCACAGCGCCTCCGTGATGTCCTCCACCCGGCGCACGGAAACGCCCGCCAGGTACATCTCGATGAGGGATTCCTACCAGAGCCTGCAAGCTATGTCTTCTTTTATGCGGTTTTCAATTTGCGCAACTTATTGTACATTATCCTTACCCAATCCCCCAAACGAAGGTCACATTATCGCAGACATCAATAGTGTCCGGCGTGATCGCCATGCCGGCGGGGGCAGCGGTGGCTTTCAGCATGCAGCGGTCCTCCATCTCATAGCGGGTGGGGGAGTAAAGCTGCAGTTCGCCCCAGTTGTAGTCGATGGCAAGCAGCTCGCCCAGCGTGACACCGGAGGCCTCGGCGAGGATTGCTGCCTTTGCCGCGGCGTTCCGGCAGGCGCTTTGCAGCAAGGCGGCGCTTACGCTGTCCTTATCCTTTACGGTAAAGCGGATATCCAGCTCCGGCTCCGCGATGCAGGCGGCGACGGCGCCGAGGGTTTGGGCAAGACGGTGTGTGTCAAAATCAAACTCGATCTTCAGCTGGTGGCGGACGCAGTAACCGGCGAAAACCTGCCGGTAATTGCCGTCTGGATCCCGCACGCCTTCATATTCCGTGCCAACCCGAAAATCGGCGGTTTTCAGGTCGTCCTTGGCGAAGCCGATGGCAGTAAGCGCCGCCCGCAGCTGCTCCAGATGCTCGGCGGCTTGCGCCATCGCCTTGTCGTAGATGGGGTCAATATTTTTCAGGGTCAGTGAAACAACGGTCAGATCCGGCTTCAGGCTCAGCTTGCCGGTGCCTTTTATGGTAATGGTTCGGTTCATGGGGTATCCTCCTTTGTGGTTCTTCCGCTTCATTATAAATGATATTACGGAATTCTTCAATGACTGTGCGTGGATACCGCAGGCCTTTGACGCAAATTCTGCGGCTCAAGTCGTTAAAAATTTGACGAACTTGCGAAAACCTGTTATAATACCCCCATCAAGAGAGGGGGCGTGGGCATGAAAATTTTACCCTGCGCGGTGCGCGGTATATTGGCGGGGCTGATGATCTCCATTGGCGGGTATGTGTTCCTTGGCTGCGAGAACCGTGTGGTCGGGGCGCTGTTCTTTACGGTGGGGCTTATCACCATCACCCTGTTCGGCTTTGACCTTTACACCGGCAAGGTGGGCTACTGGCTGTCGCAAAGCGGCACCGAGCGCGGGCAGACGCTGCTTTCTTTGCCCTGCAATGCCATAGGCTGCCTGCTGGCGGGTCTGGCGCGGCAGCCCGCGGGGGCGGTGCTGGCACTGTGCGAGGCGCGCCTTGCCAAGGCGCCGCTTACCCTGCTGGTAGATGGCATTTTCTGCGGGATCCTCATTTTCATCTGTGTGGAGATCTACAAGACCCGCGGGACGGTGCTGGGTATTCTCATCTGTATCCCCACCTTTATCCTGTGTGGCTTTGAGCACTCGGTCGCCGATATCTTTTACTTTGCCAATGCCCGCATCTTCAGCGGAAAGGCAGTGACCGTTGTGCTGCTGGTGGCGCTGGGCAATGCCATCGGCGCGCTCCTTATTCCGGCGGCGCGGCGGGTGTACCAGCCAAAGGAATGACCCGTATAAAAAAGAATAGAACGCCGTACCGATGGATTTCCCACCGGCACGGCGTTTTTTGTGCTTTAGTATAAATCCCCTCCGCCTTGTGAAAAACGGAGGGGACTTTTTCTGTTCATTTTCAGTGATGGGCGCTTCGCAGCTCGTCCAGACGGCGCATTACACGCATAGCGCCGTCCTCGATCTCCGTAATGCCCGCCACCGCCTGCTCCATCGGGCAGATGCCGGTGTTATCGCGGTTGCGGATCGAGGGGGTCAGCGTATCGTACCGCACGGGGATATGGTGTTCCTCCAGCAGTGCCAGCCCGCCCTCGGAGAGCGTTTCGGCATATACGGCGGCAATGCCCGCCTTGAGGAAC
Source organism: uncultured Angelakisella sp. (assembly GCA_934524965.1). GTDB lineage: Bacteria > Bacillota > Clostridia > Oscillospirales > Ruminococcaceae > Angelakisella. Next base: position 1,959 of record CAKSYU010000043.1, read on the forward strand.
AGCATGGCGGCGGCACGCCCTACAATACGGTCGGCAACGCTGTAACCGTTCAGGTCGCGTCCCTCCCGCAAAAAGTCCACCATCGGCGCCACCCCGCGTTTCTCGCTGGTCAGCAGGTCGTCCCCGCGGCACAGCGCGATGGTGTGGTCGGGCAGGGCGGCAATGGCACGCTCCAGATCACTCATGGTCAGCCTCATCGCGGTGCAGCAGCGCCTTGATGCCGACGACCATCAGCGGCACAGCGACAGCCTGCAGTGCCAGTCCCCGCACGCCGGTCTTGATCTGACCCCAGATCATCGCGGTGGTAAAGGGGGTAAAGTCCTGCGTCAGCGCTACCGCCAGCAGGAACACGCCGCGACCGGCGACCATCGCCAGCAGTACGGCGGGGAGAACGAACCAGCTGTTCTCCTCGATCTTGCGGGAGAAAGCGCCCGCGACCACGGCAAAGACCGCCAGCTCCAGCATCATAAAGGGCAGGCGGGCAGCGGCGGGCATGGGGCTGCCCATCGCGGAGGTCAGAAGATAGCTGACCAGCGGGGAAGCCATGCCGATGACAGCGCCCCACAGGGGACCCATCAGGCAGCCGCCCAGCAGGACGGGCAGGTACATGGGCAGCCAAGCGACACCCGCGGCGGCGCCCGCCACCAGATGCGCGAACTGCGGCAGCGCCACAGCCAGAATAACGATGCCCAGAGAGACCAGGGCTTTTACAGTGAGCTTACGGGAAGCAGCGGCGCCGCTTCTTACCAGTGCGGATTCTACCATAGTGAATACACTCCTTCGGATTTTATGCGTAGGTTTTTGTTGGGGTTTGCTTATCGGTCAAAATATCGGGCGATCGTTTCCATGCGCGCCTGCTGCTTTACCCCAAAGGGGCAGCGCCGGTCGCAGTGACCGCACCGCAGGCAGGCATCGGCTTTTACCGCCAGCTTGCTGTAGTGGTCGTGCGCCATGCCGTCACCGGCAAGGGAAAGATCGTAGTATTTGTTCACCAGCCCGATATCGATCCCGGCGGGGCAGGGCTGGCAGTGGTTGCAGTAAACACAGTTGCCCACCGCCGCGGCTGGGGTAAACTGCCCGATGACCGAGTAATCGTTCTGCTCGCGGGTCGTCTGCGGGAATTCCAGCAGCTCGTGCAGGTCGGCAAGACTGCGGACGCCCGGCACGACGCTCAGCACCGCGGGGCGATCGAGGGCATACTGCAGGCATTGGTTCTTAGTCAGTGCCTGCCTAAACGGCGAGGTTTTCTCACTGAGGAGCTGACCGCCGTGAAAGGGCTTCATTACCGAGATGCCGACCCCCTCCGCCTCACAGCGGCGCAGCAGGGCGGCACGCTCCGCCGTGGAGCCGATGCCCAGCTCGTCGCCCCGCTCCAGATCGTAGGCGGGGTTCAGGGAGTACATCATCATTTCTATCACGCCGGTATCCAGCAGACGCTCCGCCACGGCGGGCGTGTGGGTGGAAAAGCCCAGATGCCGGATCACGCCCTCGGCTTTCAGCTCACGGGCAAAATCCCAGATGCCGTTTTGCTGCAGGTCGTCCCAGTCGCTTTCCTCATCGACACAGTGCAGAAAGCCAAAGTCGATGTAGTCGGTGCCCAGCGTCTCCAGCTCCCAGCGCAGCGTCTCCTTGATGCGCTCAAGGTCGCGCGACCAGCCGTATTCACCGGCGGCATTGTACACCGCGCCCAGGTGCAGCTGGAAGTGGACCTTCTCCCGCTGACCGGCAATGGCACGCCCGAAAGGGGCGTAAACGGCAGCGCCGCCGGCGCACAGGTCAAAGATATTTACTCCCGCCCCGATCGCCTCGCGGGTCACCGCCTCGATCTCCTCGGGCGGACTTTTTTGAATGCCGCCGAGACCCAGTCCCAGCGTGCTCAGGCGTTCCTCGCCCTTTGGAAGCTTGCGGTATTCCATCATGCGGTCTCAAACTCCTTTGCAATGTCTTTCAGCAGCTTGCGGATCGGCAGGTGCTGCGGGCAGGCAGCCTCGCACTTGCCGCAGCCGATGCACTCGGAAGCCTTGCCGTTATGGGTGGTGTACACCCCGTAATAGTAGTTGGCGTTCCAGTCCTTGTAGGTGTTCTTGCTGTTCATGCAGCCAAACAGGCGGGAGATCTCGATATGCTTGGGGCAGCCGTCGGTGCAGTAGCGGCAGGCGGTGCAGGGGATCAGGTTCTTGCTGTGCAGCACGCGGCACACCTCAGCCATTGCCTTTTGCTCCGTCTCGTCCAGCGGCTGATAGTCCTGCATGCAGGCAATGTTATCCCGCAGTTGGGCAAGGTCGCTCATGCCGGAAAGCACCATAAACACATTGGGGTAGCCCGCCGCCGCGCGAATGGCGTAGCTGGCAGGGGAGCCGCCGTGCAGGTCGGTGATGAAGTGCAGGGCGTCCTCCGGCAGGTTCACCAGGTTGCCGCCCTTCACCGGCTCCATCACGATGACCGGCTTGCCGTGCCTGGCGCACACCTCGCAGCATTGCCGCCCCTGAATGGCAGGGTCGTCATAGTCCATGTAGTTCAGCTGCAGCTGCACAAATTCCATCTGCGGGTACTCGGTCAGGATCTCGTCCAGCACCTCCGCCTTATCATGGAACGAAAGCCCCACATGGCGGATCTTGCCCTCGGCTTTCAGCTCCAGTGCCTGCTCATAGCCGCGGCACTTCTTGAATTTCTCAAAGATCGTCTTGCTTTGGGCGTGCATCAGGTAAAAGTCAAAGTATTCCACGCCGCAGCTTTCCAGCTGCTTCTGGAACAGGGGACGCACGTCCTCCGCCGTCTGGAACAGTGCGCCGGAGAGCTTATCGGCTAAGATAAATTCCTCGCGGGGGTAGCGCTTGGCAATGCACTCACCGATCGCGGTCTCGCTTTTGCCGCCCAGGTACACCCGCGCGGTATCAAAGTAATTGAAGCCCGCCGCCATGTACTCGTCGACCATCTGCGCAAACTGCGCAAGATCGACCTCCTCGCCCTGCATGGGCAGACGCATACAGCCAAAGCCAAAGTTCTTCTTCACTTCTGTAAATTGGGTCACAGGGAACACTCCTTCCGGTTGTGATTGATGTCATTATAATACCTGAAGCTCACTTTAGGTCAAGAGTTTTCGGCGTAAAATTAGGGCAGGCTTTCGCTTCCCAGTTTGGTCGCCTTGTCCAAAAACTTCACATCTGACGCCCTTTGACGATACTTTTTGCCGCTGCCCCGCGATAGAATGGGAAAGAAAAGAGGGGCAAGACCGCCCCCCGACTGAAACGGAAAGGAACTGGTAGTAAGATGACACTGATGGAAAAAGCCGCTCATGCGGCGGAACGCAAGGCATTTGAGAAGGTCCTTGATAACTTCATCAAAAAGGGACGCACCGAGGACGCTGCGGCAGCTGCGCAGGAGCTGGTGGATATGGCGGAGAAAATTCAGGGCAGCGTGTGGAAAAAGGAATCCTTCGAGGTGCTGCACATGATCGCAGGTCAGCCGGAGGGCAAGTGGGCGCACTATGTCCAGCGAATTCTGGACGAAACCGACCCTTATATTCTCAAAACCTTTTTGACCAACGCTGTGTATGAGGGCGGCTTCCGCGGCTATCAGCAGGCACAGAAGAACGCTGAAAAGTACGGCTGCAATATTCCATGGCTCATTTTGATGGACCCCACCTCCGCCTGCAATATGCACTGCACCGGCTGCTGGGCGGCGGAGTACGGCCATCAGCAGAGCCTGACCTTTGAGGAAATGGATCGCGTGCTGACCGAGGCGAAGGAGCTGGGCACCCACGCCTGCCTGTTCACCGGCGGCGAGCCGCTTATCCGCAAAAAGGATATCATTCGCCTGTGCGAAAAGCACAGAGATATGGCATTCCACGCCTTTACCAACGGCACCCTTATTGATGATGACTTCTGCAAGGAGCTGCTGCGGGTCGGCAATTTCTTTGTTTCTGTCTCTATCGAGGGCTTTGAGGAAGCCAACGACGGTCGCCGCGGCGAGGGTCATTTCCAGAAGGCACTGGCGGCAATGGAGCTGATGCACAGCTACAAGATCCCCTTCGGCGTTTCCATCTGTTACACCGCCAAGAACTACAAGGTCGTCACCAGCGATGAATTCCTCGACCTGCTCATTAGCAAGGGTTGCGTGTTCGCGTGGTACTTCCACTACATGCCCGTCGGCGTAGGCGCCACTACCGACCTTTTGCTGACTCCCGAGCAGCGTACCTATATGAAGAACCGCGTGCGGGAGATCCGCGGCGTGACCGGCGGCAAGGAGCTGTACTGCATCGACTTCCAGAATGACGGTGAATTTGCCGGCGGCTGTGTGGCGGGCGGACGCATCTATTGCCACATCAATGCCGCGGGCGATGTGGAGCCGTGCGTCTTTATCCACTATTCCAGCGCCAATATTCGGGAAAAGAGCTTCCTGGAGTGTCTGCAGCAGCCGCTGTTTTTGGAGTACCGCAAGGGGCAGCCCTTTAACGGCAACCATCTGCGCCCCTGTCCCATGCTGGAAAATCCCGAACTGCTGCCGGAGATGGTGCGGCGCAGCGGCGCCCACTCCACCGATCTGGAGGCGCCGGAGAGCGCCGAGCATCTGTGTGAAAAGTGCAAGGCATACGCCGCCTGCTGGCAGCCCACCGCCGAAAAGCTGTGGGACGAGGAGCACCGGCAGTAAAAACCGTAAAAGTTTTCGGTCAAGCCTTTTCCAAAAGGCTTGCAGCTTCCAAAGACAGCGTCGCGTCGGGCACAACCTCCACTATAGAGGGCAGACCCTCCGCTGCGCTGCGGGCAGCCCTCAACCGCTCCGGTGTGCCCTCCTTCCCCCGCAAGGTCTTGCGACCTTGCGGGGACCCCATTGCCGCAGCAAGCGAAATCTCCCAGCGCAGTCTCAAAAATATCGCCAGATATTTTTGGTGCAAGCAGCTTTTACAAACTTTCCCCTTAGTATTCCGGAGGGCGCTCCCAAGGTAGCTGCTTAGACTTGTACCTTCGGAAGGAAGGATAGTGTGAAAGGAAACCATCAGGGTTTCCTTTCGCGTTTAATAAAAACTGATTTTGCACGCAGGGCAAAACCAGTGGCGGCAGTGCGCAGCGCGGCCGCGCCCTGCAAGAGAGGGTTCCCTCTTACTTGCGTTTTGAGCAAACTATCTCCCCTCCGAGCAGGAGGGAAATAAATACTAATGGCTTAGTTGGTTGTCGCCTATCGACGTCGTAATGTCGTAATGTTTTATAGAATATTCCGGCAGGTGCCGACTGCTGTGGACATATGGGAGAAGTGGGTAAACATTTTGAGGTCTGCCGAACAGTTTGTGCAGAGGAGAAAGTCAGAACTATAATAAGGAGCCAATCCCCCTCACCGTCCAAAGGGCGCCGCCTCTCGCAGCGCCGCTACAAACTGCGCCAGCGCGGGGTTGCCCGCATCGTTCCGCCACGCCGCGATGACCTCCTCCTGCTCGCCGTGTCCCGTCAGCGGGATAAAAACAAGGTTTTCCGCCGGAAAATACTTGCGCGCGGAGTAGTCCGGCAGTACCGAGATGCCCTCCTCCGCCGCCACCATCATCAGGATACTTTCGATATCGGAGGAGCAGAACAGAATATTGGGTCGATAACCCGCCTCCTTGTACAGGTTCATAAAAAAGGCGTCTCCGTAGGAATCCAGCGTCTCCGCCGGCGACATATAAATGATCGGTTCTCCCCGCAGTTCCCGGCGGGTCAGCCGCACCCGCTGCGCCAGCGGGTGTCCGGCGTACAGCGCTGCCACCAGCCGCACCTCCTCCACCGGCAGCCAGTCCACCCGCTCGTCCTGCTTTAAGTTGGTGCTGTCCCAGGTCAGAATGAGATCAAACTGATTGTTGAGCAGCCCTGCGGCAAGCTGATCGGTGGTGCAGCGGTAAAAGGTGATGAGCAGGTTGGTGTGCTGCTGGTGGAACTGCCGCAGAAAATCGGTAAAGCCGCTTTGCTCGTAGCCCTTCAGGTAGCCGATGCGCAGATTGCCGGTGAGCCCCGTGGCGGCGCCGTGCGCACGGTCAATGGCATGGTCCATGCGCTCCAATATCGCCTTGGCTTCGGTCAGAAATGCCTTGCCCGCCGGCGTCAGCGTTACCGGGCGGGTGCCACGGTCAAACAGGGGACACCCCAGCATCTCCTCCAACAGCCGGATCTGCTGCGTCACCGCCGTCTGGGAAATAAAAAACTGGTCGGCAGCCTTGGTAAAGCTCCGGCTTTCCGCCGCCGCCACAAAGTATCGCAGCTGATTTCGGTTCATACGCTCTCCTCCTCGTGGGGCGGGCACGCCTTCGCTCCCCCTCGTGCCGCCGCCCCTGCGGGGCGGCAGCCCTCGCTCGCTCCGGCGCGCCCGCTTACCTCATATCATAACTTTTACTTATATTATAATGCCAAACTGCACCTTGTCAATGCTCCCGTTCCGCCCTATAATAAGAATACTTTTTGAATGAGGAGCATTGTATGCAAAGAGAAAATTTCCGTTCCCGCCTTGGTTTCCTATTGGTTAGCGCCGGCTGCGCCATCGGCATCGGCAATGTCTGGCGCTTCCCCTATATCACCGGTCAGTACGGTGGCGGGTACTTCGTTTTGTTCTATCTTATCTGCCTTGTCATTATGGGAATCCCCGTTATGACCATGGAGCTTGCCGTGGGGCGCGCCAGCCGGAAAAGTGCCGTTCAGGCATACAAAACGCTGGAAAAGCCGGGACAGAAGTGGCACATTCACGGCTGGTTCTGCATGCTGGGCTGCTGCCTGCTGATGATGTACTACACCACCGTCACCGGCTGGATGGTGGACTATTTCTATAAATTCCTTACCGGCAGCTTCCCCGCCGGCATGGGCAGCGAAGCCATCGGCGGGGTATTCGATCAGATGCTTTCATCCCCGGGCGAGATGACGATTTTCATGGTCATCGTTGTTGTGGCAGGCTTTTTGATCTGCAGCTTCGGCGTGCAGAAGGGCTTGGAGCGCATTACCAAGGTCATGATGCTTGCGCTGCTGGCACTCATTATGGTGCTTGCCGTCCACAGCCTGCTGCTGCCCGGTGCCGCCGAGGGCATGAAGTTCTACCTGCTGCCCTCCGCCGAAAGTATCCGCGTCAACGGTCTGGGCGATACCATCACCGCCGCCATGAATCAGGCATTCTTCACCCTCAGCCTCGGTATCGCCGCCATGGAGATCTTCGGCAGCTATATGAGCCGGGAGCATACCCTTGCCGGTGAAGCCACCCGCATCTGCGCCCTGGATACCTTTGTGGCGATCATGTCCGGTATCATCATCTTTCCAGCGTGCTTCTCCTACGGCGTCCAGCCCGATGCCGGCCCCTCCCTCATCTTTAAGACCCTCCCCAGCGTTTTTGTCAACATGGAGGGCGGTCGTCTGTGGGGTACGCTGTTCTTCCTGTTCATGACCTTTGCCAGCTTTTCCACCGTGCTGGCGGTGTTTGAGAATCTGTTGGCTTTCGCCGTGGACACCTTCGGCATCAGCCGCAAAAAGGCTTCTGTCATCGGCTGCATCGCCATTCTGCTGCTCAGTATGCCCTGCGTCCTTGGCTTTAATGTCTGGGGCGACCTGCAGCTCATCGGCGCACGCGGTGTGCAGGATAGCGAGGATTTCCTTGTCAGCAATCTGCTGCTGCCCATCGGTTCGGTCGTTTATCTGCTGTTCTGCGTCAGCCGCTGGGGCTGGGGCTTCGATCACTACCTTGCGGAAGCCAATACCGGCAAAGGACCCAAGCTCCCCCGCTGGCTGCGCCCCTATTTCCGCTATGTTCTCCCCGTCCTCATCGTTGTCATTCTGGTGCAGGGCTTGATCTGAAAATTGAAAACCACCCCAGAACCGCCCGCCAAGGGCGGTTCTTTTCGTGTCCGGCGCTCAATGTTCTAAAGGCACACCCATCGGCGGGCGAAGTTTTGCTTGCGGCTTAATTTCTCCGCCTGCCGGCGGGGCGGCACTTTTGCACCACCAAAAGTGCCCAAAAGTGGCTTGGGGCAAGCCCCGAGACCCCGACGCACCGGAACGCCCGCTCGGAACGGCTGCGCCGTCCCGAAGCGTGGGCTAAACGGTGCTTATAAGGGGCTGTGGGCACATCTGCCCCCTTCCCCTCCCCTCCCCCGAAGCGGGGGAGGGGGTTCCTGTCCCACTTCCTGCTTGTCTCAATTCGGCGCTCGGCAAGTGCCGAGTGCTATGGGCATAGAGGGGAAATCAGCTAAAAAGTGTTAGCCCACTGGCGGTTTAGTCCCCCTCCTTTGAGGAGGGGAGAGGGGTGGTGGTTCGCCCTTCGCGCTCCAGCGCGCGGGCGATAAAAATGCCGCCGCAGGCTACCTTTGGAGCGCATCTGCGCGCAGTACGGATTTATTTTTCTGCGGCAGCAGAAAAATAATATTCGTATCCAGCGCAGCCAAGCGACGCGGGTTTTTAGGGCAGCAGCCCTAAAACGCTTTTGGAATTTGGGGTCCCCACAAGGTCGCAAGACCTTGTGGGGAGAGGAGGACGCACCGCAGCGGAGAGGGCTGCCCGCAGCATAGCGGAGGGTCTGCCCGATTGAAGCGGAGGTTGCGTCCGACGAGGCGGGTCAAAAGTACCACCCCGCCGGTAGGCGGAGACACTAAGCCATAATTAAATCTTCCACCGCCGATAGGCAAGAACAAGCCACGCCCAATACAAATCCTCCCTCCAAAAAAGAAAAGCCCCTCTCGGGGCCTTTCTTTTATATTCACGCTTCAGCGCTTTCCTCTTTCGCAAACAGCATCACCGAGACGGTGTAGCTCCCCTCCTCGGGGCGCAGCTCCAGCTCGCCGCTGTACTTTTTCACCAGCCGGTTGATGATCGCCTTGCCATTGCCGCGGGTCATTTTGCCCTGATTTGCCGCGTAGCTGCCGGTACCGTCCGCTCCGCAGCTGTTGCGGCACAGGATAGAAAGCGCCCCGTCCGCCAGCTGCATCGTCAGCGCCAGCTGCTTGTCCTCTGCCGTCCCCGCCGCTTCTATGGCGTTATCCAGCAGATTGCTCACCAGCGCCACCAGGTCATAGTCATCAAAGCCGTGGGTGCCCGCCGCCAGATGAATGTCAAATTCCGCCTCGATGCCCGCCTTGCGGCAGTCGGCAGCCTTGTTTACCAGCAGTGCGTTCAGGATCGTATTGCGGCAGTAGTGCAGGTTGATGAGCTTCGGCGCCGTCAGCTCCTCGGCGTACTGCTTCAGGTCGGTGCCCTCCTCGGCATTTGCCGTCAGACTGCGGATCACCGCCACATGGTTGTTGATATCATGCTGCATCTCACGGATCTGCTCCTGCTGTTCCTCCAGCAGCGCATAGTAGCTCTGCTGCATTTTGGAGGCTTCCAGCTGTGCGTGCAGCTCGGCATTTTCACTCATGCGCCGGATCATCACAAACAGCGCCAGATCGCCCAGCGCCCCCAGCAGCAGCGCCGCCACCCCGTAGGGGTTATAAACGGCGGTTTTTTCTTCACCAGCATACAGTACCAGTGTGATAATGAACAAAATGAACTGCGAGGCGGGGATAAGGATATACGCCATGATATCCAAGCGGGAATTGCGGCGCTGCACATATCTTATCAGCCGAATGAGAAGCCAAAAAACGCCCCAGATGATCAGCTCCGATGCCGCGATAGCGGAAACAAAGTACCATACGCCCCGTACATCATCTAAAAGATAATGGTACATAAAGTCGGGGATCAGCAATACGGCTAAATTTGTCGTAAGCGCCATTCCCAGCGTTTCTATGATCTTTTCCACAAAGAACAGCAGCAGCCGTATCGCAACGCTGCCGTCAAAAACGGTAAATATGTAGATAAGCTGAATTACAAAATACAATGCCACCAGCGAGTAGAAAATGTGAAATGCATTACAGCCGGGGATCTCCCGCACATAGCTGATGATGACCAGCCCGACATACATCAGCAGCGTTGCGCGGGTCAGGTTTTTCCGGTTTTGGTATTTCGGCTTGTAGGGAACAAACGCATGGATAAACCACACAAAAACAAATACGATCAGATTATTGATAATGCCGTATACCATGTTCCCAAAGAAATGCGATGTAAAAAACTGAATGATCGCTGTCATGTCTCTCTCTCCTCAATTCCGTTCTCTCTCACAGCTCGATATGGTGGTACTTGCGGAACCGCTCCCGCACCGCCGCGTAGTAGGAATGGCTGATGGGAATGATCTTCCCGTCCTTCATCAGGAAGCTTTCCCGCCGGAATGCCGCCGCGTGGTCAAGGTTCACCGCAAAGCTGTTGTGGCAGCGGAGAAAGGCAGGCAGCCCTATCATCTCCAGCAGCTCGTCCAGCGGGAGTGCGGTCACAGCCGTCTCCCCCGTGGTGTAAATGGTCGTCGTCCGCAGCCGCCGCTCCAGATAGGTGATTTCCCGCTTCTCCAGCATCAGCTGCCCGTTTTTCTGCGGCAGCACCAGCCGCCCGTGTTCCAGCTCCTCCAGCGCCGCCACCGCTTTCTCCAGCGCCAGCGGCAGGTGCTTTTCCATCGTCGGCTTGTACACATAGTAGGTGTGGCGGGTGCTGTAAACCTCCGGCGCGTAGTCCAGGTACCCCGTCAGGTAAATGATCTGGCAGTCCGGCAGCAGGCGGTTCAGCTCATCGCCCACCTCTATGCCGTTCATCTCCCCCAGCTCAATGTCCAGTATCGCCAGCTGGTACAGGCAGTTTTTGTTCTTTACGCTGTCCAGCAGCGTTTCGCCGTCCTCAAACAGCGAAAGCACGATCTCCTCTTTCTCAAAGTATGTCCGCAGGTGCTCGGCGGCAGCCTCCAGCAGCTCGCGGTTGTCGTCGCATACTGCTATCCGGTACATTTTTTGTTTCCCCTCCTAAAATATAGGTACTTGTAAAATTATATCACACTTGGGCGGATTTTGGAAGCGAAAATGTAACAATCTTTACTAAATATGTACTTTTGCGAAAAAGACTTCCCATTGTTCCCCCGTTATGCTACAATACAATAGACGGGGGATAGGGAAGAACGACTGGGCAAATGTCAGGCTCCCGCTTTCCCGCGCAAACCTCTCGGCGAGCCGCTTTCGGGCAGCGGTGCACCGCAATTTCCGGCGGTTTTCCGCCGTAAACGGCAAATTCAGGGAAAACACAGAAGATCGAAGAAAAGCAGCAGAGCGTCCCCATGGGGAATGTCTCTGCCGCTTTTCTTTTTTGTCCGAACCGCCAAAGTTCCCGTCGCCGGTTTGTTCATTCCGGCAACGGAAAATTCAAAACCGCCTGTAGAAAAATCTTCCGAAAATTTTGTCAAAATGCCAATTTCTCTTGCATCTGTTGCAATATCGCAACAGATTATCCATTTTCTATACAGGAAACTCCTACAATAATACCAAAGAATACAGATTAACTTCGGAATTCTGCCGAAAATCGCATGTTGCGCAAATGCAACATGTTGCAATCACGCAACGAAGATTATTTGCAAAAATGCAACAAAACGCTATAATGTTATCAGTACCCCCAATTTCTGCAAATATGGAGGATAACATCATGACTTGGCTCGATATCATCGTTTATGTCCTGTACGGCTGCGGCGCGCTTATTGTGCTGCTGTTTGCCACCAATCTGATCCTGGTCAAAAAGCGCGGCGAGGATTCTCCGCTGGTGCGCCGTCTTTTGTATGTCGTGGCGATCATCGCGGTCATTCTCGGCATTATCCGCGCCAAGTTCGTCTATTCCGAGACGGTTCTCTTCGCCAATGTGCTGGTGCTGCTCTGCCTCATCGTCTCCTTCGTCCGCTCCGAAAAGCCCCCTCAACCCATGGAGGACGAGGAAGAGGAGCAGAAGTAAAAAGTTCCCCTCTGCACAATCTTCTCAACAATCTCGAAAGTATTTGCCTACTGCCCCCATAGTTCCCCTCCTTTGAGGAGGGGAGAGGGGTGGTGGTTCGCCCTTCGCGCTCCAGCGCGCGGGCGATAAAAATGCCGCCGCAGGCTACCTTTGGAGCGCATCTGCGCG
>CAKSYU010000044.1 GCA_934524965.1 uncultured Angelakisella sp.
GCTATTCTGCTTTTTGTGCTTACCATCAATATTCTGGTATGGACGGGGCGCTTCGGGGTCACTTCCTGATCCGCCTTGGCGAGCCGCTGCCCGCTGGCATTGCCCCCTGTGGGGGGCTTTCTTTTTTGCTTGTTTGCGGGTATAATGAAACCGGAACCGAGAAAGGGGGAAGCACCATGCCGATCGATCTGCAAACCAGTATCCGCTATCTTAAAGGGGTAGGGGAGCGCCGCGCCACCCTGTATGGCAAGCTGGGCATCGAGACCATGGAGGATCTCCTGTACCATATCCCGCGCGATTATATCGATCTTTCCCATCCCCTCCCGCTGGCGGAAGCCCAGACCGGTCAGAAGTGCGCCGTCCGCGCGCTGCTTGCCGCCAAGGGCGGGGAGCAGCGGATCCGGCGCGGACTGTCCCTGTTCCGGCTCACCGCCGTCGATGGACCCGTCACGCTGCAAATTACCTTTTTCAATGCCGGCTATACCGTCGGCGCGCTGCGAGAGGGCGAGGAATATATCTTCTACGGAAGGCTGGAGGGCGGCTTCTACCGCAAAACGATGGATAGCCCGCAGGTCTTTCCGGCAGCGGAAAGCGGCAGCCTGCTGCCGGTCTACTCCCTCACCGAGGGATTGAGCAACAAGGTGGTCAGCACCCATGTGCGGGAAGCCCTTGCCCGTGTGGAGGAGCTGCCCGACCCGCTGGGCACGGAGCTGCCCCGCCGCTGGGCGCTGCTCCCCTACGAGCAGGCGCTGCGCAGCGTCCACTTCCCCACCGACTGGGCGCAGGTGCAGGCAGGGCGCAGCCGTATGGTCTTTGATGAATTCCTCACCATCTCCCTCTGCTTTGCCAAAATGCGTCAGGGGCGGCTGGAGCAGCATGTCACCCCCATGCGAATGCAGCCCCTTACCGCTTATTACAATGCCCTTTCCTACCGGCTGACCGGCGCCCAGCAGCGCGCCATCGAGGAAGCCCTCGGCGATATGTGCAGCGGCGCCCCGATGAACCGGCTGGTGCAGGGTGATGTGGGCAGCGGAAAAACGGCGGTCGCCGCCGCCTGCTGTTACTTCGCCTACCTCAACGGCTGCCAGAGCGCGCTGATGGCGCCTACCGAGATATTGGCGCAGCAGCACTACCACAACCTTGCCCCCCTGCTGGAGGGGCTGGGTATGCGCACGGCATTGCTCACCGGCTCCCTTTCGCCCAAAAAGAAAGAGACGCTGAAAGCCGCCCTTGCCGCGGGGGAGATCGACCTCTGCATCGGCACCCACGCGCTGCTCACCGCCGATACCGCCTTTGCCCATCTGGGACTGGTCGTCACCGATGAACAGCACCGCTTCGGCGTGAACCAGCGCGCCGCCCTGCGGCAGAAGGGACAGGATACCCATGTGCTGGTCATGTCCGCCACGCCCATTCCGCGCACCCTCGCCATGATCGTCTACGGCGATCTGGATATCTCCATTATCGATGAGCTGCCCGCCGGTCGCCGCCCGATCCTGACTTATCTCATCGACAGCTCCATTCGGGAGCGTGCCTTCGGCTATATCCGCAAGCACCTCGATGAGGGTTATCAGGGCTATATCATCTGCCCCGCCGTGCAAAGCGAGGATAAGGAGCTTGCCGATGCCAGCTTAAAATCCGCTGTGGAATACGCCGAAGAGCTGGCAAAGGGCGCCTTCGGGCAGTATCGGGTGGGACTGCTGCACGGCAAGATGCCCGCCGCCCAAAAGGAAGCGGTCATGCGGGAATTCGCCGCGGGCGAGATCCAGCTGCTGGTTGCCACCACCGTGGTGGAGGTCGGCGTCGATGTGCCCAATGCCGTTATTATGATGGTGGAAAACGCCGATCGCTTCGGACTGTCCCAGCTGCACCAGCTGCGGGGCAGGGTAGGGCGCGGCGGCGTGCAGTCGCACTGTATTCTCCTTTCCGATACCGAAAGCCCCGAAACACGGGAGCGTCTGCGTGTGCTGTGCAGCACCAATGATGGCTTTAAGATCGCGGAGGAGGACTTAAAGCAGCGCGGACCCGGCGATTTCTTCGGGGAGCGCCAGCACGGTCTGCCGGTGCTGAAGATCGCCGACCCGGCCGCCGATACCCGTCTGCTGCAAAAGGCGCGTGCCGCCGCCGATGACCTTTTCGCCCACGACCCCGCGTTAAGCGACCTCCCCGCCCTTGCCCGTCGGGTGGAGAAGATGACGGCAAAAATGAGCTTATAGAAACGCAAAAGTTTTCGGTGGGGCTTTTTTCAAAAGGCTTGCGGTTTCCAAAGGCGGAGCCGCGGTTTTCTTCGCCTACCGGCGGGGTGGTACTTTTGACCCGCCTCGTCGGACGCAACCTCCGCTTCAATCGGGCAGACCCTCCGCTATGCTGCGGGCAGCCCTTTCCGCTGTGGTGCGTCCTCCTCTCCCCACAAGGTCTTACGACCTTGCGGGGACCCCAAATTCCAAAAGCGTTTTAGGGCTGCTGCCCTAAAAACCCGCATCGCTTGGCTGCGCTGGATACGGATATTATTTTTCTGCGGCAGCAGAAAAATAAATCCGTACGGCGCGCAGATACGCTCCAAAGGTAGCCTGCGGCGGCTCGTCGGGCGCAACCTGCGCTTCAATCGGGCAGACCCTCCGTTACACTACGGGCAGCCCTCTCCGCTGCGGTGCGCCCTCCTCTCCCCACAAGGTCTTGCGACCTTGCGGGGACCCCATAAAAGCCCGCGCGCTGGAGCGCGAAGGGCGAACCACCACCCCTCTTTTGCCCTTGTCGCTCCAATGTCGTACTGCTTCGCTGGTTCGCTCGCATTGCTCCTGTCGCTCCCCAAGGAATTGTCGCTGCATCCGCCACTGGCGGCGCTCCAATTCCTTGCCCCTCAAAGGAGGGGAACTATGGGACAAGTGAGCAAATGCTTTGTAATCCGTCGCTTCTTTCCTCGGCAAATAATCTCTCCCGCGCGCTCGCCCGCGCCCGCGCGTACCTGCCCCCGCGCGCGGGGGCTTTTTCCCAAAATCTCCCCAACAGGGCGGGACGGCGCCGCTCCCTGTCGTGTCGCCGCTCAAAGGGCGTGCGGCGACCCTCCCCGCCGCTTTGCCGCCCCGCCCCAAATTTTTATCCCAGCCACGAACAAATTTTCGTTTTTGGGCTTGCAATCGGCGGAAAAATCGTGTACAATGATAGACAGAAGAACGCTACTTTGGAGGGAAACAGCATGGCAATCGAGAAAAAAGCGAAGGACGCAGCCCCCGCTGCCGGCGATAAGCAAAAGGCACTGGAAACCGCCATCAGCCAGATCGAAAAGCAGTTCGGCAAGGGTGCCGTAATGCGCCTCGGTCAGAATGCCACCATGAATGTCGAGGCGATCCCCACCGGCTCGCTGTCGCTGGATATGGCACTGGGCATCGGCGGTCTGCCCCGCGGCAGGATCGTCGAGATCTACGGGCCGGAATCCAGCGGTAAGACCACCGTGGCGCTGCATGTCGTGGCGGAAGCCCAAAAGCGCGGCGGCTCCGCCGTTTTCATCGATGTCGAGCACGCCCTGGACCCCGTCTATGCCAAGAACCTCGGCGTGGATATCGACCAGCTTCTTGTTTCCCAGCCCGATACCGGCGAGCAGGCTTTGGAGATCTGCGAAGCGCTGGTTCGCTCTGGCGCCGTTGATGTGGTGGTTGTGGACTCGGTCGCTGCAATGGTCACCAAGGCGGAGATCGAGGGCGAAATGGGCGATACCCATGTCGGTCTGCAGGCCCGCCTGATGAGCCAGGCGCTCCGTAAGCTGACCGGCGCCATCGGCAAAAGCAACGCCATCGTCATTTTCATTAACCAGCTGCGTGAAAAGATCGGCGTGATGTACGGCAATCCGGAGACCACCCCCGGCGGTCGTGCCCTCAAGTTCTATTCCTCCGTCCGGCTCGATGTCCGCCGCACCGAGCAGCTGAAAGCCGGCGGCGAGGTCATCGGCAACCGGGTTCGGGTCAAGGTGGTCAAGAACAAGGTCGCGCCGCCCTTCAAGGAGGCGGAGTTCGATATCATGTATGGTCAGGGCGTTTCCCGCCTCGGCGAGATCCTTGACCTCGGCAGCAAGCTGGATATCGTGCAGAAATCCGGCGCGTGGTTCAATTACGGCGATGTCCGTCTGGGACAGGGTCGTGACAATGCCAAGGAGTACCTGCGGCAGAACCCCGAGCTGGCGGAGGAGATCGCCGCCAAGGTGATGGCGAACGCCGATAAGCTGATGGGGCGTACCGCTGCCGCCGCCCCCAAAAAACTGGGGCAGGTAAACCTGACCGCCGAAGTGGACGAAGATGAAGCATAATCCGCAAAAAATATAAATCAGGACCTTCCGGTGCCCCGCGCGCCCGGGAGGTCTTTTGCTCGGCGGCAGCCGCCAAAACAGAAAAAAGAAACGCAAAAAAGGAGAAACCATGGAACTGATCGTCAAGCATTTTTCGGAGCTGAGTACGGAGGAGCTGCACGCTGTTTACAGGCTGCGGGTCGCCGTTTTTGTGGTGGAGCAGCAGTGCCCCTACCAGGAGGTCGATGACGCCGACCGCGCGGCGTACCACCTTTGGCTGCGGGAGGGGGAGGACATCGCGGCTTATGCCAGAGTGCTGCCGCAGGGCGCCGCCTTTCCCACCGTTTCCATCGGTCGGGTCATCGCGGTGAAGCGGCGCTGCGGCTTGGGTAGCCGGATCGTGGCGGCGGCGCTGGAGACGGCGCAGGAAAAATTCGGCGCCGAGGTCGTCACCATCGAGGCGCAGACCTATGCCAAAGCGCTGTACGAAAAGGCAGGCTTCCGCCAGACCTCGGAGGAATTCCTGGAGGACGGAATTCCCCATATCCAGATGCAGTGGCGGCGCTGAGCCGACCTGAAAAACACCCCCCGAAAGGAGCAGGACCATGCCATTCGATTTCAAGAAAGAATATCGGGAATTTTACCTGCCGAAGGAGACGCCGGAGCTGGTGACGGTGCCGGCGGCAAACTACATTGCGGTGCGGGGCAGCGGCGACCCCAACGAGGCGGGCGGCGCTTATCAGCAGGCGCTGGCGGTGCTGTATGCCGTAGCCTACACGCTGAAAATGAGCTACAAGACCGACCACCGCATCGAGGGCTTTTACGACTATGTGGTGCCGCCGCTGGAGGGCTTCTGGTGGCAGGAGGGAGCGGAGAGCATCAACTACACCGAAAAATCCGGCTTCTGCTGGCTTTCCGTTCTGCGCCTGCCGGATTTCATCACCCGGGCGGACTTTGACTGGGCGGTGGAGACCGCCGCCCGCAAAAAGAAGCTGGATTGCTCCGCGGCGGAGTTTTTGACCATCGAGGAGGGGCTGTGTGTACAGGTGCTGCACCTTGGCAGCTACGATGACGAACCGGCGACGGTGGCGAAAATGGATCGCTTTCTGGCGGAGCGGGGCTACCAAAACGACCTTGGTGCGACCCGCCGCCACCATGAGATCTACCTTTCCGATCCCCGCCGCACGGCGCCGGAAAAGTGCCGGACGGTCATTCGCCACCCTGTCAAAAGGGCGTGAGCCTGCTGCCCGGTGTAGGGCAGGGGTGAGGGGAAAGCCGCCGCCGGAGGCACCCCGCAGGGATCGCGGCGGCAGCCACGGCGGACGCCCCGCCCACGGCGGGGCGTCACAGCGCGAAGCGCTGCCCTGCGGGGCGCCTGCGACCCTCCGGCTCATGGAAAAATCCCGCCGAATGGCGTGCGTGTTCTTGTCAAGGGCGGGCGGTTTGTGCTATACTAAACTATTAGCGGAGAAAGGGTGAAAACCATGCGGATCACGGGGCTGGAGAGCACCAAAAAGGGGCGCTATGCCCTGATGATCGACGGGGAATTTGTCTTTTCTCTCCATCGGGATACCGTGCTGCTGACCCCATGGCTGCGGCGGGGCACCGAACTGACCCCTGAGCGGCTGGAGGAGCTGCGGCGGGAGGACGAGGAGCGAAGCGCCCGGGAAAAGGCGATGGACCTCCTTTCGGCGGCGGAGCAGACCGGCGGTATGCTGCGGGAAAAGCTGAGCCGTTATTATGGGGAGGAGGCGGTGGAGGCCGCTGTCTGCCGAATGGAAGAGCTGGGGCTTATCAACGACCTTGATTACAGTCGGCGGTTTGCTGCCGATGCCGTAAATCTGCGGTATTATCCCAAACGGCGCATTGCTGCGGAATTGCAAAGAAAAGGCGTTTCGGAGGAGATCCTCTCAGAGGTACTGGCGGAAATCACCGAGGAAACCGAGATAAAAACCGCCTGCCGCCTGCTGGAAAAGCAGTACCGGGAAAAGCTGTGCGACCGCAGGGAGCGTGACAAGGTGAAAGCCGCCCTGCAGCGGCGGGGCTTTGGCTGCGAAACGATCCGAGCAGCTGTGAATCTTGTTATCACCGACCTGCCGCAGGCAGCGCCGGAGGAGACGGAGCCTGCCGGAGCGGACGATATCCAAGGGGAACTGCTCGTTCTTATCCGCAAAAAATATCTGAAAAACCTGACCGACCGCAGGGGCATGGAAAAAACCATCGCAGCGCTGTACCGGCGCGGCTATCCCCTTGACGAGATACGGTCTGCAATCAAAATAATACTGGAGCAGGAGGAATACTGCAGTGACGATTAAGGTTGGAATGATCTCGCTGGGGTGCAGCAAAAACCAGGTGGACGCCGAGCGCCTTTTGGCGATGCTGGCGGGCGACGGCTTTGCCATCTGCAATGACATGACCGAGTGCGACGCCGTCATCGTCAACACCTGCGGCTTTATCGAGGACGCCAAGAAGGAATCCATCGATACGATACTGGAGTGCTGTGCCGCCAAGGGCGAGGGGAACCTGAAATGCGTGGCGGTGACCGGCTGTCTGGCGGAGCGCTATCGGGAGGAGCTGGCGCAGGAGATCCCAGAAGCTGATGTGGTGCTGGGGATCGGCAGCAACGCCAAGATCGGCGAAGCGATCAAAAAGGCGGTCATGGGCGAACACTTTACGGAATACGGCGAAAAGGAAGCCCTCTCGATGGAGGGCGAGCGGGTGCTTGCCAATGAGCCGTGGTTTGCCTATGTGAAGGTGGCGGAGGGCTGCGACAACCGGTGCAGCTACTGTGCCATTCCGCTCATTCGGGGCAGGTTCCGCAGCCGCCCGATGGAGAATGTGCTGGAGGAATGCCGGACGCTTGCCGCCCGCGGCGTCACCGAGATCAATCTGGTGGCGCAGGATACCACCCGCTACGGCGAGGATATTTACGGCGAAAGCCGTCTGCCGGAGCTGATCGACGCGGTGTGCGAAATAGAGGGCGTCCACTGGGTGCGCATTCTGTACTGCTACCCCGACCGCGTGACCGATCAGCTCATCGAGACGATAGCCCGCCAGCCCAAGGCGGTGCATTACTTTGATATTCCGGTGCAGCACGCCAGTGCCCATGTTCTGCGGGATATGAACCGCCGCGGCGACCGGGAAAGTATCACCGCGCTGTGCCGCAAAATTCGGGAGAAGATCCCCGATGTGGTGCTGAGAACGACGCTGATCGCGGGATTCCCCACCGAAAGCGAGGAGGACTTTGCCGAGCTGTGTAAGCTGGTGGAGGAGGTGCGCTTTGACCGGCTGGGCTGCTTCGCTTACAGCCAGGAGGAGGACACCCCCGCCGGCGCCATGGAGCAGCTGCCGGAGGAGCTGCGCCGCCGCCGCGCCGAGATCATTATGGAGCTGCAGATGAGTGCCGCCTTTGACTTTGCCGACCGATGCACCGGACGCACGCTGGAGGTGCTGGTGGAGGGCTATGAGGACGGGCAATACTACGGACGCAGCTACATGGACGCGCCGGATATTGATACCAAGGTGTACTTTACCAGTGAGGACGAAATAGAGTTCGGCAGCTATGTGCCGGTACTCATTACCGATACCTGCGACTATGACCTCATCGGCATGGCGCAGCCAAAGGAGGAAGCAAAATGAATTTACCCAATAAGCTGACGATGCTGCGCATCATTCTGATCCCTGTTTTTCTGGTGCTGGTACTGGTGGAAAGTATCCCGCTGCACTACCTGTGGGCGCTGATCGTTTTTCTGTCGGCTTGCATCACCGATACGCTGGACGGTCATATCGCCCGCAGCCGCAACCTTGTCACCGACTTTGGCAAGCTGATGGACCCCCTTGCCGATAAGCTGCTGGTCATGAGCGCCCTGGTCGCCTTTATCCCCGTGGCGGGGGTGCCGGTGTGGGTGGTCGTGGTCATTCTGGGGCGCGAGTTTATGGTAACAAGTCTCCGTCTCATTGCTGCCGGCAAGGGCGTGGTGATTGCCGCCGATAAGTGGGGCAAGATCAAGACCATCAGCCAGATGATCTGGCTCAACTATACCCTCCTGATGCTGTGGCTGTTCCCCGAAGCGGACTGGGCGCATATCATTTTTGTGGTGCTGATGGGTATTGTGGTGGCAACGACGGTTCTCTCCGGCGGCAACTATATGCTGAAGAACAAAGAGCTTTACAGCGACCGATAACGGTCGATTTGTGATACAAGGAGTAATATTATGCAGCTTTATAACAGCTTGAGCCACAAAAAAGAGGAATTTGTGCCCAACCACCCCGATATTGTTAAGATGTACACCTGCGGTCCCACCGTGTACCATTTTGCCCATATCGGCAACCTGCGCACCTACATCATGGAAGATGTACTGGAAAAATACCTGCGGTACTGCGGGTACAATGTCAAGCGCGTCATGAACATCACCGATGTGGGACACCTTTCCAGCGATGCCGATACCGGCGAGGACAAGATGCTGAAGGGCGCAAAGCGCGAGCACAAAACGGTGATGGAGATTGCGAAATACTACACCGATGCCTTTTTTGAGGACTGCCGCAAGCTGAACATCAAGACCCCCGATGTGGTGGAGCCTGCCACCGCCTGCATTCCCGAATTCATCAAGCTGGTGGAGGGACTGCTGGAAAAAGGCTATGCCTATGTAGCAGGCGGTAATGTTTACTTTGATACCTCCAAGCTGGAGAAGTATTACGTCTTTAACGATCACAACGAGGAGGATCTCGCCGTCGGTGTCCGGGAGGGCGTGGAGCAGGACGAGAACAAGCGCAACAAGGCGGATTTTGTACTGTGGTTCACCAAGAGCAAGTTCGAGGATCAGGAGCTGAAGTGGGACTCCCCGTGGGGCGTCGGCTACCCCGGCTGGCACATCGAATGCAGCGGCATTTCGATGAAGCATCTGGGCGAGGATCTGGATATCCACTGCGGCGGCATCGATAACGCTTTTCCGCACCACACCAATGAGATCGCCCAGAGCGAGGCGTACCTCGGTCACAAGTGGTGCAACTACTGGTTCCATGTGCTGCACCTCAATACCAACTCCGGCAAGATGAGCAAGAGCAAGGGCGAATTTCTGACCGTTTCGCTGCTGGAGGAAAAGGGCTACCGCCCGCTGGCGTACCGCTATTTCTGCCTGCAGAGCCATTACCGCAAGGCGCTGGTCTTCAGCTACGAGAACCTGGATAACGCCGAGCAGGCGTATGAAAAGCTGGTGGCGAGGGTAGCGGCGCTGAAGCCGGTGGAGAGCGACGCCATAGACGAGGAGGCGGCAGCCGCGCTGCGGAAGGAATTTACCGATGCGCTGGATAACGACCTGAATACCTCGCTGGCGGTGACCGCCGTGTACGATGTGCTGAAAGCCAAGACCAACGATAAGACCAAGGCGGCGCTGCTGCGGGAATTTGAGACGGTGCTGGGGCTGGGACTTTTTGAGGAAGCCGCGAAGCACGAGGAAAAGAAGCAGGCGCCGGCAGCCGAGGAGAGCGACCCCGAGATCGACGCGATGATCGCCGAGCGGCAGGCGGCGCGCAAGAACCGTGACTTTGCCGCTGCCGACCGGATCCGTGATGAGCTGGCTGCCCGCGGCATTGTACTGACCGATACCCCCGAGGGAGTAAAATGGCACCGTGCCTGAATAAAAACGGAGGACGATATGGACTGGCTGAAAACCGCTGAAAATATGAAAGCCCGCGGCTTTACGGTGCGGCACTACGCCACCGGCGCCGAAGCCGCCGAAGCGCTGTGCGCGGAGCTGGCGGGGCAGGAGATCGGTATGGGCGGCAGCATGACCGCCGCCCAAATGAAGCTGCCCGAAAAGCTGGAGGCGGCGGGCTGCACCGTTTACGCGCGGGGCAAAAGCTGGGACAGAGGCGACACCGACAAGGGCGTGACGGCGCCGGTGTATATCAGCAGCGCCAACGGCGTGGCGGAGACCGGCGAGCTGGTGAACATAGACGGCACCGGCAACCGTGTGTCGGCAACGCTGTACGGTCCCGAGAAGGTGTACTTCATCGTGGGGCTGAACAAGCTGGCGCCGGATCTGGAAGGCGCTATCTGGCGGGCGAGGAACATAGCAAGCCCCCTGAACGCCAAGCGGCTGAACCGCAGGACCCCCTGCGCCATGGCGGAGGAGATGAAGTGCTACGACTGCCGCAGCCCCGAGCGCATCTGCCGGGGCATGACCATCCACATGGGCCCCATGAAGGGCGTGGGCGAGACGGTAGTGGTGCTGATAGACGAAACACTGGGATATTGAGCCGGAAAACGGCAATGAAGAATAAACGAGGTGGAACATGAAACACGAGACGGTTTTGGTGCTGGATTTCGGCGGGCAGTATAATGAGCTGATCGCCCGACGGGTGCGCGATCTGGGCGTTTACTGCGAGGTGCACCCCTACAAGAAGGCGATGGAGAAGATAGCGGAGCTTAGTCCCATCGGGATCATCTTTACCGGCGGTCCCAACAGTGTGTACGAGGAGGGCGCGCCCAAGGTAGACCCCGCCGTATTCCGGCAGGGACTGCCCATTCTGGGGCTGTGCTACGGTCTGCAGATGATGAGCCAGGTGCTGGGCGGCGAGGTAAAAAGCGCGCCGACCCGCGAATTCGGCAAGACGCCGGTACACTACGATACCGCCTGCCAGCTCTTTAAGGGCATGCCGGAGGAAGCCATCTGCTGGATGAGCCATGTGGACTATGTGAGCCGTCTGCCGGAGGGCTTTACCGCCATCTGCCATACGGCAGCCACTGCCAACGCGGGCATTCAGTGCAAAGAGAAAAACCTGTACGGAGTGCAGTTCCACCCTGAGGTGGAGCACACCCAGTTCGGCAACGATATCCTCAAAAACTTCCTGTATGAGATTTGCCATGCCAAGGGCGACTGGAGCATGAAGGACTATGCCCGCAGCACGGTAGAGGCGCTGCGGGAGAAGATCGGCGACGGCAAGGTACTGCTGGCGCTTTCCGGCGGTGTGGACAGCAGCGTAGCGGCTGCCCTGCTGGACCGCGCGGTAGGCGACAAGCTGACCTGCATCTTTGTGGATCACGGTCTGATGCGCAAGAACGAGGGCGATGAGGTAGAGGCGGCTTTCTCGGGACGTGGCATGAAGTTTATCCGCGTCAATGCAGAGGATCGGTTTTTGGGGCGTCTCGCCGGTGTGACCGAGCCGGAGAGAAAGCGCAAAATCATCGGCGAGGAGTTTATCCGCGTTTTTGAGGAGGAAGCGAAGAAGATCGGCAAGGTGGACTTCCTGGCGCAGGGCACCATTTACCCCGATGTGATCGAATCCGGCGCGGGCGACGCGGCGGTCATCAAGAGCCACCACAATGTGGGCGGTCTGCCGGACTATGTGGATTTTAAGGAGATCGTGGAGCCGCTGCGGCTGCTCTTTAAGGACGAGGTGCGCCGGCTGGGTCTGGAGCTGGGTCTGCCGGAGTATCTGGTATGGCGGCAGCCGTTCCCGGGTCCGGGACTGGCGATCCGGGTCATCGGCGAGGTGACGAAGGACAAGCTGGAGATCCTGCGGGATGCGGACGCTATTTTCCGCGAGGAGCTGGCGGAGGCGGGGCTTTCCCGCAAGGTACACCAGTACTTTGCCGTGCTGACCAACAACCGTTCCGTTGGCGTGATGGGGGACTTCCGCACCTATGACTACACGCTGGCGCTGCGCGGTGTGACGACCACCGACTTTATGACAGCGGATTGGGCGCGCATTCCTTACGATGTGCTGGAGAAGGTCTCGAGCCGTATCATCAACGAGGTGGATCACATCAACCGGATCGTGTATGATATCACGAGCAAGCCGCCGGCAACGATTGAGTGGGAATGATACCAAAAAGGCTGAAAAGCCTTGAAAACACGCATTTTTGGAAAATCTCATTTCCCGTTTGATAGCAAAATGATAGCAGATACCTAAACCGTATTGTTTATTCTTGTTTCAAGGGACAAGCGGTTTGCAGGTTAGGCTATCCCATCCAATCCTATATTAAGAGCAAAAAGGCTCTGCCGACTTTCTGTAAAAGAAGGTCGGCAGAGCCTTTTGTTATTCTTCCGTGTGTTCTTTGAGGTCGGGATAATGTACAATAAGTTGCGCAAGATAATGTACAATAAGTTGCGCAAATTGAAAACCGCATAAAAGAAGACATAGCTTGCAGGCTCTGGTAGAATGAAGTCACGACACACCATTCTGAAAGGAGACAGCAAACTATGTCCGAGAAAATTGTACAGCTAAACGAGGAAGTTATCAAGAGCCAAATCAAGGAATTAGTTCGCGGCAGTGTGGAGGAAACCCTGAACGAGTTGCTGGAGAAGGAGGCGGAGTCGCTGACGCAGGCGGCGCGCTACGAGCGCAGTGAGGCCCGTCAGGGCTACCGCAGCGACCACTACGACCGCAACCTCACCACGACCTCCGGCGACGTCACGCTCCATATGCCGCGGCTCAAGGGCGTGTCCTTCGAGACTGCCATCATCGAACGGTATCGCCGCCGGGAGAGCAGCGTGGAGGAAGCCCTCATCGAGATGTATCTGGCGGGCGTTTCCGTGCGCCGGGTGGAGGACATCACGGAGGCGCTGTGGGGCAGCAAGGTCTCGCCTACCACCATCAGTGAACTGAACAAGAAAGCCTACGTCCACGTCGAGGACTGGCGAAACCGCCCCTTGCAGGGCGGGCGGTATCCGTATGTCTACGTGGACGGCGTCTACCTGCGCCGCAACTGGGGCGGAGAGTACGAAAATGTTGCTGTTTTGGTGGCGATTGCCGTGAATGAGGACGGTTTTCGAGAGGTTTTGGGTGCCGCTGAGGGAATGAAAGAGGACAAGGTCAGCTGGGTCAGTTTCTTCCAGTGGCTCCGCGGACGCGGCTTGGACGGCGTAAAGCTCATCGTCGGCGACAATTCATGCTCCACACCGAGCCAGAGAAGCCGGAGCAGTCCAGAAACCGTGATATGCCGTGCCGCAAGAAACGCGACATGGAGCAGTGAGCAACTACGGTGTAGAGCCGTAAAAATACGAAAATAGCCAACAGGAGCGCGTCGGACGAACCGGGCGTTGTCCGGCGTGCTCCTGTTTGAAAATCTCCGTTTTCCCCAAGTCATGAGCCGGAGAAAACGCCCGAAAAATACCCCTATTGCGTAACAGAGGCGCAGAAAGGAGCTTGTATGAGAACAGGGCTGACAAAGAGCCAGAAAGTCACGGAAATCTGCTTCGACGAGAAAGAGCCGCTGATCCATATCCGCACACACAACACCGACCTCAAGAACAGGCTGTCCGCCTATGCCACAGCCCACCCCGGCGAGTGCCGCCAGACCGACGCAGACCCGGAAACGGGCTGCATGGAGTTTGAAATCCGCAAGGGGCGGTTCTCCTTTCGGCTGACCGCCCCATACAGCGCAGAACGCCGCTGGGCGGCAAGCGAAGCAACGAAAAAACAAATAAAAGGGTTTTAGGGCTTCGTTGATTGTTGCGTTGGCAACCCCACCGCAATGGTAGTGCCCTTCTCCGAACTTTTCTCTACCCAAACGGAGCCGCCGTGGAGGTCGGCGATCTCCCAT
>CAKSYU010000045.1 GCA_934524965.1 uncultured Angelakisella sp.
TTCCTGCCGGGCAGGATCGACGGCAACTTTGGCAGGGGAACAGAAAAAGCTTTGCGTGAATTCCAGTCCTCGCAGGGACTGACCGCCGATGGCATCAGCGGCGCCGCCACCTGGCAGGCACTGATGCCGTGGCTGACCGGCACGCAATTTGTGCAGCTGAAGGCGGGGGACACCTTCTGGCGGCTTTCGCAGCAGTATGATACCAGTGTTGCCGCCATTGCCGCCGCCAACCCGGAGCTGGACCCGCAAAGGCTGCGTCCCGGGCAGACCGTTGCCGTTCCGCTGGATTTCCCCGTAGTGCCCACCGGCATCGCTTTTACATCGCAGGTGCTGGAGCTTGTTTTGACCGGACTGCTGCTGCGCTACCCCTATCTCAGTGCCGGTGCCATCGGCAGCAGCGCTATGGGTAAGGCGATCTGGTCGGTTTCCATCGGAGAGGGGGATACGCAGGTTTTTTACAATGCCAGCCACCATGCCAATGAGTGGATCACCACCCCTGTACTGCTTGCCTTTCTGGAGGAATACTGCATGGCGCTGCTGGACGGCGACACCCTGTACGGCTACAATGCCGCCGAATTGTACCGGCACACCACCCTTTCCCTCGTCCCGATGGTGAACCCCGACGGTGTTGACCTTGTTACCGGTCTGCTGCAGGAGGGGCCATGGTACCAGCGTGCCCGTGAGTGGGCGGAAAGCTACCCCGCTATTCCGTTCCCGCTGGGCTGGAAAGCCAACCTGAACGGCGTGGACCTCAACCTGCAATACCCCGCCGGCTGGGAGGAAGCAAAGCGCATTAAAGAAAGTATGGGCTTTACCTCCCCCGCCCCGCGGGACTATGTGGGCACCGCCCCGCTTACCCAGCCCGAGGCGCTGGCGGTCTACCGCCACACCCTCCGCAATGATTTCCGCCTCACCCTTTCCTACCACGCGCAGGGCAGGATCATCTACTGGCGCTACCTCGATTATCTGCCGCCCCGCAGCGGCGAGATTGCCCGCGCCATGGGGGAAGCCAGCGGCTACTCGGTGGAGGAGGCCCCCTCTCTCAGCGGCTACGCGGGCTACAAAGACTGGTTTATCCAGACCTACGACCGTCCCGGGTACACCATCGAGGTCGGTCAGGGCGTCAGCCCCCTTCCCCTTTCCCAGTTCGATGAGATCTACGCCGACAACCTCGGGATCCTCGTCCTCGGTCTTGCCCTTGCCGGCCAGCCGGAGATTGAACCGGCAGAGAAGCCTGTCTCTCCTTTTTCACCTGCTCGGTGAAAGAAAAATCGGTAAAAGCCACAGGCAAGGGGGAACCCTCTCTTGCAGGGTGCGGCAGGGCTGTGCCTTTGAAAACCGCAAGCCTTTCAAGTCTTTTATAAAATGCTTGACCGAAAGCTTTACAGCAAAAGGCTCCCCGCCTCTCGGCAGGGAGCCTCATTTTTACTTCTTACTTCTTCCCGTACAGCCCACGCTTTACATAGGTGGTGTGCAGGATATGGTGCGCCAGATGGCTGCCCGGCTCGCCCAGATAGTCGGCATACAGCTCCTTCACCACGGGGTTCTCGTGGCTCTTGCGCAGCGTCATCGCCTCGTCCTCGCGGTACAGCGCCGCTGCCCGCAGAGAGCGCAGATCGGTGAAATTGCGCACATCGCCGCTCTGGTGGGGCTGACCGCCGCCGTTGACGCAGCCGCCGGGGCACGCCATCACTTCCACAAAATGATATTCCGCCTCGCCGCTCTTGATGCGGTCCAGGAGCTTCGCCGCGTTGGCAAGCCCGCTGGTCACGGCAACCTTTACCTTGGTGCCGGCAAGGTCATACTCCGCTTCCTTGATGCCCTCAATGCCGCGCACCTCATGGAACTCGGGACGCGCCAGCTCCTTGCCGGTCACGATCTCGCTGACAGTACGCAGGGCGGCTTCCATTACGCCGCCGGTCGCACCGAAGATATGTCCCGCACCGGAGGCAATGCCGAAGATGGGATCAAACTCCTCATCGGGCAGCTCGGGGAACATAATGCCGGCACGACGGATCATATCCGCCAGCTCGCGGGTGGTAATGGATACATCTACATCGGGCAGTCCTACGGCACTCTGTCCGTCGCGTCCGATCTCGAATTTCTTGGCGGTACAGGGCATCACGCTTACGACCACGATATTCTTGGGGTCCAGACCCGCCTTTTGGGCGTAATAGGTCTTTATCAGCGCGCCGAACATCTGCTGCGGGCTCTTGCAGGAGGAAAGGTTCTCCACAAATTCGGGATAATAGTGTTCGCAGAATTTGATCCAGCCCGGGGAGCAGGAGGTGATGAGCGGCAGGGGCCCGCCCTCCTTCAGGCGGTGCAGCAGCTCGGTACCCTCCTCCATGATGGTCACATCGGCAGCGGTATCTACATCGAACACCTGATCGAAGCCCAAGCGGCGCAGGGCGGCGACCAGCTTGCCCTCCACGTTGGTGCCGATGGGCATGCCGAAGCATTCGCCCAGCTGGGCACGCACGCTGGGCGCAGGACCCACAATGACCGTTTTGGTCGGATCGTTCAGCGCCGTCCAGACCTTGTCGGTATCGTCCCGCTCCCGCAGGGCGGAGGTGGGGCACACCGCGGTGCACTGACCGCAGGCAACGCAGGCGGTCTCGGAAAGAGGCAGGTCAAAGGCGGAGGCAATATGGGTATCATAGCCGCGCTCGCAGGTCTCTATCACGCCGGCATACTGGTTCTTACGGCAAACGGCAACACAGCGGCGGCACAGAATGCACTTCGAGTTATCGCGAACCAGATGCGGCATGGAGGCATCGGTATGATAGCCCTGATCCTTCTTGGTAAAGCGATCCATCTCCACACCGTATTCCCGGCACAGCTTCTGCAGCTCACAATCGGTATTACGGGAGCAGGAAAGGCAGTCGGTGCGGTGGGTGGAAAGGATCAGCTCCAGCGTGGTGCGGCGGTACCTTTGCAGGGTGGGGGTATTGGTGAATACCTCCATACCCTCGTTTACCGGCATCACGCAGGCGGCAGCCAGTCCTCTGGCGCCCTTTACCTCGCAGACGCAGATGCGGCAGGCGCCGATGGCATTGATCTCCTTGAGGTAGCACAGGGTGGGGATCCGGATCCCGGCAAGGTGCGCGGCTTCCAGAATGGTAGCACCCTCGGGAGCGACCACGGGAATGTTATTGATCTTGAGATTTACGGTATTCATTGTCGGTCACTCCTTTCTTATCGTTTTACAATGGCGTTAAAGCGGCAGGTCTCCATGCAGGCGCCGCACTTGATGCACTTACGGGTATCGATCTGGTGGGGCTTTCTCACCTCGCCGGAGATCGCATTGACGGGGCAGGCACGGGCGCAGGCGGTGCAGCCCTTGCACTTGTCCTCCTCGATGACATAGTGAACCAGCCGCTTGCAAACGCCGGCGGGGCAGCGCTTCTCTACGCAGTGCGCCTCATACTCGTCACGGAAGTAATGCAGGGTGGAAAGCACGGGGTTGGGGGCGGACTGTCCCAGCGCGCACAGGCTGTTCGCCTTGATGTAGTAGCACAGCTCCTCCATCTCCTTCAGCAGCTCCAGCGTGCCGTTGCCGCTGGTGATCTGCTCCAGCATTTCCAGCAGGCGGCGGGTACCCACACGGCAGGGGGTGCACTTGCCGCAGCTCTCGTCCACGGTGAATTCCAGGAAGAACTTGGCGATAT
Organism: uncultured Angelakisella sp.; assembly: GCA_934524965.1. Taxonomy (GTDB): domain Bacteria; phylum Bacillota; class Clostridia; order Oscillospirales; family Ruminococcaceae; genus Angelakisella. The sequence goes on from CAKSYU010000045.1 coordinate 3,672, forward strand.
CCACCATGCAGGTGTCCTCGTCCATAACGATCAGACCGCCGGAGCCCATCATGGAGCCGATGGCGATGAGGTTATCGTAGTCGATGGGGGTATCGATAAGCGAAGCGGGGATACAGCCGCCGGAGGGACCGCCGGTCTGCGCCGCCTTGAATTTCTTGCCGTTGGGGATACCGCCGCCAATGTCCTCGACGATCTCCCGCAGGGTGGTGCCCATCGGGATCTCCACCAGACCGGTATTGTTGATCTTACCGACCAGGCAGAAGACCTTGGTGCCCTTGCTGCGCTCGGTGCCCATACTGGCAAACCAGTCGGCGCCGTTTAAGATAATACGGGGGATATTCGCCCAGGTCTCTACATTGTTCAGAATGGTGGGAACGCCGAACAGACCCTTGACCGCCGGGAACGGAGGACGGGGGCGCGGCTCGCCGCGGTGCCCCTCGATGGAGGTCATCAGCGCGGTCTCCTCGCCGCAGACAAAGGCGCCGGAGCCAAGGCGCAGCTCAATATCGAAAGCAAAGCCGGTGCCGAAGATATCGTCACCGAGGAAGCCGTATTCTCTCGCCTGCTCAATGGCGATCTGCAAGCGGTGAATGGCAATGGGGTACTCGGCACGGACATAGATATAGCCCTGATGCGCGCCGATGGCGTAACCGGCGATCGCCATTGCCTCCAGCACTACATGGGGGTCGCCCTCCAGTACGGAGCGATCCATGAACGCGCCGGGGTCGCCCTCATCGGCGTTGCAGCAGACATACTTCACATCGCCCTTGCTCTGGCGGGCAAAGAACCACTTTTGACCGGTGGGGAAACCGCCGCCGCCGCGTCCGCGCAGTCCGCTGTCCTTAATGGTCTGGATCACTTCATCGGGGGTCATCTGGGTCAGCACGCGGCCCAGCGCCTCGTAGCCCTCCATCGCGATGTATTCATCAATGTTTTCGGGGTTGATAACGCCGCAGTTGCGCAGCGCCACACGGTGCTGCTTTTCGTAGAATTTGGTGTGGTTCAGGTTCTTGATGGTCTTGTCGTCCACCACCGTCTCCTGATACAAAAGGCGGGTCACGATACGGCCCTTGAGGATATGCTCGTCCACGATCTCGGGGATATCCTCCAGCTTGACATGGCTGTAGAAGCAGCCCTCGGGGTACACGACCACCACGGGGCCCAGCGCGCACAGACCAAAGCAGCCGGTCTTGATGACCTGCACCTCGCCTGCCAGCCCTTTCTCCTCCAGCTCGCGGTTCAGCTCGTCTATCAGCGCCTGCGAATTGGAGGAGCTGCAGCCGGTGCCGCCGCACACCAGTATGTGTGTTCTTGCGATAGCCATTGGTTTTTGTCCTCCTTATTCCATGTAGGCGCCCACGGTGTACTCGGTCACCGGATTGCCGTTTACCAGATGCTCGGTGACGATGCGTCCCACCTTTTCGGGGGTCATCTTCACATAGGTCACCTTCTCCTTGCCGGGCTGGAAAACCTCCACGATGGGCTCCAGCTTGCACATACCGATGCAGCCTGCCTGCGTTACTACAACGCCCTGCAGCCCGCGGCGGTCAACCTCCTCCACAAAGGCGGAAAGGACAGGGCGCGCGCCGGCGGCGATGCCGCAGGTCGCCATGCCCACCACTACACGGGTGGCGGCGCTGTTATCCTGCCGCATGGCTACTTTGTTCTTCATCTGCTCCCGCAGGGCGGCAAGCTCTTCCAAAGATTTCATTGTGCGTTCCTCCCTTTCCTACTCACAGGTATTTATCCAGGATCTTGTCCACCTCATCGGGGGTCAAACGTCCGTAAACTTCCTCATTGACGGTCATGACCGGCGCCAGACCGCACGCGCCGATGCAGCGGGTCGCCTCCAGCGAAAAACGGCCGTCGGGGGTGGTGCCGCCCGGCTCGATGCCCAGTTTCTTCTGGATACGCTCCAGTACATCGCCGGCGCCCTTTACATAGCAGGCGGTGCCCATGCACACCCCGATGTTATACTGCCCGCGGGGATTAAGGGTGAACTGCGCGTAAAAGGTCACTACGCCGTACACCTCCGCCAGCGGGATATTCAGCTCCTCGGCGATGATGGTCTGCACCTCGATGGGCAGGTAGCCGTAGATCTCCTGCGCCCCCTGCAGTACCGGCATCAGCGCGCCCTGCTGCTCCTTATGGGCAGCGATCAGCTCCCGCAGTGCCTTTTCCTGCTCCGCCGTCCCATGGAACGGCACAACGGTCTTTCTTTTTGCCATGAGAATGTGTCCTCCTTATTTCCTTTCGGGAATTTTCCTCAGTCACTCGGTATCATCAACTACTGCCGTAGTTTTTGCCTGTTCTTCGGGGGAATGGCGCCTTACGGGCGCGCGCCCGCGCCCACGCGAGGCGGTTTACAGCTTTTCCGGCGCGGGGCAGCACTCGGCGATCCCCTCGGTGATCTGCGCCGCGATGAAGCCAAGCACCTCCGGCTCGTCCAGCGGGATCTCCTCCCCCAGCACCTGCCGCACCTCACGGGTATCCACGGTGAACTGCCGCTCATCATAGCAGAATACCAGCCGGAAATCCTTTTCCGGACTGCCCCCGATGAGGGTCGTCATGGTCTGGGGCAGATCGCCCAGCGGCAGCCGGTCTATGTGGCTCATGCCAAAGGTCGCCGTTACCGTGGTGCCGACATCGGGCTCGCTCTGCACCGTCATGGTGCCGCCGGTCATCTCCGCCGCCATTTTCCACAGCGGCAGCCCCATGCCCACCCTGCGGGTGGTGCGGGTGGTGTAAAAGGGGTCGGTCACCTTCTGCACCGTTTCGGCGCTCATGCCGCAGCCGTTATCGGCGATGGTGACGGTGAGCCTGTCCTCGTCGGGGCGGTAGCTCACCTCCACCGTGATAAGGGACGCCCCTGCCTTGACCGAGTTCTCGGCGATATCCAGGATATTGAGCGAAAGCTCCTGCAAGCCGCACTCCCCCTACCTTAAGCATACAACCCATTTTATCAATCCTTGCCGCAAAAATCAACAGCCTTTTGCCTTTTTTGCAAGCGGTTATGTCATTTATCAAATACCTATTCTCATCAATCTTTAGTGATGGCTAAAATGCATAATAATTGCCCGTATTGCGCAGAATATCGGCAGTCCAAAAACGCGAAAGGAGCGATGAGAAATGAGAGTGGAACTGGATCACGAGGGGTGCATCGGCTGCGGGCTGTGCGTTTCCACCTGTCCGGCGGTCTTCCAGCTGGCGGCGGACGGCAAGGCGGAGGCGGTGCAGACCCCCATCTCCGAGGAGGAAAAGGCGGACTGCCGGCTGGCGGCGGAAAACTGTCCGGTAAGCGTGATAGAGGCGGAGGACTGAGATGAACGAGCAGAAACCGAAAGCTCCCGCGCCGGAGACGGCGCCGCAGCAGACGCCGGAGGTGAACGCCGCACCGCCGCCGGTACCTCAGCCGCAGTCCCCTCCCCCGCCGCCGGCGCCATCTGGGGCACCGGCGTGAGTAAAAGCCATGAGGGCTGCGCCCCATGATTTTTACTTTTTTACCTTCGTTTGACAAGGACACACGCTTTTCGACGGTGCAAATCAACGCTGACTGCGTCATAGAACCTTGAAATACGCAAGTATTCCTGCGGTTCTCTTCCTTGTCATCATCTGATTTTCCCTCGCCGAAAAGTCCTGCGGAGTTTTTGCGCGGCAGAAATGCCGCCTGAGGAAGTGCGGAGCGGCAGGCAGGCTGGCGCCTGTCAACGCGACGCACAATGTCAGGGAGCATTTCTGTCTGCAAAAACCGTATGTGCTCTTGTCAAGCGAAGGTATTAAACGCGAAAGGGGCTCCGAAACCGCCCCTTTCACACTATCCCTGCCGGGAGGTTCTGCGCCATGCGCTCCGGTTGGAAGCGGGGCTTGTCCCATGCTTTTTAGTTTGTGCAGAGAACGGGGTAAGGCGCGGCTGCGCGCCCGCCCCCCTGCGGGGGCGGGCTGCCGGCGGAACGCCGGCGGGCGGCAAAGCCGCCCGCGCAGCCGCGCCGGAGCCTTCCCCTCCGACGGAAGTTCCCCACAGGGCGGCAGACTGCCGCCTTTTTTCTGTGGAAACCAGCCGTCCGAACAATACATATCACAGGATAATGCAGATCAGTCCCGAGCAGCCCTCGTTGATGACCCGCTCGATGGTCTCCTGCAGCTTCATACGGGCATCGGCGGGCATACGGTACAGCTTGTTATGCAGTCCCTCGTTTACCAGCTCGTGCAGCGACTTTCCGAAAATATTGCTCTCCCAGATCTTTGCCGGATTTTCCTCGAATTCCTGCAAAAGATAATGAACCAGCTCCTCGCTCTGCCGCTCGCTGCCCACAATAGGCGCCACCTCGGTGGTGATGTTCGCCTGCATCAGATGAATTGAGGGAGCAGAGGCGCGCAGCCGGATCCCGTAGCGCCCGCCCTGCTTCATAATCTCCGGCTCCTCCAGATGCAGCTCCTCCATCGTCGGCATTACGATACCGTAGCCGGTTGCCGCCACCTCGTCCAGCGCACCTGCAAATTTTTCGTACTTTTTCCTGATGGCGGCAAGCTCCACCATGCAGGGCAGCAGTCCCTCCTCATCGGCGATCTCCAGTCCCGTTGTCTCGCCCAGAATCCGATAGAACAGCCCATCTGCCAGTTCTACCCGGCACCGCACCGTCCCGCTGCCCAGGTCGGCGGCAAGCACCCTTGTCTCCTTGACATAGTCGCAGTCCTCCAGCGACCTTAATGCCGCCGCGGCGCTGCCCACCGCCCCCAGCGTTCCGGCAGTCTGCCGGATCTGCCGGTACAGGCTTTCCTTCAGCCAGTGGTCTGCCGCCAGGTTCATCACCCACGGTGGGATCTCCAGCGCCGCCTCCTTCAGCGGGAAGCGCTCCAGCACCTCCCCCAGAATACCGGCGATGTCCTCCTCGTCCAGCTCCAGACAGTTTACCGCCGCCACCGGCACGCCGTAGCGCTCCTCCAGCTCCGCCCGCAGCGCCTTTGCCGCCGGACTTTTGGGGCTTTGGCAGTTCAGCACCACCACAAAGGGCCTGTTGATCGCCTGCAGCTCCCTTACCACACGGCTTTCGGCTTCCTCGTACTCGGCACGGGGGATCTCCGAAATGCTGCCGTCGGTGGTGACCACCAGCCCGATGGTGGAATGTTCGTTGATGACCTTGCGGGTGCCCACCTCCGCCGCCATATTGAAGGGCACCTCTTTATCGTACCACGGGGTCATCACCATGCGGGGCTGCTGGTTTTCGATGTAGCCCAGCGCGCTGGGGACGATGTAGCCCACGCAGTCGATCATTCTTACCCGCAGGCTGATATTGCCCTCCAGCGTGATGCTGACCGCCTCCTCCGGGATAAACTTCGGTTCGGTGGTCATAATGGTGCGTCCGGCTGCCGATTGCGGCAGCTCATCGGCGGCACGGCTGCGGCGCGGCTCGCTTTCGATGCGGGGCAGCACCATCGTCTCCATAAAACGCTTGATAAAGGTGGATTTGCCGGTGCGCACCGGCCCCACCACCCCGATGTAGATATCTCCTCCGGTTCTGGTCGCTATATCTCGGTACAGCTCGCTTTGTGCTGCCATTTCCATTCCTCCCGTTTGCGTCTTTGGTTCTGTCGGTGCGCGGGGCTGGTATCGGGCGGCGGCTTCGCCGACCCCTGCGGGGTCGGTCTGCCGGAGGAGCCGCTTTGCGGCTCCTCCGACCGGGCGGGCGCCCCGCGCCCTCCCAGCCGCCGCCCGAACCGGCACCTTTCGCTTACACCGGTATCAGCAGGGGACCCGCCGGCGCGCCCTCGCCCATCTCGCCGTTATCCTCGCGGATCTTCGCTTCGCTGGTATTGTACCGTCGGGCGATGTCCCACAGGCTTTCGCCCTCCTCTGCCATGTAAATATATAAGCCGCGGGGACGGCAGTTCTCTTTGGGGCTTGCCTCGTCCACCGTTATCTCCTCCAGCACCGCGGTGCGTCGGGTGCGGCACACCGCCCCCTGCCAGTACAGCTCACAGGTCAGGGCAAGCTCATTCCCCGTCTGTTCCCAGCGGAACGCCCGACATTCCAGTGCAGCCTCCCAGCGGCAGTCGGCATCGCAGGTCAGCCGCCGCTGTACCTCCAGCGGGCGGTCAAAGCTGTAATATTCCCCGTCCCCCATGCGGGTCAGCAGCGTCAGTCCCAGCCGTCCCTCCGCCAGCAGCCCGTCGCCATCGGGCGAAACGGTGCAACCCTCCGCCCTGACCCAGAGGGCGGTCACCTCGCCGGTCGCCTCCGGCAGGGGCAGCGTTTCCCGGTGGGTCTCGCTTTCCCGGCAGATACTGACCAGCTCGGTGGTTTGCAGCGTTTTGCCGCGGCATTCCGACCGGTAGCGGGTGGAATAGCCGTCGGTGCAGCAGCAAAGGGTGTAGGGGCGGTAAATTTTCGCCTCGGCGGCAACGGTCACGCCCCACTCCAAAGAGCGGTACTCACCGTCTGAGTCCTGCACCGGCTCCGCCGCAGGTGCCAGTGCCATGCACCGCACATCAAATTCGGCGTCGGCGCCCTCCGGCAGCGGCATCGTGACCTCAAAGGGGAGAGCACATTCGGCGGTCTGCCAGCCGCCGTTCTGGTCGGCGCAGCAGGCAGTAGCCAGCACCTCGCCCATCACAGTCAGCCTGCCGTCTGCCCATTTTTCCTCCCGACGGGAGATAGCGGCATCGCAGCGCAGCACCCTGGTGAGCGGGGCGGCGCTGCCCTCCAGCTCGGTGGTTTTTGCCAGCCGCTGCTCGCCGCTGACCGAGCCGCAGAGCCGAACCCCTTTTTGCTCCGTTTTGCGCAGCTGAACGGTGGGGTCGCCGCTGTCCTCCAGTATTTTGCCCTGACGGCAGGCGGTGACGGCGGCGGAGATGATGACCGAGCCGCGGATCTCCAGACGGCGCTGGTTGACGGCACGGCAGCTGACCTGCCCTGCCGCCATCGAGACGGTGATGATCGGTTCCTCGGCTTCGCCGTGCAGCTCCATCATTCGGGTAAAGGGAACCTTGTATTCCCCCCGTGCCGGTTCCCCTCCGGCAGAAATGTACAGGACATTGATATTCGCCAGTCCCTCGGTCTCCAGCCGTCCGGCGGTGATGGTTCTGCCCATCGGGACGGGGGTCATGGTACACTTCAAGATCCGGCGGATATCGGGGCAGTAATCGGGCAGCAGGGCATCGCACTCCACGGGCTGCTCCACCGTTTCCTCCAGTATCGTCTCGCAGCTTGGGACGGTTTGCCGGCGCAGTTCAAGCTCCATTTTCATTCTCCTCTCCGCAGTTGGGCGGCGGCATGCCGTCCCATCGTTTCATTGGAACTATATTCGGCTGTCCAACGGTTTATGACGGCTCCCGCGGGCGCGGGCGGGCGCGCGTAACGCGCATGACTTATTCGGTTTTCAAGGTGCGGTTCCCCAAGCCCCCAATTTCTCAATAGGGCTTGGGTTTTGCGGCTGACCCCTCGGTTTCTTGTCGGGGGCAAGCTGCTGGATTTGGTTATTTACCGGTAAAGAGAAGTCCTCTCACTAATACGGACGAAACGAGAGATATTTGCAGTGAAAGTGTTGAATTAACACAAGGGTTTACAAAAAGTTTTCAGGTTTGGGAAATAGTGGGAGGGAAATGGGCTTCGCGGTGGTTGGGGTGCGGGAGATGGATTTGCCGAGGACGGCGGAGCTTGGGTCGCAGGGAGAGAGCGTGGGAGATGGATTTGCCGAGAAAAAGCGGTAGCATCAAAATGAAAGGGACTGGACAAGTGACGGAAGGTATGCTATATTATTGCTGTGTTGTAACCGGTTACATTTTCAAAAACAGAGGAGGCATTGAGATGAAAGAAACAGAGCGGATCAAAGCGGGGCTGCTGTTCAGACCCAATTCGATGGAGCTGCGGGACACCAAGCACAAGGCGCACGAGACCTGCCGGCTGGTAAACACGCTGGACGAATATGACGAGCGCACGCCGGCGCTGATGCGTTCCATTCTGGGCAGCATCGGGGAGCGCTTCTACTTCCAGACGCCGGTGCAGTTCAATTATGGCATTCACACCTACATCGGCGAGGATTTCTTTGCGAACTACAACTTCTGCGTGCTGGACGACGCTGATGTGTACATCGGCGACAATGTAATGATCGCGCCCAATGTTTCGCTGATGGCGGCTTCTCACCCGCTGATCGCACACGAGCGGCTGGGGCTGATGCTGGGAGATGACGGGCTGCCCACCATCGCTGAAAACGCTGAGCCGATCCGCATCGGCAACAACGTCTGGATCGGGTGCGGGGTGACGGTCATCGGCGGCGTGACCATCGGCAACGATGTGGTCATCGGCGCGGGGAGCGTTGTGATCCATGATATTCCCGACGGCGTACTGGCAGCGGGCAATCCCTGCCGTGTGATCCGCAAGATCACCGAGGCGGACAGCATGAAAGACCTTGCCCGTGAGGAGCTGTAAGGCGGGGATATCCATATTTAATTTATAAAATAGAAAGCGGCGGCTGTTCCCTGCGCGGAGCAGCCGTTTTTTCGGTCTTTGTGCATTTCATGTCGCATAAATCTGAATTTTTGTAAAATATACTTGACATTTTATCGATGTGATGCTATGCTGAAGCCGGAAAGTGGGGCGAGAACAATGGAGACTTTTCTGCAAAGCCCGTGGGCGCCGCTGTTATTAACGGTAGTCGTATGGGGCGTGGTGCAGCTGGTAAAGGCTCTGCTGGATCGCAGGTAAGGAGGTGCCGAGATGGATCTGGTATTTTTGGGCGTGATGGCGCTGTTGGTGGTCATCGGGCTGGTGGTAGGAAAGCTGGCGGGCAAGAAGCTGGGCAAGGCGGAATTTGACGAACGGCAACAGCTGGCGCGCGGGAAAGCCTACAAGTCGGGCTTTTATACCCTGCTGGCGGGACTGCTGGCGGTGTACCTTCTGCCGATCTTTACCGAGTGGCAACCGAAAGACCCTGCCCTGCTGCCCTTTGCGGTGATCTGCATAGGAGTAACGGTATTCGCCTGCGTTGCCGTTGCCAATGACGCCTACCTTGGGATTCGTCAGAATCCGCGCACCATGCTGCTTGTCATGGGCATCGTGGTGGTGTGCAACCTGCTTGCGGGGTTTTCGGTTATAAAATCGGCGGGCTTTGCCGACGGCATAACGGTGGAGAACAGCATGAATTTTATTATAGCAGTGATGGGGCTGATCATACTGACTGCGCTGGCGGTGCGGCTGCGTATGGCTGTCCGGGACGAGGAGTGACGCCATGAAGAACCTGAAGCTGAAGGCGGCAAGGGCGGCGATGGGGCTTTCCCAGCAGGGACTGGCGGATCGGTGCGGGGTCTCACGCCAGACCATTGTTGCCATAGAAAAGGGGGACTACAACCCCACCATCAACCTGTGCCGACAGATCTGCCGCGTGCTGGGCACGACGCTGGACGAGCTGTTCTGGGAGGACGCTGACGAGGAGGGGTAACCGCCCTCCTCTTTATTTATGACTGGAATGGAAAAGGAACGGCGCCCGCAGGGTGACCCGTCCGAAGGATTGGTACGGCGGCGAAGCCGACGGCTCCGGCGAAGCCGGAGCGCCCTGCGGGCGGGACCGGGGGCTTGATGGAGGTATGGAGGAAGCGGGAGACGGGGGCGCAGCCCCAGCCGTCCGCAGGACGGCTGGGGCTGCGCCCTCAGCTTGTCGAGAAACCCAGTTGCACATTACGCAACAACCGGGTTTTTGGTATGTTCGCGGAAGAAAGTGTGGAAAATCAAGAGATGGCGCTGGTC
>CAKSYU010000046.1 GCA_934524965.1 uncultured Angelakisella sp.
GTGCGGCTCGAACGCACGGTCTCCTGGTCCCAAACCAGGCGCGATACCAACTTCGCTATACCCGGATATTCAATTTTTGCCATTATACCACGGCGAGGGGGAAAATCAAAGATATTTCTGCCTGTGGTCATTCATGTGGTCAAAGCCACTTTTATGCCGCTTTCGGCAATTGAAGAAAATCCCACAAACGCCCGTGTCACAAGGCTTTGTGTCGTTTCGCCTCACCCTATCCCGGATACCGCCACGGCACTCCCAAAGCAAGCGCGCTACCAACTGCGCTACACCCCGATACGGTATCCATTTGGCAGGGCAGAACCTTTTTGACAGCCCTAATAGTATAATGGATTTTCTATCGAAAGTCAACGGGACGGTTGCGTATCGGCGATCTAAAATTTGGGAACGCATCTACTGCCCGCTCCTCTAAAATTCCAAAAATAAATATTCTTTTCCCCCTTGACCCTTACGCTGCGTCATAGTGTATGCTAAACTTACACGGAGGAGGGAATGCCCATGATGACCATTCACGAAGTCAGCAAGCTGGCAGGCGTCAGCGTCCGGACGCTGCACCACTACGATGCCATCGGCTTGCTGCCGCCCACCACGCTTACCGGGGCAGGCTATCGGCTGTATGACGATACAGCCCTCGCGCGGCTGCAATCCATTCTGTTGTTTCGGGAGTTGGAATTCCCGCTGCGGGACATCAAGTGCATTTTAGATGACCCAAACTTCGATCAGAGCGCGGCACTTGCGGATCAGATCAAGCTGCTGGAATTGCGGCAGGAGCAGCTGGGTCGGCTCATCACCCTCGCCCGTGAAACTTTACAAACGGGAGTGATATCCATGGAATTTGACGCATTCGATAAAACCGAGCAGGAGCGGTACGCCGCCGAGGTCAGGGAAAAATGGGGCGGTACAGCCGCCTATCGGGAATACCGGCAGCACGAAAAAGACGGCTCCGCCGGCGACCCCGCCGAGCTGATGAAGTGCTTTGCAAAACTGGGCAGGCTGAAGCAGTCCGCCCCTACCGCGCCGGAGGTGCGGACTGCGGTCGGCGAGCTGCGGCAGTTCATCACCGCGCATTTTTACCACTGCACACCGGAGATTTTAGCAGGCTTGGGCGAGATGTACGCCGCCGATGACCGCTTCCGCCGGAACATTGATAAGGCGGGCGGCGAGGGGACGGCGGAGTTCGTCGCGCAGGCGATCCGTGCCTACTGCGAAAAATGATGACGCCGGTTCAGGGCAGCGATACCGCGCTGAAAACCGGCACACGATCCTTTTTAAGAGAGTGGGGGAACCGCCCCACTCCCACGGCGGAGCTCACAGGCTTTTTCAAAAAAATCTGCCGCAGGGGGCAGAATTCCGTTCCGCAAAAAATCAGCCCCGACCGTCACCGGTCGGGGCAATTTCATTTTTGGGTTTTATTTATTCCACGGAGATGAGGAAATAGTACACCGGCTGACCGCCATAGGCGACCGTCAGCTCCATATCCTCCGGCAGCAGCGCGCGCACCGCTTCCTCCACATCGGCAGCCTGCTCCTCGGTCACGCCCTCGCCGTACAGCAGGGTGACAAACTGGCTGTCCTCACGGGTCAGGTCTTTGGTGATCTTCGCCGTCACGGAACCTAAGTCGGTGCCGGTAAAGGAGACCTTGCCGTTCTCCAGCGCCAGCAGCTCGCCCTCACGGATCTGGTGTCCGTCGTAGTCGCTGTCCCGTGCCGCGAAGGTCACGGAGCCGCTCTGGACATGCTCGGCGGAGGCCATCATCGCCTCCATGTTGTCCTTTACCTCGGCGCTTTCATCGTATGCCATCATGGCGGAAATACCCTGTGGAATGGTGGTGGTCGGCACCACATGGATACGCCGGACGCTGCTGGTGCGGGCAAGCTTCGCTGCCTGCTCCGCCGCCATTACAATGTTCTTGTTGTTGGGCAGAACATACACGTCCATGGCGGGCACCTGCTCCGCCGCGTGCAGAATATCCTCGGTAGAGGGATTCATGGTCTGCCCGCCGCTTACGATCTGCTGTACGCCCAGATCGCGGAACAGCTGCTGCACACCGTCGCCGGCAGCCACCGCCACAAAGCCCGCCGCCAGCGCGGGGTCGATCTCCGCCACCGCGGGAGCCGCCGCTTTCTGCTGCTCCTTTACACTGGCGACCTGCGCTTTGTGCTGCTCTATCATATTTTCAATTTTCAGCTTGGTCAGCATACCGTAGGTGCCGGCTTTCTCCAGCGCCAGCCCCGGGTGGGCGGTATGCACATGGCACTTGATGATCTCGTCATCGTCCACGACCACCACGCAGTCCCCGATGGATTCCAGATAGGCGCGCAGACCGGCGGGGTCACGCTCGGGGTCGTCCCGCATCACCAAAAACTCGGTGCAGTAGGGGTTGTTGATGTCCACTTCCTCCACCTCGCCGGCGGCGTTCACCACCGTGGCGGTCTCGCCCTCGGGGGCAGCGGCGGCGTCGCTTGCAGTACCGGCTACCATGCCCTCACCGGCAAATACCTGCCGCATACCTTTCAGGATATAAACCAGACCCTGCCCGCCGGCGTCCACAACGCCCGCTTTTTTCAGCACGGGCAGCTGTTCAGGCGTCTCGGCAAGCGCTTCCTCGGCATATTGAATAATAAGATCCCATATCTCCAGCGGGGACATGGCATCGGTCAGGGCGGCGCGGCTCTTTTCCGCCGCCACCCGCGCCACGGTCAGAATGGTGCCCTCGGTGGGCTTCATGACCGCCTTGTATGCCGCTGCTACGCCGATCTCCAGCGCTTCCACCAGGTCGGCGGCGTCGGCCTCGTTTTTATGCTTCAGCCCCTTGCTGAAGCCGCGGAACAAAAGCGAGGTGATAACGCCGGAATTGCCGCGGGCGCCCCGCAGCAGCGCGGAGGCAGCCTTGCCCGCCACATCGCCTACGGTGGGGTAATCGTTGTGCAGCAGATCCTCACGGGCAGCGCCCATCGTCATGCTCATGTTGGTACCGGTGTCGCCGTCTGGAACAGGGAAAACGTTCAGTGCGTCTACCTTCTGGCGGTTGTTTTCAATATTGTTGGCGCCGGAGATGTAGGCCTCCGACAACTGCTTTGCGGTGATCAAATCGTACGCTCCTTTCGGGTGCGCCGCGCGGCGCTCCCTGCAAAATTGCAATAATAAAGGGAGAGCCGTCTTACGCGGTCATCTCGTCCACATATACATTTACGCGCGCTACCTTAAAGCCGGTGCATTCCTCCACCGTGTAGCGTACATTGTGGATAATGCTCTGCACGATGGCGCTGATATTGATGCCGTAGGTCACGGCAATATGAATATCCACGATCAGCTTGCCGTCGGTGGTTTTCACCCGCACGCCCTTGTCGGGCACATCGCTTCGGGTAATGGCATAGCGCAGACCCTGGTAGGTGGAGTTGATCATTCCGGCAACGCCGTAGCACTCGGAAGCAGCCATGCCGATCAGGTTGGCAAAGTATTCCTGAGAGATCTCCACGGTGCCCAATGTGTTTTCGTAGCCTATCATCGTATCCCTCCGTTTTGGTGGCGGCGGTCGCCCGCCGCAAGATGTTTTTGCTGATTTTTTATTATACTATACTTTTTGGGTTCTGGCAAGTAATTGCGCCCCTTTACGGGCAAATGTTCAGCAGATGTTCAGTTTACTGCTCCGCGTTCACCCGCTTGACGGAAAGCGCCTTGCCGGTCTTTCCGTCCACCTCCAGCAGCACGCCGGAAAGCCGCACCGCCCCTTTTACACTCTCAAAGCGGGTGGGCAGTCCGGTGCGGAAGCGGCGGATCGCCGGCTCCGGCGCCAGCCCCAGCGCGGAGTTGAACACCCCGCACATACCGGCATCGGTGATATAGGCGGTGCCCTCGGGCAGAATACGCTCGTCCGCCGTCTGGATATGGGTGTGGGTGCCGATGACGGCGCTCACCCGTCCGTCCAGGTACAGCCCCATGCAGATCTTCTCAGAGGTCGCCTCGGCGTGGAAATCCACGATCTTTACCGGCGCGTCGATCTCTTTCAGCAGCCGGTCTATACAGTCAAAGGCATTTTCATGGCTTTCCAGCAGGTAGTTCCCCTGCAGATTAACGACCGCCGCCCGAGGCTTTCCGGGGCAGTCGTACACACACCAGCCCCGTCCCGGCGCACTGGGGTGGAAGTTCGCCGGACGAATGATGCGGTCGCTTTCCTCCAGCACGGGGTAGATCTCGCGCCGCCGCAGCGCATGGTTTCCCAATGTGATGACATCAGCGCCGGCGTCCAGTATCTGCTCGGCGCTCGCCGGCAGAATACCGTTGCCTTCGGCGGCATTTTCTCCGTTTACAATGGTCATATCCGCCCCGTAAAAGCGCCGCAGGTTCGGCAGCTCCCGCCGCAAAAAATCACAGCCCACCTGCCGCACCACATCGCCCACAAATAATATCTTCATTCGTTTCTCCATTCCGCTTCTTTTTACCGGCTGCCCGCAGAGGGAGAAATACGCCGGCGGGCTTCGCTCCCCGTCGCGTCACCGCCCCCTGCGGGGCGGCAACGCTCCCGCGCTCCGCCCGCCGGCTGCTGCTCCTATTCTACCCCAATTTTGCATCCTTTGCAATCACCGTTTCTTGCGACACCCCCCGCCTCTGTGATAAAATAAAACCAACGAGAAATAAACCAAATTCCCCCCTGCCGGACACCATTGTTCCCCCTAAACACGGCATTTCTCGCTTTGTGTCGTGTTAAAAGGGCGCGCACCGGCGCTATACTGAACCCGAAAGGAGGGCAGCCGCATGGATCAGATCAGGATCGGAGCGTTCCTCAAGGCGCTCCGCAAGGAAAAAGAATTGACGCAGGAGCAGCTTGCTGAGCGGCTCCGTGTCTCCGGCAGGACTGTCTCCCGCTGGGAGACCGGCAGCAATATGCCCGATATCGCTATGCTGGTGGAGCTTGCCGAGTTCTATGATGTCAGCATTCCGGAAATCATCAACGGAGAAAGGAAAAGCGAGAATATGGATCCTAAAACAAAAGAGACCGCCATCGCCATGGCGGAGTACAGTCAGGTCACAGCAAGAACCGATAGAAAAAAGGTCATCGGCATTCTGCTTGCCGCCTTCGGGCTGTTCATCATCGTGTCAGCCCTGTCCGTCTTTCCCAGCGAGAGCAGCTGGGGCAGCATTTACGCCACGCTGGGCAGCGTCCTTCTCATCGCAGGCGTTTGCCTTGTCATTCGCCCGCTGGTCGCAAAGCGCGGCGTCCGTCTGGGGATCGTCCTCGGCTGCGCCGTGCTGCTGTTCGGCACCTTCGCCCTGTCCGATTATATCGCCGTGACGCAGCTCCGGCAGGTGCCGCGCTTCCGGTATGAAACGATCTACGACAGCCGAACCCCCGACCGGCTGGTGTACAAAACGCTGTTCTTCACCGCCGTGCAGTACCATGTCGGCACCAAGGAAGCCTATACCGCCATTATAAAATGATCCCCAAAAGCAAGCATAGACCCTGTCCTTTCCGGCAGGGTCTATTTTTCTGCATATACGGAAACCCCCGACCGAAAAGGTCGGGGGTCACTTACCCTATGGCTGCCCTGTGGAGGAGGGCAGGGAAGCGGCGTCTCAGTCCTTCTTCAGGGAGATCGCCGCGGCGGAAACGCCGGTGATGACCAGCAGCGCAGCCGCTACGCCAACGATGTCGTTCGCGCCGGTGGCAGGGTTCTGGCTGGAACCGTTGCCGTTGGAGCCGCTGTTGCCGCCGTTGCCGGGGCTCACGCTGATGCTGGTGGCGGTCAGCGCCTTATCGGTCACGATCACGGGACCGGACAGGGTGCCGCCGAAGCTCAGAAGACCGGTGTTCGCGTCAAACTTCGCCTTCAGGTCCAGCAGGGAGCCGTCCTCACGCACCATGTAGGCGTTGTAGCCGCTCGCCATGCCGTCCACGGTGATCTCCGCGGGACGGTTGATGATGACCTGCTCGCTGCCGTAGCCGTAGGAAGCCTTGATGGAAGCGCCCGCCTTGGTAAGGTTGTCGTTCAGCGCCTTCTGCGCGGCGGAGGAAAGGGTGGTGTAGTTCACGGTGCCGAAGTAGATCTTGTCACCGGCTTTCAGTGGAACGGAAACGGTGACCTTGCCGCCGTTGTTCTCGCTGACAGACTGGTTCCAGCTGCCGCTGGTGATGTACTGACCGTCCACGGTCGCCGCCTTTACGGTGTACAGGATCTTGCCGGTCTTGTCCATATCGGCAACATTCAGTCCGCCCGCGCCGAATACGGCGTCGGTTTCGTCCGCCTTACGACCGTAGTCGAAGCACATGGCAAGGATATGGTCCTCGCTCTTGGCGTTCATGGGGCAGAAGTTGTCGCCCGGCTCCTTGGCGGAGAAGTTCGCCAGCTCGTCAAAGCTGGTCACATAGGCATAGTTGGTCACGCCGCTCACCTCTTTGACATAGCTGACATTCAGGGCGGGGGCGGAAACGCCGTAAACGCTGACCTTCACGCCGGAAATGATGATATCGGCGTTGTTGTCCAGCACGGCGGTGTCATTGGCTTTGGTGGTCACAACATATTTGTAGGTGTTCTCGTCGGTCTGTACCCAGCCCTGGCTGGCGATGAGGTCGCTGCCTACGGGAATGGTCAGGGTGACGGTGTTCTTCTTGGGGTCAAAGTTGCCGTTGGTCTTGCCCCAGTTCTGGTCGGTCAGACCCAGCTCCTCCTGGGTAAAGACAATGGACTGTCCGGGGACAACGGACTGCATGTAGGTGTTGTCGGCTGCGGAGGTGCCGCCGGGATAACCGGTCTGGTTTCCGGTGGAAACCGCAAACGCCATGGTGCATACCATCAGCACAGCCAGCGCCAGTGCAAATGCTTTTTTCATGGGATCAATCTCCTTTGGGGGTTTGGTTTGTGAAGACCCGACGGCTCGCTCCACTTCCGTCCGTCCGGCTTCTGTCGCCATTGTAACGGCGCCGTCCCGCCGCCGCAAGATGGATATTGTAACCAATTTGTAATTTTATGCACCCTGTCGGACATTTTTTCGTTTTCCCTCTCAAAATGCGCAAAACCGCCGAATATACTGGAATTCCGCCGCCATTTCGCCCAGATTTCTCCACCGCCCGTAATCTGCCACCGCTGCCAGCCGCCGCCAAATCACCAATTTTATTACAATTTGTAACTTCTACGAGCCGCACGGTACAGGCGCAGCCCGCCGCCCCTGCGGGGCGGCTCCGGCGGTCTTCGACCGCCGTGCGGCGCTTTGCGCCGCATAGCTGCGCCCGCTGTCTCCCCGCCCAGCCGATATTTCGCCTTACATATATGTCGGGTCTGCCAGCACCAGCCGTGTCAGACAGCCGCTGTCGGTGTAGATGATCTTCACCTGATACGCCGCCATCAGCAGGTTGCCGGTGGCGCCGGTCTGTAAATAGACCGCCCGCCCGGGGTGGATATTCACCAGTCCGGGAATAGTCACCCGCACACTGTGCAGCCCCACCTGCCCCTTCATGATGCGGCGGTAGCCGTCCGCCGCCGGTCTGCCGGTATATTCCGCCGCGGGGATCACATAGCGGTTGCGCCGCACCTGCTGCTCGTTGCCGAAGGGATTATTGTAAAGCTGGGAGTACGCCCCGCCGGTGTCACGGTACACAATGCTGGAAAGCGCGCTGCTCCGTCGGGTGATGTATTCCAGCGAGCAGTACCGCGCCGCGCCGGTCGTTGTCACCTCATTGCTGATGAGAAAGGGATCGTCGCCGGTCAGTGTTTCCACCACAATGCGGTTGTCCCCCGTCATATGGGGGTCTCGTCCGTACAGCCGGAAGCACAGAATGGAAAACGCCTCCCAGATGGAATGTCCCTTATTCAGCTGGAAGGTCGCGGCGCTGGCAGTGGTGTCGGGCAGCGTCAGCGCCGTAAAGCCCAGCGGCTTTATCTCGGTATTAAAGTACCCCTGCGCCGTCAGGTCGGTGTAGGTCTTGGGCAGCGCCTCATTATCACACAGCAGGGCGCCGGGGGTGCGCGCGCTAAGGCTCACAAACGCCCCACCCCCGTCCACCGAGCGTACCAGCTCATCGCAGAAGCCCGCGAACAGCACTTCATTGTCATGCTTTACCTGAATACGGGTCAGGTCGTCCAGAACGCCCTCGTGCGGCAGAGTGATATCCAGCTGCGCCGCAGGGGAATCCCATGCCCTTGTAATGACCATCGAGCTGGGTTCATACAGCCGGAGGGTCTCATTGCCCAGTGTCAGCCCCATCAGTTCAATCGACATAGCGTGTCCCCTCCCGGTCGGTGGAAGCGATCAGCTCGGTGAATTCCGCCGTGTAGCGCAGCACCGTGCCGTCGCCCTCTCCCACCATCTGCAAAGCGGCGAGGTAGGCGACCACCACCCCCATATTGGGGATGCGCAGCAGCCCCGCCGTCGATTGCCACATCAGCGCCTCCAGCGCGTTGTATTGGCTCTTTGCGTTCTCCCCGTAAAAGCACCCCTCCGCCCGAATGACCCGCCGCGCCAGCCCTAAGTTCTGGTGAACGGGACCGTACTCCGGACAGTGTGCGGTGGCAAGCCGTGTCTCGGTCGTCACCGTTATCTTCTCCGGGTTGTGCGGAAAGGTGAAGGTCTTGTAGCTCATCGTCGTCATGTCACATCGCTCCTTTCCTCAGTACAGCGGCTCGCCGCAGCGGTCCATCTCGGGCGCCAGCCGCTGCTGGCGGCGCTGCAGGGCGCTCAGCTCGGTCTCCAGCGTCGCCGCGTCTTGTAAAGGCACTTCCCTTACCACCGTTTTCTGCTCCACGCGGGTCGTCCCCTCCCGCCGCAGAGAGGCGGCAGCCTCCGGGTTCCGCGCTGCTTCCGCCGTGGTTTTTACTTCCTGCGCCATCACCGCTCCCCCCTTCCGGCTCCCGTGACGGCACCTTCGCAGCACCGCACAAAGTATTCCGCGCGGCGGCGCTGCCGGTCGCTCAGCCGCTCGGCAGGCGTCCCTGTGCCCTTTCTGCTCTCCATTGCCGCCGCGGTCTCCCGCTCCCCGCCGGTCGCGCCCTGCCGCCCTGCGGCGGTGGCGTCCTGCGGACGCCGCACCGCCGCCGCGCTCGGTTTTCTCTCATTCCTCTCCCGCATCGCCGCTGCCCTCCGTCCGCTGCCGTGCCGTCAGGGTCGCCCGCAGCCAGATCAGCGGCCGGCGGCTCTCCTCCTCCACGGCAGTCCATTCGCAGCCGGTGTACTGTACCGTCTGCCCGTTTCTTGCAATTTTCACGCAAAAATTACTCATTGTATTAAAATCCGCCGGCTTCTCCCACCGGATCTGCTCCAGCTGCACGGTATGCGTTACCGTATCGGGCAGCAGCGCCAGCGGCTCGGTGCTGCCGTAGGGGCGTACTGCCATCACCGCGCGGCTGCTTTTCACCGAATAGCCCGCGGCGTGTGCCAGCACCGCCCCGCCGCATTCCACGGTGATGCCGCCCAGTGTGTTTACCATCTGGCTCATGCGCTCTCCTCCTCGGCGGTCTCATCGGGGGCGGTGCTTTCCGCCAGCTCGCAGTACACCGTCAGCACGCCCTGTCGGGCAAAGGCGCCGCACCCCCGCAAAAAGCCGACCTCGCCCCATTCCAGTCCCGCCGCCTCGCAGGGGAAATCTCCCCGCAGCGTCAGTGCCGTCAGCCGGTCGCTCAGCGCTTCCACCGCCTCCATGCTGTCCCGGTGCAGCGCGGTCAGCCGCAGTCCCACCTCCAGCAGCAGCGGACTGCCGCCCAGCGTCCGGTCGCTGCGCTTTACCCGATGGTCGCTCAGCACCAGTGTGGTCATCTCGGCGGCAAGGGGACGCCGCACCGAGGGCATACTGTAAAGGATCTCGCCCTCCGACAGCAGGGGAGCAAGGTACGCTGCCAGCTGCTGCCGCAGGTCCATCAGACTTGTCACTTGCATACCGTCACCTGCCCAAAGTAGAATTTTTTGCCGCCCAGCTCTGCCGCTGCCGCCGCGAGGTATTCCTCGCACAGCGCCTTTGCTGCCGCGAGGGTCGTGCGGTTCACCAGCGCTGCCGCCCCCACATGGGGCAGGCTGCTGCCGCTCATCTGCGCCAGACACCAGCGGTAATAGGCAAGCGCCGCCGCAGCGGAGCCGAGAGGCTCCGCCGCGGGAAGCGCCGACCGCCTGCGGGCGGTCAGCTCCTCCATGGCGTCGTGGCAGTAGGGCAGGCAGGCACGCAGCTCCGCTCCGGCAAGACCGGAAAACACCGCGAATTTTTGCAGGATCATTTCAATATCCATCGTTCTGCCTCCTTTTCTGTCATCGGGATCGGGTTAGGCGGTTTTCAGGGTCATGATCTTTACCGCATCGGGGAAGACCATCGAAAAGCCCGCGGTGGAGGTCACGGCGGCGCGCTCCAGCTGGCAGTCGATCAGACGGTCGGCGTCCACGGTGACGGGGTCGCCCACCACCATTTCCAGCGCATAGCGGCGGTCTAAGGCAATAATGGTGCCATCGGCAACAGCGTCGCTGACGATCATCTCGGCACCGAGAGGGGTGCCCAGCTTGCCGGTATTCTGGAAATGCAGACCGGTCACGGGGTCGCTGAAGGCGGAAAGCGCCAGAATATCGGCGGCGGTCTTGGCATTCACCAGCAGGGTGTTCATCTGGTAGGCGGTAAACTTGCTCCACAGGGTGATGAGATCGCTGTAAGCAAGGGCGGCAGCGGCGGTGGTCAGCTTCTGGGGCACGCTGCCGGTGGAGCCGTCGCCGTTCACCAGCACATCAACGGCGTCCTTCATTTGGCAGCGGGCGATCTCCGCTCCGATGCGGCGCAGCGCCAGTGTAAAGAGATCCAGCCGCTGGAACTTGACCGCCTCGTAGGAGGCACGCAGCATTCTGCCGCGCTTTTTCAAGGCGGTGGTCTTGTCCTTCAGGCTGATGGTGGTGGCGGAAAGCGACGCCGCTTCGGCGGTCACATCGGCTTCCAGATCGTCATCGGTGGTCAGCCCGCGGTAATCGGTGGCGGAGATAAAGGTGCGCGCCGCCACCACGCTGCTCAGCGGGTCGTTTTCCTCCATGCCCTGACGGACGGCTCTCATCAGGTATTCGGGGAACAGCACGGCGCTCTGCCCGTTCTGGAAGAACTTTTCCAGCGTGCTGGAGCGGCTGCCGCCCACCTGAATGTCAAAGCGCTTGAGCTGCCGCTGGAAGGCGTCCAGACTGCCCAGCTCGGTGCCGCGGTAGTTCTCGGTGGGGTCAAGGCGTTCCAGGCGCTCGGCAAAGCTGTCATTGCTGCCGCGGTACAGGGATTTGGTGATATTCAGCTCTTTGTAGTTGTTATTCATCGTCATTTCTCCTTTTTTGTCATCAGATACAGAACGGGCGGTTATCCTCGTTCCTCGGTTCGGTCGGGGCGGTCTGCACCATCGGCGCAAAGCGCCGCTCGGTCTGCCGCTTCATCAGTTCCGCCAGTGTTTCCAGCTCGGCGACGGTCAGCGCCGCCATGCTCTTTTCCAGCAGGGCGGGGGTCATCTCCGGCTGTGCCAGCATTGTCCTGCGGCGGATCTTTTGGCACAGCGCCTGCCGGTAGCGGTCGGCGTCCTCGCTCTGCCGCTCCAGCGCCGCGATGTGCTTCCGCAGTCCGGCGGCAGCGGCGGCATCAAGGTGCAGCTCGCCTTTTTCCATTTCGGCTATGGCGCGCTCCGGCGTCAGATGCAGCGCGCGGCGCGCCGCGTGGCTTTTGGTCACACCGGCGGCGGGCTGGGCGGGCACCGCCACAAAGCTCCATTCGTAGGCGTCGGTCGGTTCCGCCAGCAGGGTGCAGCACAGCTTGCCGCCGTAGCGTTTGCCGGCTTGGTGTCCGCACGGCTCCTCCCGGCGGTCAGCACCGCAGATGGAGCAGATGTTTTTGCGGACGGCGCAGCCCACGCTCACCTCTTTTTTGATGCCGCCGTCGATCTCCAGAATGAGGTCGGCGTTGGCGGCGGTGCGCACCATGTAGGCGTCGGCTTTCAGCGCCTTGTATGGGTCACCGCGGTAGTTCAGGCGTCCCTCCTCCGGCTCCACCCGGCACCGGTAGATGCGGGCGGTCTGCTTTTCCCCACGGGGGTCGTGGTCAAAAATGCCGGTCTTGCCGCAGAAAAGCTC
>CAKSYU010000047.1 GCA_934524965.1 uncultured Angelakisella sp.
CGGCAGTTCCGGTGCATCACAGCCGCCCCCGAGCCATCGGCGTGAAGAACGCCGGCGTATCCGGTGCGTTAAACCGGCAAAAAGCGGCAGCGTCCCGCGGCGCTGCAAACTGGGTGGTACCACGGAAGGATCAGCTTTCGTCCCTATGTCTCCGACAAGATGGAGCAGGGGAGGAGAGCTTTTTTATTTTCCGCTTGCTGCCCGCAAAGCGAAAAAACACCCGCAAAATGTCAAAAAGAAAGGAATTTACCACCATGAAATGGACAGGACTGAACGAACTGCGCGAAACCTTCCTCGAATTTTTTGTCAGCAAGGGGCACACCCGTCTGCCCTCGGCGCCGCTGGTGCCGCAGGATGAGGCAAGCCTCCTGCTCATCAATTCCGGCATGGCACCCCTCAAAAAGTACTTCACCCGCCAGAAGTTCCTGCCGAACGGCAGCTTCCGCGCCACCAGCTGCCAAAAGTGCATTCGTACCCCCGATATCGAAAATGTCGGCAAGACCGCCCGCCACGGCACCTACTTCGAGATGCTGGGCAACTTCTCCTTCGGCGATTACTTCAAGGAGGACGCGACCCGCTGGGCTTGGGAGTTCATCACCGAAAAGCTGGAGCTGCCGGTCGATAAGCTCTATGTCTCGGTCTATCAGGATGACGATGAGGCGTATGATATCTGGACCAAGCGCCGCGGCGTCGCCCCCGACCATATGGTTCGTCTGGGCAAGGAGGACAACTTCTGGGAGATCGGCTCCGGTCCCTGCGGACCCTGCTCCGAGATCTACTTCGACCGCGGACCCGAAAAGGGCTGCGGACGCCCCGATTGTCATGTCGGCTGCGACTGCGACCGCTATGTCGAGTTCTGGAACCTCGTGTTCACCCAGTTCAATTCCGACGGCGAGGGCGGCTACACCCCGCTGGAGCACAAGAATATTGATACCGGCATGGGTCTGGAGCGCCTTGCCTGCATCATGCAGGGCGTCGATAACCTCTTTGAGGTCGATACCGTCCAGAACATTATGAAGAGGATCTGCGAGATCGCCGGCGTCACCTACAAGCAGGACGAGAAAAAGGACGTCTCGATCCGCGTGGTCACCGACCATATCCGTTCCACCGTCTTTATGATCTGCGATGGCGTTGTCCCGCAGAATGAGGGCCGCGGCTATGTGCTGCGCCGCCTGCTGCGCCGCGCCGCCCGCCACGGTCGTCTCCTCGGCGTCCACGAGCCGTTCCTGTACAAGGTCGCCGATACCGTCATTCATGAGAATGAGAGCGCCTACCCCGAGCTGGTGCAGCGCCGCGATTACATCGTCAAGACCATTCGCGTCGAGGAGGAGCGCTTTGCCCGCACCATTGATGCCGGTCTCGATCAGGTCAATTCCATTCTGGAAAAGCTCTCTGCCGAGGGCAAAACGGTATTCTCCGGCGAAGACGCTTTCCGTCTTTACGATACTTTCGGCTTCCCCATCGACCTCACCCGTGAGCTGTGCGAGGAGCGCGGCATCACCGTCGATGAGGAGGGCTACAAGACGCTGATGGAAAAACAGCGCTCCACCGCCCGTGAAGCCACTGCCCGCAATGTCGGCGATGTGGCATGGGTCGAAGATGTCCTCAAGGGCGTTGAGGGCGGCGAGGACTTTGTCGGCTACGACGGCTTGACCGCCGAAGCCGAGATTCTCGGCATTGTCTATGAGGGCGAGCGTGTCGAAGCGCTCGGTGAGGGCGATGCCGCCCAGATCGTTTTGTCCCGTACCCCCTTCTACGCCGAAATGGGCGGTCAGGTGGGCGATAGCGGCACCATCACCTGCGGCGAAAACGTCTTCACCGTCACCGATACCCGCAAATCCGGCTCCGGTCACTTCATTCATGTCGGCACCGTTACCCACGGCACCTTCAGTCTGGGAGATACCGTTATTGCCGCAGTTGATGAGCGCCGCCGCATGGATATTATGCGCAACCACACTGCCTGCCATCTGCTGCAAAAGGCACTGCAGGAGGTACTGGGCGACCATGTCCATCAGGCAGGCTCTCTGGTCGATGAAAAGGTCTGCCGTTTCGATTTCAGCCACTTCTCCGCCGTGACCCGGGAGGAGCTGGAAAAGGTAGAGGCGCGCGTTAACGAGCTGATTTTGGAGGCGAACCCCGTCACCACCACCGAAATGCCTATCGAGGAAGCCAAGAAGATGGGCGCAATGGCGCTTTTCGGCGAAAAGTACGGCGATACGGTTCGCGTTGTCAATGCCAATAACAAGTCCATCGAGCTGTGCGGCGGCACCCATGTGGATAATACCGCCCGTCTGGGACTGTTTAAGATCCTCAAGGAATCCAGTGTAGCCGCCGGGATTCGCCGCATCGAGGCGGTCACCGGCCGCGGTGTGCTGGAACTGATGGCGGAAAATCAGACTTTGATGAATACCGCCGCCCAAAACCTCAAGCTGGGCAGCCCTGCCGAGCTTCCTCAAAAGACCGCTCAGGTCATGACTGAGCTGAAAGCCAAGGAAAAGGCGCTGGCGGAGCTGGAAAACAAGATGGCTGCCTCCGCCGCTGCCGATCTCTTCAAGAACGCCGTTTCGGTCAAGGGCTTGCGTGCCGTCACCGGCATGGTCGGCGAAATGAAGCCCGATGCCCTGCGCCTGATGATCGACGAAGCGCGCGGCAACAATCCCGATGCCGTCATCGCCTTGGGCAGCGTGTCCGGCGGCAAGGGCACTATCGCGGTTGCCTGCGGTGCCGATGCCGTCAAAGCCGGCGTCAATGCCGGTAAACTGGTTCGCGCCCTTTGCCAGCTCACCGGCGGCAACGGCGGCGGACGTCCCGACAGCGCCATGGGCGGCGCCGGTGATCCCGCCAAGATCGGGGAAGCGCTCACCCATCTGTCTGAACTGATCTGATTTTTTCGGCGCCTTTTTACGGCGCTCCTCCGTGGAGACCGCCCCCTGCGGCGTCGCTGCCCTTGACAGGCAAAAGTACGATTTCATCGTACAACAGCCTGCCTGCGGGCGCTTCTGGCAGGGAACGCTCTCCCTCCGTCGCGCCCTCCTGCCGGACATTGCCACCGGCGGAGCCGCCTTGAATTTCCCCATTACCAACCGAAAGGAGACCTTCCTCATGTGTGTATTCTGTAAGATCGCAGCGGGAGAGATCCCCGCAAACAAGCTGTACGAGGACGAAAAGGTGCTTGCCTTTTACGACCTTGACCCGCAGGCACCTATCCACTTTCTGGTGATCCCCAAGGAGCATATTGCCTCTGCGGGCGAGATCACCGCCGAAAATTCCGCCCTTGTCGCCCATATTTTCGAGGTCATCGCGAAGCTCTGCGCCGAGCACGGCTGGCAGAGCTACCGTGTGGTGACCAACTGCGGCGAGCAGGCAGGGCAGACGGTGCCGCACCTGCATTTCCATGTCCTCTCCGGTCGGGATATGACCTGGCCTCCCGGCTGATCCGATGACCGAACCCCAAAGTCCCCGTTTCGGCGGGGACTTTTTCCTGCCCCGTGTGGGTACTTTTCCTTGCAACCGTGCCTGTATTATGCTATAATATACCCAAATTTTTGGTTTACGGGGAGAAATAGCATGGCAAAAAACGATAAAAAAATATATGAGGGCTACAAAAAGCGTCAAAAGCTTTGGAATACCGTTCTCATCATCTTTTTCGCAGTTGTCGGCGTCGCTGCCGCCGTGATTAACGGGACGGTGGAATTGAAGCCGCAGCTCGTGATCGGCAAATATGAGTTCACGTGGTTCCACTTTATCATGCTCATTATTCTGCTGGTGCTGCTTGGCTTCGGCATCGTCGCACTCAAGCGCGACAGCAGCGAAGAGCAGCAGGAGATCTACCGTCAGGAGCGCGAGGAGGCCATTCGTCTGCGGCAGGAGGTTATGGCGGAGCGCAAGCAGGAAATGCAGGACGCCTATGATGCCATGAAGCGCCGCCGCGCCGAGCGTCTGGCGGCACAGGGTATGGCGCCTGCCGCAGCGGCTGCGCAGGCGGAAGCGGTCGATGCCGTCGAGACGGTCGAGGCAGTGGAGGCTGAAGCTGCCGAAGCCGTGGAGGAAGTGACGGAGGAGATTGCCGAAGCGGCGGAGAAAGAGGAGAAAAACTCTTGACATCGCCCGCCGAAAGGACTACAATACTCGCATAAATCCCAAAGCGTTACGAGAAAAGATTACCGCACCCCCGGAATCCTGCCAGAGAGCGGACGGCACAGGCTGCAACCGTCCGCAGGAGAAAGAGGAATGCGACCGCCTTTTCCAGCGCGGTGCCAAATCACCGCCGGCTCGGCGCCGTTACCCGCCGCAATGAAGTGGATCGCGTTTGCCGATCCGATTCGGGTGGAACCGTGGGATCGTTTTTCGTCTCACCCCGGCTGTTTTCTTCGCAGGAAGAAAGCAGCCGTTTTTTGTTTTCCTCCCGCCTTTTGCCGAAAGGCAATATTCCCCTTGGGATTTTCAAATTCATCAATGACCAGAAATGGAGGAGTTTTTTATGATCAAGATCACCCTGAAAGACGGCTCCCTCAAGGAGCTTGCCGCCCCCCAGTCCATCGCCGATTTTACCAAGGAGCTGAGCATGGGGCTGTACCGCAATGCCTGCTGCGCGCTGGTCGATGGCAAGGTCGCAGACCTCTGCGATATGCTGGACCACGACTGCGCCGTGGAGATCCTCACCTTTGAGGACGAGCAGGGCAAGCGTGCCTTCAACCACACCGCGTCCCATATGCTGGCTCAGGCAGTGCAGCACCTGTTCCCCGAGGCGAAGTTCGCCATCGGACCCGCCATCGAAGATGGCTTCTACTACGACTTTGATGTCCCCACCCCCTTTACACCGGAGGATCTGGAAAAGCTGGAGGCGGAGATCGCCGCTATTGCCAAGGCAGACCTGCCCATCGAGCGCTTCTCCCTGCCGGTCGAGGAGGCGAAGAAGCTGGAAGCCGACCAGCCCTATAAGCTGGAGCTCATCGAGGAGCATGCCGGTAAGGGCGAGCCCATCGCGTTCCGCCGTCAGGGCGATTTCACCGATCTCTGCGCCGGTCCTCACCTCATGTCCACCGGTCCCGTCAAGGCGGTCAAGCTAACCAGCTGCACCGGAGCCTACTGGCGCGGCAGCGAAAAGAACAAGATGCTCAGCCGCATTTACGGCTGCGCCTTCCCCAAGCGCAGCATGCTGGAGGAGCATCTGGCACGGCTGGAGGAGGCACGCCGCCGTGACCACAACAAGCTGGGCCGTGAGCTGGAATACTTCACCACCGTCGATGTCATCGGTCAGGGTCTGCCGGTGCTGCTGCCCAAAGGCGCCCGTGTGGTGCAGCTTTTGCAGCGCTGGGTAGAGGATACCGAGCAGCAGCGCGGCTATCTGCTGACCAAGACCCCCCTGATGGCAAAGCGCGAGCTTTATAAGATCTCCGGCCACTGGGATCATTATCTGGACGGTATGTTTGTGTTGGGCGATCCCCACGATGAGACCAAGGAATGCTTTGCCCTTCGCCCCATGACCTGCCCGTTCCAGTATCAGGTGTTCCTCAACCGCGCCCGCAGCTACCGTGACCTTCCCATGCGTCTGGGCGAGACCTCCACGCTGTTCCGCAACGAGGATTCCGGCGAAATGCACGGACTGATCCGTGTGCGCCAGTTCACCATCTCGGAGGGGCACATCATTCTGCGCCCCGACCAGCTGGAGGAGGAGTTCCGCCATTGCCTGGAGCTGGCGAAATATTGCCTTGAGACCGTAGGTCTGCTGGAAGATTGCACCTTCCGCTTCTCCCAGTGGGATCCCAACAATACCGAAAAGTACATCGGCACACCGGAGCAGTGGGACGAGGCGCAGGGCATTATGGGCAAGATTCTCGATCATCTCGGCATCAAGTACACCATCGGCATTGATGAAGCGGCCTTCTACGGTCCCAAGCTGGATATCCAGTACAAGAATGTCTTCGGCAAGGAGGACACCATCGTCACCATTCAGATCGACCAGCTCCTCGCCGAGCAGTTCGATATGTCCTACATCGACCAGAACGGTCAGAAGGTGCGCCCCTACATCATTCACCGCACCTCTCTCGGCTGCTACGAGCGCACCCTCGCGTACCTCATCGAAAAGTACGCCGGCGCCCTGCCCACCTGGCTGTCTCCCACACAGGTGGCGCTGCTGCCCATCGCCGACCGTCATCTCGATTATGTAAACGAGATCAAAAAGGCGCTGGAGCAGCGCGGCGTCCGCGTGACGGTCGATGACCGCAACGAGAAGATCAACAAGAAGATCCGCGACAGCCAGATGGAGAAGATCCCCTACATGTTGGTCATCGGCGACCGCGATGTGGAAAACGGCACCGTTTCCGTCCGCTCCCGCAAGGAGGGCGATCTGGGCGCCATGGCTCCCGCCGATTTCTACGCGAACCTCACCGAGGAGATCGTCACCCGCGCGCGTTAAGACGAGCTTTTTGCAAGAGAATAGTTCCTTTGGGCAGCCCGATGCCTCCGGCGTCGGGCTGCCTTTTGCCCTCGGCATGGTTCGGGGGAGAGGGGAGAGACGCCCGCAGGGCGCTTCGGCGCAGCCGAAGCAGGCGGCGCAGCCGCCATAGAGCCGTCCTGCGGGACGGCTCGCCCTGCGGGCGGTTTCTCCCTCTCAGCCCCGCACGTTTTCCGCCAACCGTCACATTCCGTTTACAAAACCAACAAGAAATCCCCGCCCCGCTATGCTATACTGGCAGCATCGGGTGTTCCGCCGTTCCGCCCCCAAAGGGGCAATAGGCTGGACAAACCCGCTAATCTTTGGTATAATACTAATTTGTGAAAATACGCCGGAAAGGAGGACGCCCCATGCAGGAGGAAAATAAGACCCCGCTTTCCCCCGAAAGCGAGCCGCAGAACACCGAAGAGCCGGTGGATACCGCGGTGGCGATGAAGTACTTTGAAGCCGCCGAAGCCGCGGCGGAGGTCGGCAAGGAGATCCTGGCTTCCCGCAAGCCGAAGAAGCCCAAAAAGCAGAAAAAAGCGAAAAAGCAGCCGGAGCCGGAGGCGTCCGTCCCGCCGGAGCAGCCCGCTGGGGAACCGGCGGAGCAGCCGGAAGCGGCAGCAGCGCCGCCGCAGAACGGTTGGCAGCCCTCCCAGCCGGAGGAAGCGCCGCTCGAAGCGGCAGAGCAGGCGGAGCCTGTCTCCACCGAGGAACCGGCGGAAAGCGCCCCGACCGAGCCGGAGACCGCCCCTGACGGGCAGCCGGTGAAGGAGAAAAAGGCGAAGAAGCCGAAAAAACAGAAGAAAGCAAAGCCCGCCAAAGCCCCGAAGGCACCCAAGGAGAAGCGCCCCACCGCCGCCGACGCATGGAACGGCATGGAACGGGGCTGCGCCTACATCGGCATGCAGCTTTTGCGGGAATACCATAGCGTCCGCCGCAGTTTGAACCATGTGCTGGGCAGACTGCGGGGACGGGTGCCGCTGCTGTGGCGCAACCTCAAGGGACGCGTCTCCCGCCATACCCGCCACTTTACCGATGAGATGCTGTTCCCTTACCGCATTCTGCACGATGAAACGGCGGAGCTTGCCGCCGCCCTGCGGGATAAAACACCGGAGGGCAAAGCGGGCAGAAAGCAGGCGTGGCGGGATTACGGCAGAGCCATTGTTCGCCCCTTGAACCGCATCGCGAATTTCTTTGCTCCTATCATCGGGCTTGCCATCTTCGCGGCGGTCATCGCCTACTTCAACCAGTTCACCTTCGCCCTGCGGGTGGAGTATAACGGCGAGCTGCTGGGCTACATCGCCGAGGAAAGCGATTTCTACGCGGCGCGGGACGCCATGCTGGATCGCCTCATCAACGAAGAATATATCCCGCCGGAGGATACCATTCCCACCCTTTCGCTGGCGGTCACCAAGGAAAAAGAACTGCTGACCAAAGAAGAATTGACCGACGCCATCATGCGCTCCTCCGGCAACGAGCTGGTGGAAGCCTCCGGCTTCTACCTCGAGGGCAAGTTCCTCGGCGCCCTGCAGGACGGCAACGAATTTTTGCTGTACATGGATAAGGTGCTGAGCAACTACCGCACCGGCGAGGAATTCGAGACGGTGCAGTTCACCAAGAATATCCGGCTGGAGGACGGCGTTTATCCCGTCAGCTCACTGATGAGCGTTTCCACGCTGCAAAGCTACCTGCGCAGCAATAAGGAGCTGCGCCGCAGCTATACCGCCCGTGCCGGAGAAACCATCGAAGCCATCGCCAAGCGCTATGGGCTGACGGTGGAGGAGATGTACGACCTCAATAACGAGCTGGAGGAATACCTCACCGCCCTGCGTCAGCAGCAGCTGGGGTACGATCCCGATACGGTCGTCCTGCCGGATTCCGGCACCTCCGCCGAGGAATGGAATGCCCGCTGGGACGGCATCACCCAGAACGGCGAGACCCCGCTGGAGACCGCCATCAACAACGGCATGATGCTGTATATGGGGCTTTTGTACTGGCCGGACGATCTGCCGGAGGGCGCCGCCGAGGAGCTGGCAGCCGCTGCCGGAGACCGCAACGCACTGTACCGCCTCCAGTACGGCATCACCGATGAAACGGCGGAAGCGCCGGACGACGATACCACTGCCGTGCCGGAGGATCCCGCCGCCGACGATAACAGCGGCAGTGCCGAAAATACCGATCCGGCAGCGCCGGAGGAAAACGGCGACGGCGACAGCAATACCGGCACCCCGCTGGAGACCATCGAGCTGACCCCGCTGGAGACCATCGAGCTGACCCCGCTGGAGCAGGTACCGCTGCAGGGCGATGAGGAGCTCTTGGTAGTACAGATGGATGTGGAGCTTGGTATTCAGGTCACCCGCCGCGAGACCTACATTGCGCGGGTCGCCTACGGTACCACCTACCAGAACAATAACAGCAAGCCCAACGATTGGGTACAGACGATCTCTGCCGGCATCTACGGACAGGACGAGGTGGTGGCGGACGTTACCTACATCGACGGCGAAAGAGTGGGTGAGACGGTGCTGAGCCGCACCCGCCTGAAAGACCCCGTCAATCAGGTCGTTGCCCGCGGCACGCAGTCCATTGATGACTACTTTGCGAACACCGGCGGCAACTTCATCTGGCCTGCCGATGGCGGTTACTTCTATGGCTCGCTGGGCAGCTACGGCGGTCACACCGGTATGGATATTGCTTGTCCCCTCGGCACTACCGTCCGCGCCTCCAAGGCGGGCACCGTTACCACCGCTCTCAACTACGGCTGGAACTACGGCTACGGCAAAACGGTGGTCATCAACCACGGCTACGGTCAGATCACCCGTTATGCCCATATGTCGAATGTTGTGGTCTCGGTCGGTCAGTATGTCAAGCAGGGACAGATCATCGGCTACAGCGGCAGTACCGGCAATTCCACCGGTCCGCACCTGCACTTCGAGATCCGTATCGACGGTGTTATCAAAGCGCCGGAGAACTATATCGGCAAATACTACAACCGCTGAGAAAACAGCGAATAAAGCGTTTTTCCACCCCCGACAAAGCCACTGTCGGGGGTGCTTTTCTATCCCGAAGCGGCGAAGCCCGTAAAAAGTTTTGGCTCCAGCCTTTTTCAAAAGGCTGGTCGCTTGCCGCAGCAAGCGAAATGCTCTTTTTGCACCCATCAAAAGCATCGGCAGATGGTTTCGATGAGAGCCACCTGCACCATCTTGCGCCTTAGTTTCCGTAGGGTGCTCCCATGGTAGCTGCTTAGACTTGTACCTTCGGAAGGAAAGTGTGAAAGGAAACCATCAGGGTAGGAAACCATCAGAGTTTCCTTTCGCGTTGAATAAATACTGATTTTGCACGCAGGGCAAAATCAGCAGCGGCAGGGCATAGCACTGCCGCGCCCTGCAAGAGAGGATTCCCCCTTGCTTGCGCTTTGTACAAACTATCCTGCTTCCGAGTAGGAGGGAAAGGGTATTACTGGCTCAGCCCGCCGGTGGTGGTAAGGCTGACCTGTAAGGTCAGATCGGTCTGGGGGGCGGCACCGAGGGCATAGATGGTCAGTGCGCCGTCCTCGTTGGCGGCGGTCAGCGAGCGGACGCCCTGCTGCCGCAGTGCGGCAAGCTGCCGGGCGGTGGGGCGCAGCTCCACCATGGTCTGGGCGGTCAGCCCTGCCAATTCCGCCCCCTGGGTAAAGGGCTGGCTGCCGCTCCAGCCCACCGCCGTAAGGGTGATACTGCCCAATCGGCAGCCGGCATCGCCGATCTCGCCCTTTTCACCGCGATCTCCCTTTTCACCTTGGGGTCCGGCTTCGCCGGTATCCCCTTTTTCTCCCTTTTCGCCCCGCTCACCGTTAAAACGACCGGCTTCGGCATCTGCCCGCAGGGCATCAGCCGCCGCAACGGCGGCTTTGGTCTCTGTTAGCAGTGTCTGCACCAGTGTGGCGGTCGGCTCCTCCGGTGTGTTTTCGGTGGGCTGGGCGCCGGTACAGACCAGCCCAAGCGAGCAGCTCACCGTCGGCAGGACGACCTCCTGCGCGCGCGTGCCGTACACACCCACACGCAGGTGCGTGCCCGCGACCCGCAGGCACTCCCACGGGATAAAGCATTCATTCTCCGCGCCGAGCAGACAGCTGACGCTGACCGAACCGGCGGTGAACACGGCGGTGCGGTCGAGGCTGTCCCACTCCGGCGAAAAGCAGAACCGTACCGGCACCGCCTGCACCATGCCGCTGGTGAGCAACTCGGTCTCCGTGGGGGTGATGGCGGCGCCTGTGACTTGACAAACGATCATAAATTTTCCTCCTTGAAAAATATCCCCTGCACTAATACGGACGAAAACGGAGAAATTTGCAGTGAAAGTGTTGAATTCGCACAAACTTTTACAAAAAGTTTACGGATTTGAGAGTTACTGGGAGGTTTGAGGTGCGTAAAGCCCCCTCGCCCTTTAGGGGAGGGGGTTGGGGGTGGGGTGCGGACTGGTGGAAAATAGAAGCTGAAAATAGCAACAAAGACTTGCGGCATAGGGGGCGACTGATCCAAAAGTATTAGCCCACTGCCCCCATAGTTCCCCTCCTTTGAGGAGGGGAGAGGGGTGGTGGTTCGCCCTTCGCGCTCCAGCGCGCGGGCGA
>CAKSYU010000048.1 GCA_934524965.1 uncultured Angelakisella sp.
ATGTAGATGAGGTTGCGGTAGCCCACCTCGTTTTGGCACAGCAGAATGAGGTGATAGGGGGAGGAATCCAGCCGGTAGACCTTATCGAAGCGGGTGCGGGGAGCAACATAGACCTCGCAGCCGATGATGGGACGGATCCCCTCCTTTTTGCACTCCTTGTAAAAATCGATCACGCCGTACATGACGCCGTGGTCGGTAATGGCGATAGCGGACTGCCCCAGCGCCTTGGCACGCTGAACCAGCCCCTTGATGCGGCAGGCGCCATCGAGGAGGCTGTATTCGCTGTGGATATGCAGATGGACAAAATCGGTCATGGGGCGTCCTCCTTGGGGAAGCTGATATTAAAAGGCAAAGCCCGTATGCCGCGCCCCCGCCCGCCGGACGGCAGTCCGGCGGGCGGGACGCCCCGCGGGGCGTCCCGCCGAAAACGGCACCGTGGTGCCGTTTGACGGGGGCGCGGCAGGGGCAGTCAGTTCGATTTTCGGTAAAAGGTCATGGCGGTGCCGGTATCCTGCACCAATGTCTCGCGCGGGGCGCGCAGGATACGGCAGGTGCAGTAAAAATCCCCTGCCGAGCCGCTGACGTTCATCAGCTGCCACAGCCACACCACCCAGAACCATTCCCGCGGCAGACAAACGGTAAGCACCGCAAAGATGACGCCCCACACCACCACCGGTGCCAATGCAATGACGACATAGGCAGGGCGGGTGAAGTAGGCGTAGCTGCCGGCATAGGCATAGGCAACCTTGTAGCCATAGTGAACTTTGGCGCCGCACGCCATCATCACAGCGCCATGGGTCAGCTCGTGCAGGGCGATGTAGGCAAGCAGCCCCACAATTGCAGCGCCGACACGGAGGAAGTATGCGGGCAGCGACTCCTCCCCGTTAAAATCGAGCAGGGAGTAGCCCCACAGGAAGGGCGGGATCAGCATTAAAACACACAGGGCAATAGAAAGCCCATTGACGATCCAAAACTGCTTTTTATTATGCAGCAGATCGATGGAAGCATAAGGGGCGTAGCCCTGCGGCAGCATGGCATAGCTTTTCATTTTTCGGTCAGTCCTTTCTGGCGGCAAGCTCCAGTATCTTTTCCAGCCGGTGGTTGACGCCGGAGCGGGAAAGCGGCGGGGTGAGCTTTTGCCCCAGCTCGCGCAGGGAATCAAACGGGTTCTGCAGACGCAGCTCCGCCAGCGCCCGCAGCTCCTCGGGGAGGGAATCCAATCCTACGGCGTTGATGGCGGCGATCTGCCCCGCGGCGGCACCGGCGACCTTATCCATATTGGCAGTATCGCAGTTGCTGGCACGGTTGGCAGCGTTGCGGCGCTCCTTGAGGATCTTGGCGTTCATAATTTCCATCGAAGTGAGCGGACAACCCATAAAGGTGAGCAGGTCCTCGATCTGGGTGCTGTCGTGCAGGTAGACGATAGCCTGTCCGCGGCGCTGGGTCAGCAGCGGGGTGAAGCCGACATCTTGCAGCAGGGCGACGAACATCATCAAAAGCCCCTCGCGCGGGACAGCGAATTCCAAATGATACTTTGTTTCGGGATCGGAGAGGGTGCCGCAGGCAAGGAACACGCCGCCCACAAAGGCTCCTGCCCCCTCATCGCCGCCCAGCAGCTCAAAGGTGACGCCCTCCGGGTACAGCATGGCAAAGTGATTGTACAGGTCGATGCGGTCCGCCATATCGTCGACAGTCACACGGTAGGCAAGCTGACCGGTGGAGAGCTTTTCCTCCCGCAGGGTAACGGTGCCGCTCATCGGCTTGACGCTTTGCACCAGTTGGGAATAGTACTGCGCAGCGCGGCGCTCCCTGGTCAGCATCTGCATTTTGGAAACCGAAAACTCGCGGGAAAAGACCATCAGTCCAAAGGACTGCTGGTTGGGAAAGTGCTGGCGAACCGCACGGTTGGATAATATTTCGTCTTTGGCGGCGGTGGTAAAGGAGGGCATGGTGAATCACTCCGATGGCGGATTGGTAAAGACAATGAGGGAAAGCGGCGGGGCGGGCGCGGCGAGGCGGCGGAGGGCTGCCCGCAGTGATGGCGGAGGGTCAGCCCGATGGGAGCCGCGGCGTGCCCGCCGAACGGATCATTCGATAAATTTGACTTCACATTCGAGCGTATATCCGGTCTTTTCGCGGACAATACGCTGCACCTCGGCAATGAGCTTTTTGACATCGGCAGCGGTGGCGCCGCCCCGATTGATGATGAAGCCGGCGTGCTTTCGGCTGACCTCAGCGCCGCCGACGGCAAGCCCTTTCAGCCCGCACTGATCCACCAGCGCCGAGGCGTAGTTCCCCACGGGGCGCTTGAAGGTGGAACCGGCGCTGCCGTATTCCAGCGGCTGCTTTTCGCGGCGGCGGGACATATAATCCTCCATCGCGGCACGGATCGCCGGTTCTTCGGCGGGGGTCAGTACCAGCACCGCCTCCACAATGACGCAGTCCCGTTCCTCAAAGATGCTGTGGCGGTAGGAAAGCGCCAGCTCCCCGACGGGGAGGGTGCGGTATTCACCCGCTTCATCGAGGAAGGTCACTTCGGTAAGGACATCGCGCAGCTCACCGCCGTAGGCACCGGCATTCATGTAAACGCCGCCACCGAAAGAGCCGGGAATACCGTAAGCCCACTCGATGCCGGAAAGGGCGTTTTCGGCAGCGGCACGGCAGATGCTGATGAGCGAAGCGCCTGCCCCGCAGCGGAGGGAATTGCCCTCGCGGGTGACGGCGGCAAAGCCCTCGCCCAGCTGAAGGACAGGGCGGGCGATGCCCGCATCGCTGACCAGCAGGTTGCTGCCCCGCCCAAGGATAAACGGCGGCTGCCCCGCCGCGCGGCAGAGCGAAACGGCGGTTTGCAGCTGTTCCCTGTTCGTGGGGCGCAGCAGCAGCGCTTCCCCGCCGATGCCGAAGGTAGTGCGGCGGCTCATCGGCTCGTGCTCGGCAAGGGGGATCCCGGCGCTTTTCAGCCGGTCTATCAGATCGATGGGCAAACTCATGGTGAGCGCTCCTTTCGGGGGAAAATCAAGCCTGATCGTCGGAAAGCCCCAGCTGCTCCATCAGCTCACGGGCGGAATTATTGCCCATGGCGCGCTGACGGTAGTTCATGGTGGCGACCTCGATGATGACGGCAAGGTTGCGTCCGGTCTTGACCGGAATGGTGGCGGCGGGCACCTTCATGCCCAGAATGGAGGTCGTTTCCTCCTCCAGACCGATGCGGTCATAGACCTTCTCGGGGTCGTAGGGCTCCAGCTGAATGACGAAATTGACATTGGCGGTATTTTTGACGGAGCCGACGCCGAACAGACGGCTGACATTGATGATGCCGACGCCGCGCAGCTCCATGTAGTGACGGATATTATCGGGGGCGGAGCCGACCAAAGTGGTATTGGAGACACGGCGCACCTCTACGGCGTCATCGGCGATGAGACGGTGACCGCGCTTGAGCAGCTCCAGCGCCGTCTCGCTTTTGCCGACGCCGGAATCACCGGTGAGCAGCACGCCCTCGCCGTAGATCTCCATCAGAACGCCGTGGACGGTGGTGCGTGGCGCCAGCTCCAGACTCAGCTTTGCATTGAGCTGCGCCGCCATGTGGGTGGTATTTTCCGGCGACTGTAAAAGTGGCACGCTGTACTTCCTTGCCAGCTCCAGAAAGAG
The DNA here is from genome assembly GCA_934524965.1 of uncultured Angelakisella sp. Classification (GTDB taxonomy): domain Bacteria; phylum Bacillota; class Clostridia; order Oscillospirales; family Ruminococcaceae; genus Angelakisella. The sequence continues at coordinate 3,649 of CAKSYU010000048.1, forward strand.
GGGGCGGAAAGAGAATTCCTGCGTGATGATGACCGCCTTGGGACTGCGGGAAAGGAAGCCCTCCAGACTGCGGCGCAGCGCCTCCGGCGAGAGGGTCTCGAGGTAGGAAAGCTCGGTGCGTCCGACCATGTTGATACGGGCAGGCACAAAGCCCTCGAAAAAGCCGGTAAAGGCAAGCCCGGGGCGCATCAACTCGGCATGGCTGACAAGGATCTCCTCCTCGGTCTGCGGGTAATAAAGCACCTGCAGGTTCAGATCCTTGATGATCTTTTGCAGGGCGACGGTGTACTGGTGTGACATGGTGTTCCTCCCTTTTACGGTGATGGGCGGTGATGTGTGTTGATGAGGGCGGGCGCGCCGCAGCGGGCGAGGGCTGCCCGAAATGGAATGGAGGGTCAGCCCGAGGGGGCAGCGGAGGGGCGCCCGCCAATTCGGGGGCACGGTTGCTTTAGTAAACCGCAAGCCACATAGCTATACACAGTATATTATAATACAATTATCTGCCGGTTACAAACATTATTACGGTTTTTTGAGGAAAATTTGTTACAAAAATAACAGGCTCCGTATCCCGAAGGACACGGAGCGGCAGATGGGTATGTATCGGCGGTCAGGCAAGGATATCCTGAATATCCCGCAGACCGGTAAGGGTGGTGATGACGATGGCGGAATCGCCCGCCTGCAAAGCGTCGCCGCCGGAGGGGATAATGACCTCGCCGTTGGGACGGGTAATGCAGCCCACCAGCACATTGGGGCGGGTGGAAAGCTCCTTGAACGGCACGCCGATGAGCGGCGAACCTGCGGCGATATGGAATTCCAGCGCCTCAACCTGGTTTTCTACCATGCGGTGCAGGGCAATGACGCCGCCGCCGGTGCTGTTTTCCATGGCGCGGACATACTGCAGAATACGGCTGACAGTGACGACGCTGGTGGAAACGGTGCTTTCCACGATGGCGGTCTTATTGATGAGCTCGGTAAAGGAATTGCGGTTGACCTTGGCGACGGAGCATTCGACATTGTGGCAGCGGGCATACATCGCCAGCATGATGTTGAGTTCGTCCAGACCGGTGAGTGCCACAAAAGCGTCGGAATCGTCCAGTCCCTCCTCCGCCAGCAGGTGAACATCGGTGGCATCGCCGTGAATGACAAGGGTGGAGGGCACCGCTTCGCTGAGATCGACGCAGCGCTGCTCGTCCCGATCGACGACCCGCACCCGCATCTTCATCTGGCTGAGCTGCTCCGCCAAAAAGCGGGTGATGCGCCCCGCGCCCACGATCATGACATTGCGGGCATGGTCACGGAACACGCCCAGCGCGCGGAAGAAGTTTTCCAGCTCCTGCGGCTTGGCGGTAACGCTGATGCAGTCGCCTGCCCCCAGCACATAGCTGCCGTCGGGAATGACGACCTCCTCACCGCGGCGGACGGCGCAGACCAGCACCTTGACATGGAGCGAGGAAGCGACATCTTTGAGCGGCATTCCGTCCAGTCGGCTGCCCTGCGGGATATGGTACTCGACCAGCTCTACCCTGCCCTTGGCAAAGGTCTCCACCTTGGCGACCGCTGGGAAACGCAGGATACGGGCGATATCGCGGGCGGTCTCCCGCTCCGGATTGATGGAGAGGGAAAGCCCCATCTCCTGCCGCATAAAGCGGAGCTGGCTTTCATATTCGACGCTGCGGACGCGCGCGATGGTATTTTTGGCGCCCAGCTTTTTGGCGGTCATGCAGGCGATCATATTGACCTCGTCCTCGCTGGTGGCGGCGATGACCAGATCCGCCTGTCCGGCGCGTGCCTGCTGCTGGGTGGTATAGGCGGCACCGTTGCCCTCGATACCCAGAACGTCCAGCTCCTCCGCCAGACGCTCCGCCATGCCGGGGCGGTTATCAATAACGGCGACATCGTGCCCCTCGCGGGAGAGATGCTCCGCCAGGGCGCGCCCGACCTTTCCTATTCCGACGATCACGATCCTCATATTTTTTCTCCCTTTGCAGTGATAGGCAGGCTACTGCTGCGATGATGGCTCTATTCTACCGCTTTCGGCGGGGATTTGCAAGGGGCGGGCGGCTGGGAATGTGCCGGATGGGGGTGGGCGCCCGCAGGGCGCTCCGGCGCAGCCGGAGCCGATGGCGGAGCCATCGAAGCCGCCGCGGGCGGCGCCCTGCGGGCGCACTCCGCGAGGAAGCAGTGATTTCTCGACAAACGGGGACAGAGGTGCTATAATAAAAACCATGAAAAAGCAAGGGGGAAGCGCAGAATGGCGAACGGCTTTTATGCGGCGGTGTATGCGGCGGTACGGCAGATCCCTGCCGGCAAGGTGGCTACCTACGGGCAGATCGCGCTGCTGGCGGGCAGTCCGCGGGCTTCCCGCATCGTGGGCGGGGCGCTGCACCGCAACCCCGATCCCATCATCACGCCCTGTCATCGTGTGGTATTCCACGATGGCAGCTTGGCACCGGGTTTTGCCTTTGGCGGAGCAGGGGCGCAGCGGGCGCTGCTGGAGGCTGAGGGAATCACCTTTCTGCCGGACGGACGGGTGGATATGTCCCGCCACCTTTGGGCGGGCGAAAACGAAATGCAGTAACAAAGCAAGGAGAGTAGTATGAGATTTTTTGCACTGACAGCAACCACCGCTGACCTGCCGGAGGCGCCGGATATCCATGAATCACTGACGGCAATTCAAAAATTTATCAAGAGCGCCTCGCCGGTGGTGCTGAACGCACTGTGGCACATTGTGCTGGCGCTGGTCATCTTTTTTGTGGGGCGCTGGCTCATTGAACACTTTTTGAGCCGTGTGGCGCTGCTGGATAACAAGACGAAAATAGACCCCGGCGTGGCGAAATTTGTTCGCTCGCTGGTGCGGGTGGCACTGTGGGCGCTGCTCATCTACTTCATCGCGGACTTTTTGGGCGTGCCGACGGCAAGCTTTGTCGCGCTGCTCGGTTCCATCGGCGTAACGATCGGTCTTGCCCTGCAGGGGAGCCTTTCCAACTTCGCGGGCGGGCTCATCATCATGTTCCTGCACCCCTTTAAGACCGGCGATTACATCAAGACCGGTTCCGATATCGAGGGCACGGTGGTGGAGATCGGGCTGTTCTTTACCACGCTGCGCATGACGGATAATAAGATCATCACCATTCCTAACGGGAACCTTTCCGCCGGAAATATCACCAACTACAATGTGCTGCCGGTGCGGCGGCTTTCCGCCACGGTGGGCATTGCCTATGAAGCCGACACCGCACGCGCCATTGCACTGCTGACCGAGCTGATAAAAAGCCGCAAGCCGCTGGTAAATCCCGAAAAGGCACTGGTATATGTGAAGGAGCTGGGAGAAAGCAGCGTGGTGCTGGGACTGCACTACTGGGTAAAGACCGCCGACTACTGGGACGAGGCTTGGAGCATCAACCAGGCGATCAAGGAGACGCTGGATAAAAACGGCATCGCCATTCCGTTCAACCAGCTTGATGTCCATGTGATCCAGTAAAAACCCTTAGATCATTTATTCTGCGAAGCAAAGGACAAAAAAGACCCCCATGAAAATTCTGAAGCAATCTGCCATCATTGCCGCGGTGTGCGCCGTGGCGGAGCTGATAAAATACCTGCTGCCCCTGCCCATTCCCGCCAGTGTGTACGGACTGATCCTGATGCTGGCGGCGCTGCTGACCGGCGTGATCCGTCCGGAGCAGATCGACACAACGGCGGACTTCCTGATCGCCATTATGCCGGTGCTGTTTGTTGCCCCCACCATAGCGCTGGTGACGCGGCTGGAGCGGCTGGCTTCGCTTGCCGTGCCGCTTTTGCTGGTGGGGATCATCGGGACAGTGCTGGTGATAGGACTGAGCGGCAAGGCGGCGCAGACGGTAGGCAAACGGGAAGCCGAAAAGCGCGGGGAGGGCAAGACCCATGAATGATTACATTGCCTTTTCCGCCTACTTCGGCGCGGCGCTGACACTGCTGGTGTATGTGCTTGCCAATGTCATCGGCAGACGGCTGAACCACCCGCTGGCGAACCCCATGCTGATCTGTCTGGTGCTGATGATCGCCCTGCTGCTGGTGCTGGACATCGACTATGACGCCTACAACCAAAGCGCCCAGTACATCACCTACCTGCTGACCCCCGCCACCGCCTGTCTGGCGCTGCCGCTGTACCGGCAGATCCAGAAGCTGCGGGAGTACCCGCTGGCGATCGCCGCGGGCATTGTGACCGGCGTGGTGGTGAACGCCCTGTGCGTCACGGCGGTGGCGCTGCTTTTCTGGCTGGGACACAGCGACTATGTGACGCTTTTACCCAAATCGGTGACGGGCGCGGTGGGTATGCCGCTGGCGGAGGAGCTGGGCGGCATCGGCGGCATCACGATGGCTGCCATCTCGGTGACGGGGCTTCTGGGGAATATCCTCGGTGAGCAGATCCTGCGGCTGTTCCGTGTGACCGACCGCGTGGCAAAGGGCGTGGCGCTGGGCTGCGGCAGCCATGCCTTCGGCACCGTGCGGGCGCTGGAAATGGGCGAGGTAGAGGGCGCGATGGCAAGCCTTTCGCTGGTCATTACCGCCCTGCTGACGGTGGTAATCGCCCCGCTTTTAGGCAATCTGCTTTGATAATTTGCGCTGATTTTACCCATATTCCCACTATCATTTGTGAAAAAGTCACAATCCGTCTTTTACGCAGTGCCGCCGCTAAAAGCGGTTGTTAATCCTTTGACAAAACATTGCCCGAAAACCGCTGAATTCAACGCCATTTTGCCTTGTGCGAGATGGCGTTCTTTTTAAGCAAAAAACTCAAAACTTTGGTCATTTTTTGGGCAATGTGTCTGTCCCAACACCTTGACAAAGGCCCCATTTTTCGGTATTATTTGATAGACACTTTATCGTGAATTCACAAGGAGGCTAAAAACAAATGGAGAAACTTCTCGTTCTCTTGACTTTCCTCGGCTCCATCGTCGCGCTGGTGTTTGCTCTCATCACCGCGAAGAAGGTTTTGAAGTTTGAGGAAGGCACCCCGCTGATGCAAAAAATCTCTGCATCTATCCGCGAAGGCGCTAATGCTTATCTGAAGCGCCAGTACACCATCGTAGCCATTTTCTTTGCCTGCATGTTCGTTATTCTCTGCATCATGGCTGCCACCGGAATGCTGACCTGGTTCGTTCCCTTTGCGTTCATCACCGGCGGCTTCTTCTCCGGTCTTTCCGGCTTCATCGGCATGCGCATTGCCACCAAAGCCAACTGCCGCACCGCCAATGCCTGCCGCAGCAGCCTGAACCGCGGTCTGCGCGTGGCGTTCTCCGCCGGTTCCGTTATGGGCTTTACCGTAGTCGGTCTGGGTCTTCTGGATATTTCCATCTGGTTCACCCTGCTGAAGTTCGGCTTTAAGCTGGCTCCCTCCGAGATCACCAGTGCCATGCTGACCTTTGGTATGGGCGCTTCCTCCATGGCGCTGTTTGCCCGTGTCGGCGGCGGTATCTACACCAAGGCTGCCGATGTAGGCGCTGACCTGGTAGGTAAGGTAGAAGCCGGTATCCCCGAGGACGACCCCCGCAACCCCGCCGTTATTGCCGATAACGTAGGCGACAACGTAGGCGACGTTGCCGGTATGGGCGCCGACCTGTACGAGAGCTATGTCGGCTCCATCATCTCTGCCTCTGCACTGGGTGTTGCCGCTTTCGGCGGTGAGCTGAAGGCAATGGCTCTGCCCATGATCATGGCTGCGTTGGGCATTCTTGCCTCCATCATCGGTACCTTCTTTGTACGCACCGGCGAATCCACCGATCAGCGCACCCTGCTTTCCGCACTGCGCCGCGGCACCAACCTGAGCGCCCTGCTGATCGCCATTGCCGCCTTCTTCCTGGTTCGCGGCGTGCTGGGTGCTGAGTACACCGGTATCTACTTCGCGATCCTTGCCGGTCTGGTTGCCGGCGTGCTCATCGGTGCTTCCACCGAGTATTTCACCAGCGATACCTACAAGCCCACCCAGGGTCTTGCCGATACCGCGCTGACCGGCTCCGCCACCATCATGATCGGCGGTCTGGGTCTGGGCATGCTTTCCACCATTCTGCCCATCGTTATCGTTGCTGTCTGCATTCTGGTTGCCTACTATGTTTCCGGCGGCGCTGCCTCCACCTCCATGGGTCTGTACGGCATTGCGCTGGCGGCGGTTGGTATGCTTGCCACCCTTGGTATCACCCTGGCGACCGACGCCTACGGTCCTGTCGCCGATAACGCCGGCGGCATTGCCGAGATGGCCGGTCTGGAGCCTGAAGTCCGTGAGCGTACCGATGCCTTGGATTCCCTGGGCAACACCACTGCCGCTACCGGCAAGGGCTTTGCCATCGGTTCCGCCGCGCTGACCGCTCTGGCGCTGATCGCTTCCTACATCGAGAAGGTTCAGGAGGTCGGTGCTTCCGTTACCTTCAATGATTTCTCCGTTATGACCCCTGTTGTTCTGGTCGGTCTGTTTGTCGGCGCCTGCCTGCCCTTCGTATTCGCGGCGCTCACCATGCAGTCCGTCGGTCGCGCGGCGCAGTCCGTCGTGGTCGAGGTTCGCCGTCAGTTCAAGGAGATCGTTGGTCTGATGGACGGCAAGGCAGATGCGGACTATGCCCGCTGCGTTGACCTGTGCACCAAGGCTTCCCTGCACGAGATGATCCTGCCCACCGTAGTCGGCATTGTGACCCCCATCGTAGTCGGTATGATCCTGGGCTACAAGGGCGTAGTCGGTATGCTGGCGGGCGCTACCGTTTCCGGCTTCCTGCTCGCTATCTTCATGGCGAACTCCGGCGGCGCGTGGGATAACGCCAAGAAGTACATCGAGAGCGGCGTACACGGCGGCAAGGGCAGCGACGCCCACAAGGCTGCTGTCGTTGGCGATACCGTAGGCGATCCTTTCAAGGATACTTCCGGTCCCGCCATCAACATCCTCATCAAGCTGCTGTCGATGGTTTCCATCGTATTCGCGGCGCTGGTGGTAAACTTCTCTATCATCAAGTAAGAGAACATGATAAACTGAAAATTTCCCCGCAGGTGAAGATCTGCGGGGATTTTTTATGGCTGCAGAGATTTTTTGCGGGGGCTGCAACAATTTCCGGGATTTATCACACCATATTGATGAACGGATGTTGCATTTTGCGGCGCTCATTCGTTATATTTAGTGTAGGCTTGACACCATCAACAATACAGGAGGGATAACATGAAAAAACTGACCCGAATTCTGGCACTGACCCTGTGCTGCCTGCTGGCGGCGGGACTGGCCGCCTGCGGCGAAACGCCTGCCCCCACACCCGACCCCGA
>CAKSYU010000049.1 GCA_934524965.1 uncultured Angelakisella sp.
CGGCGCACCGCCTGCCGGGTTTTGCGGTCGCCCTCGGCGGTGACGGTGCAGCTTCCGACCACATAGACATCGCAGCCCGGGTCATGTCCGGGGACGACGTCAAAGCCTTCGGCGGCAAACCGCGCCGAAAGCACCTCGGTCTCGTATTGATTGACCTTGCAGCCAAGGGTGTAAAAAGCAACGCGCATAGGGAAATGACCTCCGAAGGGGAGAAGTGGGGGCGCCCGCAGGGCGTTCCGGCGCAGCCGGAACCGGCGATCTTATCGCCGAGCCCGCCGCAGGCGGGCTGCCCTGCGGGCGCCCATGGGCAGCTTAACTATACTATTATAGCGGGTTTGGGGCGGGGTGGCAAGCAGTCCGGCACAAAAGGTCTTGCAGCGGGTGGGCGAAAGGGCTACAATGGAACAAGAAGCGCAAAAAGGAGTGGGAAAGAGACCGAGATGCGGGTAAGAAAAGCAACAAAGCAGGATCTTTCGATGGTGGATGCACTGTACGATGCTGTGTGCGACACATTGCAGGCGGGGAAAAACTACCCCGGGTGGGAGAAGGGACTGTACCCCACCCTGCGGGACGCCGAGATGGGAGAAGCCGCCGGAGAGCTATTTGTGGCGGAGGACGAGGGGAAAATTGTCGGGACAATGATGCTGCGGGAGGAACAGGAGCCTGCGGCGCGCCCCGCCCACTGGCAGCTGCCGCTGGTGGAAAGCGAGCAATATACCATCTACACCTTTGCGGCGCTGCCGGAATACGCCGGACACGGCGTGGGGCGGGCGCTGCTGGAGCATGCCGCGGAATATGCCGCCGCCATGGGCAAAAAGGCGCTGCGGCTGGACGTCCATGAGATCAATCTGCCGGCGATCCGACTGTACGAGAGCTGCGGCTTCCGGTACATCGAAACGGTGGATCTGGACTACGGCGAATACGGGCTGAAATGGTTCAGGCTATACGAAAAGCTGCTGTAAGGAGGGCATGACATGGAACCGAGAAAACTGCTGGAAACACTGGCGGTGGCTGACCGCCTGAAAAATGCGACCCGCCACTGCGTCCTTGAGGACGGGCGGCGGGAGAGCGTGGCGGAGCACTGCTGGCGCGCGGCGCTGATGGCGTATTTCCTGCGGGACGAATTCCCCGAGGCGGATATGGATAAGGTGATCAAAATGCTGCTGATCCACGATCTGGGCGAATCGTTCACGGGGGATATCCCCTGCTTTCGCAAGACGGCGGCGGACGAGGCGACCGAGGAACGGCTGCTGTATGACTGGGTAGCCGCTCTTCCGCAGCCCTATGCTGCGGAGATGCGCGCCCTATATGAGGAAATGGCGGCGCGTGAGACGGTGGAGGCGAAGATCTACAAGGCGATCGACAACTTCGAGGCGGTCATTCAGCACAACGAATCGCCGCTGGAGACATGGGTGCCGGAGGAATACGAACTGAACCGTACCTATGGCTGGGATAAGGCGGAATTTTCTCCCTATCTGACGGCGCTGCGGCAGGAGATGCTGGAGGATACCGAAAAGAAGATCGCGGAGGGGAAGAAGGCGGCGCAGCCGAATGACAGGGGCTACCGCATCATTCCCTACGAGGAGAAATACCGGGACGATATGATCTGCATGGTGCTGGAGGCGAAGGACGCCATCGGACGCCCGCCGCACCTGAATGACGACCTCCTGGATATCCGCAGCTGCTACCTGGATAAAGGGGATATGTTCTGGCTGGTCATTGATAACGATGACCGGGTGATCGGCTGCGGGGGGTACACCTCGCTGCCCGGCGGCGAGGCAAAGCTGCGCCGTTTGTACATCAAGGCAGATAAAAAGCGGCAGGGCATCGGTACCGCGCTGCTGGAAACGGCGGAGAAATACCTGCGCCGGCAGGGCAAGACCGCCGTGCAGATCCATTTGGACGGTCGGGAATATTTTGAATCCCACTGCTTTTACCCCAAGCACGGCTATACCGAATTCGCGCCGGACTACATGAGAAAAGAACTGTAACATAAGGCACCTGCCCCGAAAAGGGGGCGGGTGCTTTTCTGTCCGACGCGGAAAGTTTGGCGGGGAGGGGGAGTGCGGGGCGCAGCCCCGACGGCGGAGCCATCGCCGCGGGCAAAGCCCGCGGGAGCCGCCCGCAGGGCGGCGTGGGCTGCGCCCCGAACCCCGCGGCGGGCAGGGACGATGGGAAATGCAGCCAATGCAGGAAAGACCTTTGCAAAGCGGAAAAAATGTGCTATACTGGCACCATACACCGGCATCGGTGCCGGAACAAGGCAACATTCCCGAAAAAAGGAGACTGTTATGGCAGAAACGACCAGAGAGACCAAAGCCCAGCGGGCTAAAAAATATCGCCGCAGAAGAGTGACTGCCGCAGTCGCCGCGGTCGCGATGTGCGCGGTCATCGGCGTGGGGGTAAACGGCGTGGTGACCGCCCGTGCCAATACCGCCCTTGCCGACGCGCTGGCGACGGCGGAAAGCCGTCAGACCGGAGAGCAGGAGGGCGTGACGCTGGCGGCGCGGGAGAGCCGTACCGCTGACGAAGCGAACCTGACCGCCTATGTGAGCGCCGCTGCCGTGGAAGCGGACGCTGCGCTGAAGAAAGCGGCGGAGGAAGCGGCTGCCGCGGCAAAGGCGGCGGAGGAGGCGAAGAAGAACGTCCAGACCACCAATACCTCCACCAAGGACAGCACCGAGCTGCCCGCGGGCGGCGGCAAGCTGAGCAGCGGCGGGCGGGCGCTTTCCGCCACCAAGACCGGCGGCAACTTTAAGGCGAGCGTTTATACCGGCAATACCGGCTCCGCGAACCTCGGCTATTACCAGTCGCTGAACAGCGATGTCAAGGCGTGGCTGAAGATCCCGGGCACCAATATCAATTACCCCGTGCTGCAGAATTCCAGCGAGGACCACTACTACCTGCACCGCGGGCTGGACCGCAACCAGAGCTACTACGGCGTGCTGTGGACGCAGACCGCAACGCAGTTCGGCACCGGCGACACCCTTTCCAGCAACAATGTCATTTACGGGCACAACTGGAAGAACTGCCGCTGGAACGCGGCGCCCTCCACCTACTATGCCGGTCAGCAGATGTTTGAATCGTTGCTGAGCTACCACTACACCAGTTGGGCGGAGCAGTACCCCTATATCTACTACTCCACCCCCAGCGAGGATATGGCATTTGTGATCTTCGCCTGCTTCTACACCGAGGGTACCGATTGGTACATCAATGCCGAGGGCAACATCGACGGCGTGATTGCCGGTGCGCAGAGCCGCTCCCGTCACACCTTTAATGTTGACGTTAACTCCGGCGATAAGCTGCTGACCCTTTCCACCTGCACCCGCTTCTACGGCAATACCGATAACCAGCGGTTCGTGGTGATGGCGCGCCTCCTGCGCCCCGGTGAGGAGATGGGCCCTGTGACCGTGACCTACAATCCCAACCATCAGCAGCCCAATGTCTGGGGCTAAGACCCGAAAAGCAACCCGAAGTCCTTCCCGTCGAGGGAGGGACTTTTTGCATGGGGAAAGGCTTTATTCTTTGGCGGGGCTTTGCGGAGGGGGAGGATCGCGCCGCAGGCGATCCCCGCGAAGCGGGGATACGCGGGCGAAGCCCGCATCGGCGGCTGCGCCGCCGCGCCTGCGGCGCGTACCGGCACCCTTTGCCCATGGCGGCGGAGAGGAGAAAAGGCAAAGCCCACACGCTCTGCCACAGGCAGAGCGCTCCGCAGAAAGTCATTGCAAAAAGCGCCGTACCCTGCTATGATAAAGGGCAGAAGCATTTGAGAATGAGAGGGGACGACATACCATGTCCGAAAAGAAAAGAATACTGACCGGCGACCGCACCACCGGCAAGCTGCATTTGGGGCACTATGTGGGCAGCCTGCAGAACCGTGTTAAATTACAGGACGAATACGAGAGCTTTATCCTGCTGGCGGATATTCAGGCGCTGACCACCCATTTTGAAAACCCGTCCCTGCTGGAGCACAGCATCTACGAGGTGGCGATGGATAACCTGTCCGTCGGGCTGGACCCCAACAAGGTAACGCTGGTGCAGCAGAGCAGAATTCCTTCCATTGGGGAGCTGACGGTCTTTTATTCCATGCTGGTAACGGTAAATGCCCTGCGGCACAATCCCACCATCAAAACCGAGGCGGCGAACTACGGCTACAGCGATATGACCTACGGCTTTTTGGGCTATCCGGTCAGCCAATCGGCGGATATCACCTTCTGCAAGGCAAATCTGGTGCCGGTAGGCGAGGACCAGAAGCCGCATATGGAGATGACCCGCAAGATCGTGCGGCGGTTTAACGAGCTGTACGGCGAAACACTGGTGGAGCCGGATATGCTGCTTTCCGACTGCCCCCGTCTGATGGGTCTGGACGGCAACGCCAAGATGGGCAAGAGCCTGGGCAACGCTATCTACCTCAGCGACCCCGCCGAGGAGGTGCGCAAAAAGGTGATGAGCGCCGTGACCGACGCCAGCCGCATCAAAAAGGACGATCCCGGGCACCCGGATATCTGCGTGGTGAGCAAGTACCACAAGGTCTTTAACGGCGGCGAGTACGAAAATATCTGCGAAAGCTGCAAAAAGGGCGCCATCGGCTGCGTGGCGTGCAAAAAGGCGCTGGCTTCGGCGCTCAATGACCTGCTGGAGCCGTTCCGCGAGAGACGCGCCTACTACGAAGCCCACCGCGATGAGGTGCGGGATATTATCCTGACCGGCAGCGAAAAGGCAAATAAGATTGGCAACGAGACGGTAAAGGAAGTCAAGGAAGCCATGCATATTTATATCGGGGACTGAACCCGAAAGGAGGAGAAACCATGGCATACAACGGGAAACGGCTGCATAAATCCGACAGTGATAAAAAGCTTTGCGGCGTGTGCGGCGGCATAGCGGAGTATTTTAACATTGACCCTACCATTGTTCGTCTGGGGTGGATCATTTTCTGCCTGGCAGGCGGCAGCGGTGTGCTGGGGTATATCATTGCGGCGCTTGTAATGCCGGAGGACCCCAACCGCGGATTTTAAGCAAACCAAAAAGACAAGCGGCGTCCCATTACGGGGCGCCGCTTCTGCGTGACGGCGCTTCGTGCGGCAGGGGGTAAAGCTGCCGTTCGACATACGCCATCATGCGGTTATTGAGAACCGCAGAATACAGAACGGCGAGCATACCGCTCACCGTGCCGCAAAGCTCCGGTTCGACATGTCGTATTCTTAAAATGACCATTAGGACGAGCCACGCAACCGCACAGAAAATAAAGGTGGAAAGATGCTCCCGCCGCCACTTTTTCTTAAAGAACGCCTGCTTTTCCTTTAAGGTAAAGGTGCTGTGGTCCAGTGCAGTGACAAGGTTTTCATCGGCGGCTTTTTTGAAGTCCTCGGCGACAAGCCGTTCGCCGGCAACCAGCTCGTTGATGCTGACGCCGAATTCCCGGGAGAGCAGCGACAGCATCTCCACATCCGGCAGGTAGCAGCCGGTCTCCCAGCGGGAAACGGTCTTATTGGTAACGCCCAGCCGTTCCCCCAGCGCCTGCTGGGTCAAGCCCTTTTCGCGGCGCAGCTCCGCCAGGAATGAACCGATCCGGATCAGATCCATAAAGCACCTCCTGCAAAGATCTGTCCCCAGTATAGCACCGGCGGAAAATTTTGTCCTCCCCATAAAAAGCGAATTACAGGCGAATGGAGAAAAAACGCGCAAAAACCCGCCCCATGGCGGGACGGGTTCGCATTTTTCGCTTGGCTTTACAGGAACAGCAGCAGGGCAAAGACCACCGCGACGGCAAGACCGATCAGCCCGATGATGGTGTAGATTTTGCGTCCCTCCGGGTCGTTCTTTTCCTTGATTCGGCAGGTCAGCCCCGCGCCGCACACCAGTAGACCGATGATGAGCATGATAATTTTGATCGCCATTATTTTTTCCTCCAGTTCAGCAGTAATGCGGAATTTGTAATAACCAGCACCCGCAGCCGGTCGCCCAGCCGCACCTCCTCGGCGGGGATCACCCGCTCGCCGTCGGCGGTCAGCAGGCGGGCAGTCTGTGGGGTAAGGTGCACCAGCTTTTCAATGCCGGCGCGCGCCTTGGCAACGGTCAGCTCCTCCAGCAGTCCGCCCAGCTGCATAATGACGGCGACCTCACCGGCGGCAAAGTCCTCCCCGATGCAGACCGAGGCGATGAGCGCCAGCGAGACCAGCACATCGGCTTTGATATCAAAGGCGGTGACCAGCCCGATGACCGCCTCCAGAATGATGGGCACGCCGCACAGAATAATGGCGAACCATGCCATATCAAAGGGGAGCGGCTGCAGCCCGAACAGGCTGCACAGCACCGCCGCGGCGGAAACGGCAAGCAGAATGATATCCTTTTTGATGCCGCCCCACTCCAGCAGGTGCTCCAGTTTTTCCATAAGGGCTTTCATAATGAACCTCTTTTCTATACCATAGGGGGTATGTGTATATTATGCCCATATGGGTATAGAAAGTCAATAAAAAAACAGCCCTTTCGGGCTGCCTTTCGCAAAATTTTCAAGAAAAATCAGTATAGGGATCCCCCGCGGGCGCGCGAGGGGGACGACATAAATTTCATTATTCTGCCATGAAAGCCCAAACCGAAAAACTTTTTGTAAAGGTTTGTGCGAATTCAACACTTTCACTGCAAATTTCCCCGTTTTTGTCCGTATAGATGGGAGGGGCTTTACACCCCGCTCCCTTACCGGTAAAAAACTCTTACCCCATGTTGGAAAAGCGCTCCACCGCCTTGGTAAAGCTCTCGATGGTCTTATCGGCGTCGCCGTGTTCGATGCCGTCCCGGACACAGTGTTTGATGTGACCCTCCAGCACCACCTTGCCGCAGCCGTGCAGGGCGGCTTTGGCGGCGTTGATCTGCGCCAGAACATCTTCGCAGGGGATATCTTCATCGATCATTCGGTCGATCGCCTGCACCTGACCGATGATCTTTTTCAGGCGGCGGTGCAGATTTTCGGAATCCATACATTGTCTCATAGCAGTGACCTCCAGACAGGTTTCGGGATAAAGGACGGGATTACGGCTGCGACGGCACTTCGGCAAGGGTCTCCCGCACGGTCAGGGCAAGCCCCAGCATCAGCAGAATGGGGGCGGCGATATCCAGCGCCACCATACCAAGGGTGTAGGGCAGCAGATCGCGGGTGAGCCGCTGCTGCGGCGGAACAGGGCGGAGCAGAGAGCAAAGCCCCATGCCGATGCCGGCGCCGAGGTAGAGAAGCGCCGCCAGCATGACAGGCGGCACCTGCCGCAGCAAAAACGGCGAAAGGGGGATACTGACGGCATACAGCGCCGCCGCCCCCAAAGCCGCCAGTACGGCAGCGGATCTGGTCTTTCTCATTTGCGGTTTTTGGTCACCAGACCGTCAACAAAAACAAAGGCGGCGCAGGCAAGCAGCACACAGGCAAACACGGTGAATTGGCTGCCCATTGCCAGCAGGAAGAAAAGACCCAAAGCGGCAAGCACCGCCGCGCAGTAGAAGGATTTGACCCACAGCTTTTTCTGCTTCATGGGGTCGTTGTTCTGCGCCAGCTTCTGTTCCAGCCTGCCGCTGCCACGGAATAAACTCATCGTTCGGGACCTCCCTTCTCTTTTTCTCCCTGTTTAAGGGAACGCCAAGCCCGTATAAAGGCAGCAATGAAAACGATAACGCCCATGGCGGCAAGCACAATGCCGCCAATCGCCAGAGGACGGATCTCCTTGACGATGCCGATAACGGTAAGCACCCCGCCGACGGTAATGGCGGCAATGCTGCTGAGGGTGGAGCTGATCATCGGTTGAAAGCCCATCGGAATACTCCTTTCGGCACGAATAAAGCAGGGCACCCCTGCGGATACCCTGCCATTATAGCATATTATTCGGCGCTTGTCACCTGATAACCTGCCGCTTCCACCGCGGCGGTCAGCTCCCCGATGGAGTGGGGTTCTGTCATGGTAACGACGGCGGTGTTCTTTGCCAGATTGACCTCGGCGGTGACGCCCGGCAGCGCCTCCAAAGCCGCCTTGACCCGACCGACGCAGTGGCTGCACATCATGCCGCCGATGGAAAGGGTGACGGTCTGCGGCGCGGCAGGGGCGGCAGGCTGCTCCTGCCGCAATTCGGCGGTATAGCCCGCGGCGGTTACGGCGGCAGTCAGCTCCTCGGCGGTGTGCGGCGCAGTCATGGTGACGACAGCGGTGTTCTTCGCCAGACCGACCTCGGCGGTGACGCCGGAGAGCGCCTCCAAAGCCGTCTTGACCCGACCGACGCAGTGATTACACATCATGCCGCCGATGGTAAGCGTGACGGCTTGCGGGGCGGCAGGGGCGGCAGGCTGCGACTGAGGCTCGACGGGAGCGGGAGCGGGAACACTTTCCTGCGGCAGCAGGGTACATTCCACCTCAGTGACAGGGGGAACACTGTCAAGGGCGGGGAGCCGGGGTTTCCAGCCGCGCAGCCGCAGGGCATTGCTGACCACGCACACCGAAGAAAGACTCATGGCGGCGGAGGCAAGCATGGGGTTGAGCTTCCAGTGCAGGGCGGTATAGAATACGCCCGCGGCGATGGGAATGCCGATGGTATTGTAGAGGAACGCCCAGAACAGATTTTGCTTGATATTGCGCAGCACGCTGCGGGAAAGCTGCAGAGCGGCAGGGATATCGGCGGGATCGCTGTGCATGAGGACGATATCGGCGGAATCAATGGCAATATCGGTGCCGGCGCCGATGGCGATGCCGATATCGGCACGCACCAAAGCGGGCGCGTCATTGATGCCGTCGCCCACCATGGCGACGACCTCGCCCTTTTCCTGCAGGGAGCGAATGACTGCCTCCTTCTGCTGGGGCAGCACCTCCGGAATGACACGGGGAATGCCGACCTCCTTAGCGATGGCTTCGGCGGTGCGGCGGTGGTCACCGGTCAGCAGCAGCACGGAAAGCCCCATCTGCCGCAGGGCGGCAATGGCGGCAGCACTGGTCTCACGGGGCGGATCGGCAACGGCGATAAGCCCCAGTGGGGTGGTGCCGGCGCCGAAATACAGCGGCGTGCGTCCCTTGGCGGCAAGCTCCTCCGCTGCAGCGGAAAGAGAGGAAATATCGCAGCCCATGGCGGCGGCAAGGCGGGTATTGCCGCCCCAAACGGTCTCACCGTCCAGACGGGCGCAAAGTCCCTGACCCTCCGGCGCAGTAAAATCGGTGACGGGAGAAAGGGGAATGTTCTTTTCCGAACAGTAGGCGGTGACGGCAGTGGCAAGGGGGTGGGCGCTTGCCGCTTCCAGGGCGTGGGCGACCGGCAGCAGGCGGGCGTCCAGCTCCTTTACATCGGTGACGGCGGGCTGACCGGTGGTCACGGTGCCGGTCTTATCCAGCACCACGGTGGTGATACTGTGGGCGCGCTCCAGCGCCTCGGCGCTCTTGACCAAGATGCCATATTCCGCACCGCGACCGGTGCCCACCATGATGGCGGTGGGGGTGGCAAGCCCCAAAGCACAGGGACAGCTGATGACCAGCACGGCGATGCCGATGGAAAGGGCAAAGGCAGGCGTTTGACCGACAAGCAGCCAGATGACGGTAGCCAGCACCGCAATGCCGATGACCACTGGGACAAAGACGGCGGCGACTTGATCGGCGATGCGCTGAATGGGCGCTTTGGTGGCGGCAGCGTCCTCCACCAGACGAATGATCTGCGAAAGGGTGGTCTCCTCCCCGACATGAGTCGCCCGCATGGTGAAATAGCCGCTGCGGCACAGCGTGGCGCCGGTTACGGGATCGCCTGCGTTTTTATCCACCGGCAGGCTTTCACCGGTGATGGCGGATTCATCGACGGCGGCTTGTCCCTCGGTCACAATGCCGTCCACGGGGACTGCCTCGCCCGCACGGACGACGAGCAGATCCCCCTGCCGCACCTCATCCAGCGGTACTTCGACCTCCTTGCCCTCCCGCAACAGATGGGCGGCAGCGGGCGCCAGCGCCATCAGCTTCTGCAGGGCATCGGCGGTATGGCTTTTGCTGCGGGCCTCCCAGTATTTGCCCACGCTGACAAGGGTAAGAATGGTACCGGCGGATTCAAAGTAGAGATCCATGTGGTACTGCTCCACCAGCGCCATGTCGCCGGCGGCAAGCCCCTGCGCGATGCGGATAATGGCGTAAACGCCGTAGAGAATGGCTGCGGAGGAGCCGACGGCAACGAGGGTATCCATGGTGGGGGCGCCACGGAACAGCGAAGAAAAGCCGCGGCGGAAATAGCGAAACTGCAAAACGACGATGGCAAGGGTAAGGACGAGCTGCGTCAGCCCGAACCACAGGGCGTTCCGGTGCCCCGAAAGGAATGGGGGCAGCGGCAGACCCAGCATATGCCCCATAGAAATATAAAGGAGTACCAGCAGCAGCCCGACGCAGACCCAAAGGCGCCGCCGCTCGCTGCCGGCCGCCCCCGCAGGGGGCAGGGCGGCGGAGCCGCCCG
Source organism: uncultured Angelakisella sp. (assembly GCA_934524965.1). Classification (GTDB taxonomy): domain Bacteria; phylum Bacillota; class Clostridia; order Oscillospirales; family Ruminococcaceae; genus Angelakisella. Next base: position 10,446 of record CAKSYU010000049.1, read on the forward strand.
CGGCGCCCGCCGGGCGGGCGCCGTAGCCGGCAGCGGTGACGGCGGCGCAGATCTCCGCCTCGGAGAGCTTGGCACTGTCATAATCCACCAGCATACGGTTCTGCATCAAATCGACATTGACTGAGGAGACCCCCGCCAGCGCCGAGACCGCCCGTTCCACATGAGAGCTGCAGGCGGTGCAGCTCATGCCGGTCACATCAAAACGCTGCTTCAAAAACTCCACCTCCATGGTATAATTTACGAAAATATTATAAAGAGCAGGGCGGTTGCTGTCAACTCCATTTTGTCCGAAACGGGGAATAATCCCGCAAAAAGCGCGCAGAATAGCACAGTTCATGCCCTTTTAGGCGAAATATTGCTCAATTTTCATAAAAGGTTTTATAGCATATTTGCTGAAATTGTGAAAGGACGACAGATTTTGATTGAAATGACCGGTGACAGGCTGTATAATATCATTGCGAGGGCTGGAAACGAT
>CAKSYU010000050.1 GCA_934524965.1 uncultured Angelakisella sp.
GTGACTCGTGCGGGAATCGAACCCGCGTTACCGGCGTGAGAGGCCGGTGTCTTAGCCGCTTGACCAACGAGCCATAGCACTGAAATAATCAGCTTTTATATTATAACCAGCAAAGGGCAAAATGTCAATACGGTTTGTGGGGATTTTTCGGTTTTTTCTTTCCACTCGTCACGAGCCAAAGGCAAGAGCTATTTAGGGAAAAAACCAATATTCCTATCACAAAAACGGCTTTTGAAAACTCTTGATAATATATCCAAGCAAATAGATCGCCAATCAGTTTCGTACTGCATAGGGCAATAAGAAGCAGCGGCACCTGTGTTTGTTGTCTCTCGTCTGTCGTATGTATATGGTATATTCATATTATATCATAAAAAGCTGAAAACGGTAATCTTCCATTGATAGACAGATCCATAATAATCCTATTGTAAAGTTTTAGAATACTTCGGAATACAGAAAACGCCGTCTCGGAAACACTTCCAAGACGGCGCTTTTCTGTTGTGGATCAGAGCGAACACTTCACGGCGAAAACGCCGCTGAAGAAATGGGTGTTCGTCCAATACCTGTTTGGTGGAGGCGAGGAGAGTCGAACTCCTGTCCGAAAACCAGTCCGCACGGCTTTCTACGAGTGTAGCTGTTCTTTTAACATTCCCTCTGCCTCCCGCCGGACAGCAGGCTGAAGGCTTTAGTAGCTTCTGATACAATCACCGACCCGAAGCCCGTTCCGTGATCGTTCACCACTCATCGACGCCCTCCTGCGGTCGTGGTCCCCCACAGTCGGACGGCTGCTTAATTAAGCAGCGTACGCGTAATCAGTGTTAGCGTTTATATTTAAGTTACCCGTTTTATAGAGGTCGAGCGCCTCTACTCGCTTACCCTGTTTCTCAGTCCCCGTCGAAACCGGTACGCCCCCGTATTCACTTTTTGGTTCAGCCACGCCCGCGCATGGCTCGCTCAATATCCCGCTGCGCATCACGCTTGGCGGCATCGGCACGCTTATCGTACAGTTTTTTGCCGCGGCAGACGCCCAGCTCTATCTTGACCCGGCTGCCCTTAAAATATGCCTGAAGCGGGATAAGGGTAAGCCCCTGCTGCTGTTTGACCAGTCCATACAGGCGGTTCAGCTCCTTGCGGTGCAGCAGCAGCTTTTTGGGGCGCAGCGGGTCACGGTTAAAGATATTGCCTTTCTCATAGGGGCTGATGTGCATTTGCCGCACGAACAGCTCCCCTTTTTCAAAGCTGCACCAGCTGTCCTTAAGGTTCAGTCCGCCGTTGCGCAGGCTTTTTACCTCGGTGCCGAACAGCTCGATGCCGGCTTCCAGCGTTTCCTCCACAAAGTATTCGTGCCGCGCCTGACGGTTGACGGCGATCTGTTTGGTTCCTCGGCTTTCCGCCATGCACGGTCACTCCTTTCCTTTGGTGGATTTTATATGATAGCACATTTTTGCAAAATGTCAAGCCTTACAGCTCGCTTCTGCCCTCCATGGCACGCCACAGCGTCACCTCGTCGGCATATTCCAGGTTGCCGCCCACGGGGATACCGTAAGCCAGACGGCTGACCTTGACCCCCAGCGGCTTGAGAAGCTTTGCGATATACATGGCGGTCGCCTCGCCCTCTACGGTGGGGTTGGTCGCCATGATGACTTCGCTGACCTCCCCCTGTGCAATGCGCGCCAGCAGCTCCTTGATGGTCAGCTGGTCGGGACCGATGCCGTCCATCGGGGAGATCAGCCCGTGCAGCACATGGTAAACGCCGTTATATTCCCGCGTGCGCTCAAAGGCAAGGACATCACGGGGATCCTCCACCACACAGATAAGGGAATGGTCCCTTCCCTTGGCGGAGCAGACGGGGCAAAGCTCACCCTCGGTAAAATTGCCGCAGACCGAGCATTTTTTGATCTTGCTTTTCGCCTCCAGAATGGCGGTGGAAAACTCCTTCGCCTTATCGTCCGGCAGATCCAGCACAAAAAAGGCGCAGCGCTGCGCCATTTTACGGCCGACGCCCGGCAGACGGGCAAACTGCTCGATGAGCTTTTGCAGCGGCGCCGCAGTGGAATCCATACTCTTCTCCCTTTCCTTGCCGCAAGGCGTTTTTTACAGACCGAGATCCAGACCGCCGGTGATGGCGCCGATGGTCTGTTCGGCATCGGCAGTGCAGGCACGGATCGCCTCATTAACGCCCTCGCGGATAAGATCCTGTAAGAACTCGATGTCATCGGGGTCAACGACCTCCGGCTTGAGGGTAACGGCGGTCACTTCCTTTTTGCCGTTGATCTCTACCTCAATGTTCCCGCCGCCGGCGGATACATGGTAGACCTTTTCCTCCAGCTCCGCCTGCGCGCGGGTCATCTCCTCCTGCATCTTCTGCATTCTCTGCATCATCTGGTTCATGTTGCCGGCGCCGCCCGCGCCCTGCGGAATTCTTGCTTTCATATCGGTTCTCCTTTTATCGTCATGGTTTTTTTATTCTCTTGTGACCGGAATACCCAGCCCCTCCGCCTGCTTGATAAGGTCCTCCAGCGGGGAGCCTTGCGGTGCTTCGGTCTTATTTACCTTGGTATAGGGTCCTACGCCGTATTTAACGCCCGTCACCTCGGCAATGGCTCGCTTCAGGCTTTGGCGGGTGTAATCATTGCTGCGCATCATCTCGATGAAAACGGGCTTATCGCACTCAATAAGTACCGTCTGTCCGCGCCGGTAGGCATGGCTGCCAAACAGTGCCCCTGCCAGCGATTTATTGATGACCTGCAACCGCTCCATCACCTGCTGCCACTGTTCATCGGGCATCGGCTCCGTCGGAACGGCAGCCTTTTCGTCCGGCTCCGCCGGCTGCGGAACGGTCTGTTCCATACCGGCAAACGCCACCTGCTCCGGCTCCTGCCGTCCCTGCGGGGCAGCGGAACTCGCTGGCTGCGCTGCAGACTGTGCCGCCGGCGCGGGGGCGGGGCGTATCCCCTCCGCCAACAGACGGTTGAGCTTTGCCTCCAGCTCCTCAATGCGGGCGACCAGCGCCTCCTTGCTGGGGCTGATCCGCCGGTCGCTGAGCTTCAGGAGCGCCAGCTCCATTTCCGCGCGGCGGCTGGTGCTGCGGCTCATGGCGTTTTGGGTATCCTGCAGGGTACGGATCGCGTCCATCAGGGCGGCGGGGGTAAAGCACGCCGCCTGCTTTTTATACTGCTCCAGTGTCTGCGGCAGACAGACGATCAGCTGCTCCGGATCACGGGCGGTAGCTGCCACCAGCAGGTTGCGGTAGTGGCTGACCAACTGGCTGCACAGACGGTCATATTCCACCGCCTGCCCCGCCAGCCGCTCCATGGCGTCCATCGCGCCGGTAAAATCGCCGGTCGCGGCGGCATCGGCTATTTCAAACAGATAATCCTGCCCCACCAGTCCTGCCGCTTCGCTGACGGTCTCCACGGTGATATCGTGGGCGTGCGCCCAGCATAGGTCAAGCAGCGAAAGGGCGTCGCGCATACCGCCATCGGCAATGCGGGCGATCAGCGCCGCCGCTTCCTCGGTCAGGGTCATATCCTCCTGACCGGCAATATACAGCAGCCTGTCCCGAATGACCTCCGGCGCGATCCGCTTAAAATCGAAGCGCTGGCAGCGGGATTGAATGGTCGCGGGGATCTTGTGCACCTCGGTGGTCGCCAGAATGAAAATAACATGCTCCGGCGGCTCCTCCATGATCTTGAGCAGAGCATTGACTGCTCCGACCGAGAGCATATGCGCTTCATCGATGATATAAACGCGGTACTTTGCCACATTGGGCAGAAAAACAGCTTCCTCCCGCAGGTCGCGGATATTATCGACACCGTTGTTGCTGGCGGCGTCGATCTCCACCACATCGACCAGACTGCCGTTATCCACCCCGCGGCAGCAATCGCATTTGCCGCAGGGGCTGCCGTCCATGGGGTTGCGGCAGTTGACCGCTTTGGCGATCAGTTTGGCGCAGGTGGTCTTGCCGGTGCCGCGGCTGCCCATCAGCAGATAGGCATGGGCGGGCTTGCTCTGTATCATCTCGTTTTTCAGCGTGGTGGTAATGTGCTCCTGCCCGACGACTTCCTCGAAGGTACGGGGGCGCCACTTGCGGTATAGTGCCTGATACACCCTGTTTTCTCCCCTTTCCCGCATAATGAAAAGACAGCCTTTATCATACGGAAACCCGGTTGGCTGCGGCACCCGCAAATACTGCTTAATGCTGCTCGGTTCCCCGCCTGACATGGTTCACAGCACTGCGTCGCACAGGACCAGATTTCCGCATGACAAAGGCTGCCTTTGCACGACCTGTCATGGTCTACTAAGTTATTATACACGAATTCCGGCTGCTGTGCAACCATTTTTTCTGTCGGGCGGCATCATTCCTGCGCCGTGGTGAAATACTCCAGGATCTCCCCTTCCATCGCGTCCATATCCTCCGCTGTGACGATGACCAGCAGGGCATAGTTCCCCACTGTGATGACCCGTCCCGCCTCCGCCGCCGGATACCCGGCAAAAGCTTTTTGCACCGTTTCCAGCCGCTTTTGCAGGGCGGCGGTCACTTTTTCCGTCCTGCCCTCCGCCGCCTGTACCAGCAGGATCTGCTGGGGATTATCCTCCGGCGCGGCAACGCGCCCGCAGCCCAAAAGAAGGTATTTCTCTTTTACCCGCAGCAGCGCCGCCAGATCCGCCGCGCTCTCCAGCCGCATGCTTTCCGGCAGGTCGTAACGCTCGGCAAGCTCCCCGATCATCTGATCCGCCGTAACATCTGCCCGCAGGGTCACGGTCGGTTCGGCTTTTTCTTTTCCGCAGGCGGTGCCAAACAGTATCAGCGCTATCAGCAGTATAATGCATACCTTTTTCACCCTCACTCCCCCTCCACTCCCTTTTATGGCGGAGGAAGAAAAAACATTCCGCAAAAAAGGGAGCCGTCCGATGCTTTTACCGGACAGCTCCCCATAATACTCTGTTTTACAAAAGAATGATACCTGCTTCCTCGCACTTTTTCATGGTGTCATCGTCCCACACCGAGGACTGCACTTCACCGATATGGGCGGTACCCATCAGGAACATGCACAGGCGGGACTGCCCGATACCGCCGCCGATGGTGAGCGGCAGTTCGCCCGCCAGCAGCATTCGGTGGAACGGCAGGGTACGGCGGCTCTCACAGCCGGAGACCGTCAGCTGACGATCCAATGCGGCGGGGTCAACACGAATGCCCATTGAAGAAAGTTCAAAAGCGATGCCCAGCACCCGGTTGTAGACCAGCAGATCGCCGTTCAGAGTCCAATCATCGTAGTCCGGCGCGCGTCCATCATGCGGCTTTCCGCTGCGGAGCGCCCCGCCGATCTGCATGAGGAACACGGTGCCGTATTCCTTTGCGATGGCGTTCTCCCGCTCCTTGGGGGTCAGGTCAGGGTATCTGTCCTCCAGCTCCTGCGTGGTGATAAAGATCACTTCCGGCACAAGATCGGGGACGGTATTAAGCTGCGGATAAATGGCGCGCAGCGTGCGCTGGGTGGAAACAATGGCATCGACGATGCTTTGCACCGTGGCTTTCAGATAGTCGGCATTGCGTTCTTCGGGCATGATGACCTTTTCCCAGTCCCACTGGTCAACATAGATGGAATGAATGTTATCCAGTGTCTCATCACGGCGAATGGCGTTCATATCAGTATAAAGCCCCTTGCCCGCGCGGAAACCGTAGCGGTGCAGCGCCAGACGCTTCCACTTTGCCAACGAATGGACTACCTGTGCGTCTCTGCCGATATCCGGCACATCAAAGGAGACGGGGCGCTCCACGCCGTTCAGGTCATCATTCAAACCGGTAGAGGCTTCCACAAAAAGCGGTGCCGAAACACGGCTGAGGTTCAGATTACCGCAAAGGGTATCTTCAAACACACGCTTGATCAGGCTGATGGCTTTTTGGGTATCGTACAGCGAAAGGCAGCTGTGATAACCCTCCGGAATAAAGACCTTGCTCATAACTTCCGCACTCCCTTGCAACAAAAAATATACCTGCAAGTATAGAGCGGCAAAGCGCGTTTGTCAACCCAAAAATGAAATTTTACATCATCTTAACTTGCAAAAATGGTTCGCGGGGCAAACAGCCCGCGAACCATGATCCCGCAGCATACGGGAATAAAACTATTTCAGATAGCGCCCTGCGCCCGATAAAAAGCAATGAGCAGATCGACCATACGCCCGTAGCTCTGCACGCCGTCGGTCTGGGCATTGGCTTTCAGGTAGGCGTCGTTCCAGCGGTCGGCAGTCTCGCCCACGGGTGTTTCGTACTTCTTCCAGTAGCGGCTGTTGGCGGAAATATCCCGCAGCACACCATCCGGTAGCAGCGAGCAGATCTCCTGCCACGCATTGGCATCATATCGGTACAGGCGGTTGGTCGCATGGATCAGTCCCATCATCGCGCCGCTGTACCGCAGCTCGGTGTTCCCGCTGTGGTAGCAGGCAAGATAGGAGATGAAATTCGCCTCGTCCTCCCGCATAAAGCCGCAGATATGGGAAAGCTCGTGGCACATGGTGGAGGAAATGCCATAGGCGGGCTGGTGAACATTGATATTCGGCTCCGAGATATAGGGGAAAATAACGCCGGTAAGCTGGATATAGCTCATGACCTCCGAAAAATGCATCGCCTTGGGACGGGTGCGCCCCGCCAGGTCAAAAAGCTGCACACCGTAAAGCCCGTCCAGCGCCGTTACCGCCTCGGAAGCGGTCTTTGCCAGTTCGGCATAGGAAACGGAGGAGGCAAAAACGCCGTCGGCGTCCTCCTCACATTCGGGGCGCAGCTCCGCTGCCTGCTGCGCCAGCAGATAGCAGAGAGACCGCAGCGTTTCCACATCGGTCGCCTCGGTCTGCAAGCCTAAACTTTGCCCTACGGGGATCCGGTAATAATTGAGGTCGCCGGTGAGGATAAACCAGAAAAAGACCGCAGATGCCGCAGATGCCACGATCCACAGCCGCTTAAGGCAGACCAGCCACCAGCGCCCCTTCTGCCGTATGACTTCCCGCACCCAAAAGACAAGATACAGCAGCGCAACTGCCACCAGCAGGAGCAAAATGACCTCCATAGCAGAAAAGGGCAGCCTGCCGGTCAAGGCGGTCAACGCCGTCGCCATACCGTGATACAGCCCGCAGCTGTACAGGCGTTCCACCGCCTCGGCATTGCCGCGCGCCAGGTGAATGAGCAGCAGACCCAGCGGGGTCAGCAGTGTCAGTACCGTGCAGGCGATGATACCGCCGCGCTTCATAATTCTATTTTGTTTTTCGGCGGCTGCAACTGTCATCGGGGTCTCCTTAGCGGATCAGCTTGGCATTGGTCTTTTCCATAAAGCGCTCCGCGCGCACAACAGCACGGGTATGGCTGCCCTCGCCGATGGCACCGGCAGCGTCCTCGGCATACACCCGGAAAGAGAGGGCTCTGCCCTCCTCGGCAGTCAGCTCCGCCGTGACGGTCACGCCCATACCCACCGGACTGGCGGCGGTGTGACGCATATTCATTTCCGTCCCCACGCTGGTCGTTCCCTCCTCCAGCAGCGCGGCACAGCAGCCGCAGGCGGCTTCCTCCATCCACGCAATGAGAACGGGGGTCGCAAGAACCGGCAGGCTGCCGCTGCCCACGCGGGCGGCGGTATCCGCTTCGGTGACGGTTTTATGTACGGTAAAGGTTTTGTTTTCCATTATGGGGTCTCCTCTTTCGTCAGGCTTTTTCTCTTATTATAAGAAAAGACGCCGCTCCTGTAAAGCGGCATCTTTTTACAAAATTCTGCTCCTTTTCCCTTACTGTACAGCTGTCACCGGCGCGTGCATTTGCAGGGCATTATCCTGCCAGCCGCAGCTCAGGATATCCCCCGCGTGCAGCTCGCCCGCCAGCAGGCGTTCCGTCAGCGGGTCCTCCACCATGGTACGCACCAGCCGCCGCAGCGGGCGCGCCCCGTAGGATCCTTCCTCGACGCCCTGCACAATCTGCTCCAGCAGCGTATCCTCAAATTCCATAGCAATCTCCTGCTCCCGCAGGCGCCCCTGCACCTGCCCCAAAAGCTGCCCCGCTATCTGCCGCAGTTCCTCCCTGCCCAGCGGCTGGAACAGCACCGTTTCGTCCAGTCTGCCCAAAAGCTCCGGTCGCAGATGCTCCCGCAGCTTAGCCAGCACCGCTGCCTTTTTGTCCTCCTCCCCGTCGCCGAATCCGATCGACTGCCGGCGCATCATCGCCTCCGCGCCCAGATTGCTGGTGAGGATCACCACGGTGTTGCTAAATACCGCCAGCCGTCCCTGGCTGTCGGTCAGCCGTCCGTCCTCCATGATCTGCAATAACAGGTTATAAAGGTCGGGGTGTGCCTTTTCTATCTCGTCAAAGACCACCACGCTCATGGGGTGCTTTTTCACCGCCTCGGTCAGCACACCGCCCTCCTCGCAGCCCACATAGCCGGGAGGCGCGCCGATCAGTCGGGAGATGCTGTGCGGTTCGCGGTACTCGCTCATATCCAGCTTGATGATATTCTCCTCGCTGCCGAACAGCGTTTTGCCCAGTGCGTAGCAAAGCTGGGTTTTCCCCACTCCGCTGGGTCCCAGGAACAAAAAGCTCCCGATGGGACGGCGCGGGTCGCGCAGACCGGCGCTGCTGCGTAATATTGCGTGAATGACCGTTTCCACCGCTTCCTGCTGCCCTACTACGCTCTTCCGCAACCCGCTTTCCAGCCGCTCCGCGGAAAGGCTCTGCTCCGCCGCCAGCCCTGTCATGGCGCTCGCCGCCTGCTGTACCTCCCGCTGGGTCAAGGTCAGCCGTCGGGCGGGGCGCAGCCCCGCGGAAAGCGTTCCGGTACGCTCGATGCGGTGTCTTGCCGCCGCCTCGTCCAGCAGATCTATCGCCTTATCCGGCAAAAAGCGGGTCGGGAAATACCGCACAGAAAGCCGCACCGCCGTTTCCAGCGCCCCCTCGGTGATAAACATTTCATGGTGCTGCTCGTAGCGGGGACGCAGTCCGCGCAGGATCTCCATTGTCTGCGCCTCGGTCGGTTCCTCGACCAGCAGGCTTTGGAACCGCCGCGCCAGCGCGCCGTCCTTTTCGATGGTCTTGCGGTATTCGGCGATGGTCGTCGCGCCAATGACCTGTAATTCCCCGCGCGCCAGCTTCGGCTTCATGATATTGGCAGCGTCCACTGCGCCCTCCGCCGCGCCTATGCCCATAATGGTATGGATCTCATCGATGAACAGGATCACATCGCCTGCTGCCGCCACCTCCTCGATGACCGAGCGGATCCGCTCCTCAAAATCGCCGCGGTATTTGGTGCCTGCCACCATCGCCGGCAGATCCAGCGTGATGACCCGCTTCTCCGCCAGCATCAGCGGCACGCGCCCCTCCGCGATGCGCTGCGCCAACCCCTCTACCACCGCCGTCTTGCCGACGCCCGCTTCCCCTATCAGGCAGGGGTTATTCTTGGAGCGTCGGGAAAGGATCTGCAGCAGCCGCTCGGTCTCCCGCTCCCGCCCGATGACCGGATCGAGCCGTCCCTGCCGTGCCAGCTCGGTCAGATCCCGTCCAAAGCGATCCAGCATCACGCTGCGGGTCTGCCGCGCCGCCTTCCCCATCACCTTGGGCGGCTGCCGGTCGACATTCTGCTCGCACTGCTCCAGCCGTATCGTCTCCTGCAAGGCAAGGGTCAGATTATCCACATCGACCGAAAGCTTTGCCATCAGCCGCAGGGCGCCGGAGTTTTCCTGCCGACACAGCGCCAGCAGCAGGTGCTCCGTCCCCGCCTGCAAAAATCCGCCGTTTTGCGCCTCTCGCTGTGCCGCCTCCAGCGCCGCGCGGTAATGCGCCGTGGTCTCCTCCGCCTCCAGCAGCGTGGGGTGCCCGCGCCCAACCATTTGCAAAAGAACACGCTCCGCCTTGCCCGCCGTCACCCGCCGCTGAGAAAGCAGCGTATAGGCAGCGCCCGCCCCCTCCCGCATCAGCGCCAGAAAAAGGTGCTCGGTGCCGATGTAAGTGTGCCCCGCCTGCTGCGCCGCCAACTGCGCGCCGCCCAGTGCCGCCGCTGCCCGCGGGGTAAAGCCGTTATTATATTGATTCATGGGGTCTCCCCTCCTTTATTTTTCCTTCACCTTAATATGGACGGCATAAAGCGGCTTAAACGCCGCACCAAAATCTGCCCGCGGCATAAGATGGGGTGATCCCAATGAAAAGGAGGCTTTCCACTATGTTTGGTAACTGCTGCAATACCGGCTGTCCTGCCGACAGCAACCGCGGACTTTTCGGCATCTGCCTGAATGACGCCACCCTTATCATCGTCCTTATCGCCATCTGGCTGCTAACAAGCGGCGGATTGGGCGGGGGCGGCTGCGGCTGCAATACATGCGGCTGTGGACGCAGTGGCTGCGGCGACTGCGGCTGTGGCTGCAATTAACACATCTCAACTCATTCTCTGATAGGAGGTCGTATTATGGGCTGCAATTCCTGCGGGTGCAACAACGGCTGCAACAACTGGTGGTGCATCATCATTCTCATTCTGGTCTGGCTGTGGCTGACCGGCGGCAATGCCACCAACATCTCCGCCTACCGTACCTGCGGCTGCGACGGCGTCGGCACAAACAGCTGCGGCGGTGGCTGTGGCTGCGGCTGCAACTAACACTTGATCCCACGCAAAAAGGGAGCCTTTGCCGTGTGCCGATAAGACAGTAATTTGAGAAAGCTACAAAATCGGCATCTGTCAAGCAGGATTGGACAACAAAACAGGCGGCACTCAGCTTCGTGAACAGCACCCCATTTGTTAGACAGTATGATATACTATCTAACAAGTGGGGTGCTTTGCTATGCCAAAAGGAGT
>CAKSYU010000051.1 GCA_934524965.1 uncultured Angelakisella sp.
ACCATATCTACGAGAAAAAGCCCAGCTCCCACTGGACTTTTTCGACAAGCTGAAAGCTCCCCCACGGGGGAGCTTTTTTCTATGCCGTTCAGCGGTTCAGCGCTGTCAGTCCGGCGGAAAGATCACGGTTCAGCAGGGTGGGGGCGCCGTACAGCAGCAGGGTGCGGTCATATTCCGCGCCGGCGACCGCCGCCAGCATTTCCTCGTTGCATTGCGTCACATCGACATAGGTGATGCTGCTGTAGTGCAGCGCCAGATACGGAATGACGCACAGGGCGTTTTCATCACCGAGGAGCAGCAGACTGCGGGGGGCGCTGCCCTCCGCCGTTATGGTGATGCGCGCCGCGCTGCCGCCCAGAATGCAGTCCATGCCGGTCGTCCCGTCCAGGGGGTACAGCGTATCGGTCAGGGTCACAGTGCCGTCGGCGGCGGTACGCATCACATGGTAGCTGCGGCTGTCCTCCAGCGGCAGCAGCGCCGTTACCACATCGGGGCGCACCTTATCGTAGCTCCAGCGGGCGTACAGGTCGCCGGTGCAGTCGTACCGCAGCGGCGTGTTGGTAAAGCTCTCCTTGGCATAGGGGAAGTAATCCAGCGCCGCCCCCAGCGCCTGATACAAAAGATAGCCGGTCAGTTGGGTGGGGCGGGTATCGGTGCGGTAGTACAGCCGGCTGCCGCTTTGCTCCGCCAGCAGCGGGTAGCCGTTTATCACCTGCGGGCACAGGGCGGAAAGCCGGTTCGCGGCATTTTGCAGCCAGCTTTCCTGGTCAAACAGCAGCGCCGCCTCCGGCAGTAGCTGGCTGCTGATGGCGCAGGCGCTGGGCAGCAGCACGGTGCAGGTCGTCCGGGTGCGGCAGTAGGCTTCCAGCGCGGCAAGGTTCGTTTCACCCTGCGTTTCGTCCTCTACGGTCAGGTTCTCGATCAGTCCCTCCCCCGTAAAGTAAATGCCGTCGATCTCCTGCCCGCCGCCCATCATCAGCAGGGTGGTCTTCCAGCCCTTCAGGGCATCGCTCAGCGGCAGGTTTTCCCGCAGGGCGGTCTCGGTCTTCACGCCGAACCCGCCCTCCGCGGCGGCAAAGTCGCTGCCGAACCGCCCCGTAAGGAGCAGGCTGCCCAGCAGCCCGCCGAACAGCAGCACGGCGTATATCATGGCAATAATGCGGTAACGTTTCACTCCGGCACCCCCTTACAGCATGAATGCCAGCGAGGTCGCCAGCAGCAGGATATTCCATACCAAGGCAGCGGCATGGGCGGCGGCGGGGAAGCGGCGGGTAAAGCGCGCCAGCAGCGGCGTGACCGCCCCGCTGCACAGGAACAAACTGACCGCCAGCAGCAGCCAGTGGGTTTGCAGAAGGTACAGGCAGCTCTGGTTGGCGGCAGCCGCCCCGCCAAAGCCCAGCATGACCCGCAGGGAGGCAGCCGAAGCCGCCAGACTATCCCCGCAGTACCAGCAGAATGAAATAAGAATGGCGATAAAGGTGTAAAGGCGGCACAGGTACGGCGGGATCTTTTCCACATGGCGCTCGATGTACAGCACCTCAAAGATGATGAACAGCCCCAAAAAGGCGCCCCACACCAGATAATTGAGGTTGATGCCGTACCAAAGCCCCATCAGCATGGTGATAAGCAGGATATTGACCGAGGTGGAAAGGGGACCGTTATCCTCGGCGCCCAGCGCCTGATAAACATACTTGCGCACAAAGCGGTTGGCGGAGATGTTGAACCGCCCGAAGAAATCCGCCACCGAGGAGCTTTGCAGCGGGTGATGGAAGTTCTCCGGCAGATCCAGCCCAAAGATGGCGCCGGTGCCCCGTGCCATATCGCTGTACCCCGAAAGGGTGAAGTAGATGTAGAAAATGTAGCACAGCACATGCAGCCAGGTACCCAGCACCGTCACCTCCAGCGAGAGCAGGGTCTCCCATTGGGTGATCAGCTCCCGCAGCGAACCGGCAAGCACCACGATCTTGGCAAGCCCGCGCAAAAACTGTACCATGCCGCGGGTGATGCCCTCGGCGGTCATTTGCAGGTTTTCCAGCTGCGGGATAAACTGCTGCGCCGAAACAACGGGACCGACATACAGCTTGCCGAAAAAGCAGCAGAATACCCCGTAGCGGATAGGGTCCTCGATCGGCTCACACTCGCCGCGGTACAGGTCGATAAGATACCCCACCGAGGTAAAGGCGGCAATGGCAATGCCCACCGGCAGCACCAGCTTATCCAGCTCGGTTAGTACGGAGCAGACCACCGCAAGGGCAATATCCTTGATGACGCAGCCCAGCAGAATGGCGTGTGCCCTGGGGTGCGCCATGGCGATGTACCGCGCCAGCAGGTAGTCCGGCACCATGACCGCCAGCAGAAGCAGGAGGCACAGGGGGGAAAGCAGTCCCACAAATAAAAGCGAATAGCACAGCAAAAATACCCGCCGCGCGCCGCCGTGCAGGAAATAGTAAACCAACCCGCCCACCGGCAGCAGCAGGAATAAAAAACCCAGCGAGTAAAGCTGCATCTTCACCGCCTCCTTTCTATCTAATATCGATCTTTGTGCAGCTCACCGGTTCGGGGCGCCGCCCCGAACCCTGCGGTCTGCACCCCGAATATTCCGTTTTGCACCCGCGGCAGCGTTACAGCTCCGCCGCAAGCCGTTCCAGCTCCTCCGGTGTGACCAGCCGGCTGAGCACCGCCGGCAGCGCATTGGCACTCAGCCCCTGCGGCAGTTCCAGCCGCCGGCACAGTGCCCGCCGCCGCTCGGCACTGCCCGCCCCGCCGGAAAGCTCTAGCCGGTACAGGTCTGCCTTGGTAATGGCGGCAGGGCAGGGGGATTCACTGCCCTCCAGCACTCCCGCCCGCTCCAGGATCTCCAGCAGCGTTTCGGGCGGCATACCCTCCACGCCCAGCTTGCCCTCGGCGCTGGGGGCAGCCTTGCGCCGCTCCTTGCCGTAGATCTCGGGAGTATAGATCTGGATCAACCGCTCCGGCGGGATCGCCCCCGCCAGATGCCCCCGAATGGCAAAGCCCGCGCGGTCGCTGTCGGTCAGCACCGCCACGGGGCCTTTTTCGGCAAGCCGCCGCAGCAGCAGAAGCATCTCTTTGTTTTTGTAAATGCGGAAGCCGTCGGTGAGGTAAATATCTCCCTCCACCAGATTGCACAGTGCCGCCTTATCGTATTTTCCCTCCACAATAAGCGGATATTTCAGCCGGCGCTTCATGCTTTTTCCCTCCGCAGCAGCTCGATGAGCCGCAGAATGGTCACCTCCAGCACGGTGCGCCCGTCGGCGGCGCTTTGCTTCATGCGGGCGTCGGCGTCCGCCAGAATTTCCAAAGCGCCCTCCAGCGCGGGACGGCTCAGCCTGCCGCACTGCTCCAGTGCCTTGGTAAAGCGGTAGCTGCCGCCGTAGCCCAGTTCCTTGCGGGCGGTCGCTTCCGCCACTCCGCCGCGCCGCACCGCGGCGGCACGGTAATAGTCCACAAAGGACATGGTAAGAATCGTCAGGATACTCTCCGGACGCTCCTGTAAAAAGAGCAGATCATCGACGATCGCCATAGCGCCGTTAAAGTCGCCCCGCAGCACCCGGTCGCCCAGCTGGAACACATTGGCGTCCACCGTGGGGGCGACCATCGCCTCGATATCCTCTTTCAGGATCTTGCCGGTGTAGCCGCGGTATGCCGCCAGCTTTTCCACCTCCTGCCGCAGCCGCAGGCTATCCAGCCCGCAGTAGTCCGCCAGCAGGGCGGCTTCCTCCGGCTCCAGCACACAGCCCAGCCGCAGTGCTGTCTGCCGCGCGAATTTTCCCACGTCGCCGCGGGTCATGGCGGCAAAGCGGCACACGCCGCCCGCCTTATCGCACAGGTTCAGGAGCTTTGTTGCCGCCGCTTCCTTTTTGGCAAACTGTTTGGCGCTGCCCCGCACCGTCAGGATCAGCACGCCGTCCTCGGCAGGCTGGGCAAGCAGCTCCGTAAGCTTGCTCATGCCGGTGCTGCCCAGCCCCGAAGGGTTCAGGTCGTCCACCACGGCGCACTTTCGCCCGGGGGTAAAGCTCATCGACCACAAAAGGTCGGCAATGCCGTCCCAGTCCACCTCGCCGCTGCCGTCGCAGCGCAGCAGGTTCATGCTGTCGCCCTCCGGCACAACGGTTTTCGCCAGCCGGTCGCGCGCCGTCTCGATCTGGCGGTTCTCCTCACCGTACAGCAAATAGACCGGCAGCAGGGCTCCGGCTTTGATGTGGGTATCCAGCGCTCTCAGATCGGGAAAGATCACGGGGCAGCGTCCTCCTTCGGCAGGGTAATGGTCAGGCTTCCGCTCCGGTACAGCCGCCAGCCGCAGTCGGGGTGCAGCCACAGGCTGCCGGTGCGGTTCACAACGGCGGTCACATCATCGGGAATGTCCTCTGCGGTTATTATATCATAGCCTGTCCAACATTTCAGCACTTTTTGCGTACCGATTTGCAGTACCGTTCCTGCACCCTCCAGCTCATAAAGTGTATAATCCGACAAAATATTACGGATCGTATCACGATACGGCAGTATCTCCACCGTTTCGGGGTACTGTCCCTCGCCCAGCAGGGCGGTTTCTTCGTCACACAGCAGGATCTCCGGCTCCAGCAGCCGCGTCAGCCGCAGCTCGGCGGAAAGGTCGTGCCGCTCGGTCGGCTGCGCCAGTACGGTGATTCGCGGGCTGCCGCACCGCTGCAAAAAGCGGTTCAGCGCATGGATCTCGTAGCCGTCCTGTACCCCGCATAGGAGAAAGCTCTCCCCGTTTTGCTGCACCAGAACACTGCCGGTCACGCTGTCTGCTGTGAGAGTCAGGGTGTTTTGCAGGGGCAGTGCCACGGTCAGCAGAACCGCCGCCGCGGCACACCCCAAAAGCAGCAGCCGCAGCCTTGCCCGTCCGGTACGCAGCAGCACAGCTGCCAGGACCAGCCCTACGCAGATCGTCGGCGCGATCCATTGCCACGGGGCAGTACAGGGCAGCACCGCGCCGGGCAGCTTTGCGATGCCGCGGGCAACGGCGGCAATACCGCCCGCAAAGCATTTTGCGGCTGTAAAGGGATACACCCCCACACCCACCGCCAGACATGGCAGGGTAAGAAAGGCAAAGATCATGGCACCATATACCAGCGGCAGCACCAGCAGGTTGGTGATGAGACTGTACGCGGGCAGATAACCGAAGGTCAAGGCGGCAAGGGGCAGGGTGCCCAGCTGCGCCGCCAGCGAGACCGAGGCGCTCTCCCACAGCAGCTCCGCCCACCGGCTGCGCCGCGCGGCAGGTAAAAGCCGTGCCAGTGGCTTTGCCAGAAGTAAAATCCCCAATGTTGCCCCGCAGGAAAGCAGAAACCCAAGCTCCCACACGGCGGCAGGGTTCAGCAGCAGTATGACCGCCACAGCGAAGCCCAGTCCGGTCAGCCCGTCGCCGCGCCGTCCCCGCAGGGAGGCTCCCAGCGCCAGCCCTGTCATCAGGGCGGCACGCAGCACACTGGCACTAAAGCCTGCCAGTGTCATCATGGTAAAACAGCACAGCAGACTAAGGATCGTCCTTTTCCGGCGGCTCCACAGCAGCAGGTCGCCCAGCCTGCCGCACACCGCCAGCAGAATGGAAAGGTGCAGCCCCGAAACGGCAAGCAGGTGGCTGATGCCCGCTGCCGAAAGCGCCGTGCGCAGTCCGGCTGGAATATCGCTCGTTTCGGCGGTCAGCATAGCGGTCACCAGGGCGGCGGCTTCGTCCTCGCCCAGCGCCTGCAGTCCCTCTATGGTCTGCCGGCGCAGCCGCAGCAGCCACCCCAGCGGGGAAAAGACTTCTCCCGCCGGTTCCGTAGTCAGCTGCCGCGCGGTCAGTGCCACCCCGCCGGAAAGCAGCAGGGTATCCCCCTCACTTTCGGCGCCGGTGATGAGCAGCGTCCCCGCAATCGTCTCGCCCGCCAGCGGCGTCTCCTCCTCTGCCAGATAAGAGGTCAGGTCAATAACGCGGTACACCCCGCCAAGGCGAGCGTAAACGGTGCTGCGGTGTGCGGTGTAGGGGCTGACCGCCAGTACCGTCCCCGTAAAGGGCATCTCACTGCCGGTCATTTCCTCCGCCGCCGCGTAGCGGCAGGCATAAATGCCGCTTACCACCGCGGCAGCCAGCAGCCCACACAGCAGGGGACGCCACAGCGACCGCAGCGGTTTTACCAGCCCAAGGGCAAGGCAAAGCCCCAGCACGACCGCCAGTGTCGTACTGCCCAGCCGCAGAAATACCGCAAGCCCCGCAGCCAACGCCGCGGCGCCCCACGCCAGATACCGCCGTACCGTCATCTGCCCGCCCCCTTACCATGTCTGAATCTGTCGATAACTCCATTATAGAGGAGAACAGGGCGATTGGCAATTTGTTTCGCGCCCGCATAGCATATAGCACCGCATTTTATTAAACCGCCTGCGCCGCCGGAGCACGCGGACCCGACCGACGGGCGCCCCTCCGCTGCCCCCTCGGGCTGACCAGCCATTCCATTTCGGGCAGCCCTCGCCCGCAACGGGGCGCCCGCCTCTCCCGCGCCCCACGCTCCGGCACACCGCAGGTACATAGGGAGGAACTGCCATGCTTTGTGATGCCACCCTTGTTTTCCAGCTTTCCACCGCCCGCTCGGCACTGCCGGTGCAGGGCGCCGTCGTCCTTGTCACCGATCCCGTCACCGGACGGAATACCCGCCTCGCCACCGATCAGAGCGGTCGTACCCGGGTGCTGTGCGTCACCGCGCCGCCGCTGGCATGGAGCCAGACCCCCGGCAATGACGGTCGTCCGTACAGCATCTATCACGCCGATATCCGCGCGGAGGGCTATATGCCGGTGCGGCTGACCGGCATACAGGTCTTTTTCGGGCAGCAGTCGCTGCAAACGGTGGAGATGATCCCCTACGAGGAGGGCGGCAACGCCGCCAATACCCCCGGGGAGACCATCGGGGAGCCGGACGACCCGCTGGAGAGCGACCAAGCCACCCGCTTTTCCGAAGCCCCGACAGAGGACGCCCAGCCGCCCGGAATGCCCGATGAACGGGAGCTTTCGCTGCCGGAGGAGCCGGCGGCAGTGCCGGTCCTGGCGCCCGCTACTGGGCTTGCCGTAACAGGGGACACCCCGCCCGATGATGACGGAGCAGATACAGAAGCCGAACCGGACCCCGCGCCGTCCCTTTCCGCGCCGGTCGTCACCCGCGATCTGGCGGAGGAAAACGCCGCCGCCCGCGCCACGGCGGAGGTGCTTACCGGTCCCCGTGCCGCTTCGCAGGTCTATGTGCCGGAGTATATCACGGTACACCTGGGCGCGCCGAATAATACCGCCGCCCGCAATGTCACCGTCAGCTTTCGGGATTACATCAAGAATGTCGCCTCCAGCGAGATCTATCCCACCTGGCCCGAGGCGGCGCTCCGCGCCAATATCTTAGCGCAGATCACCTTTGCCCAGAATCGCATCTTTACCGAGTGGTATCCCAGTCAGGGCTACAACTTCAATATCACCAATAACACCGCCTACGACCAGTATTTTGTCTACGGGCGCAATATCTTCACCAATATCAGCCGTCTCGTCGATGAACTGTTTGACCGGTATATCCGGCGGCGCGGCGCGGTGAACCCCATCTTTTCGCAGTACTGCAACGGCACCACCGTTACCTGCGCGGGGCTTTCCCAATGGGGCACCGTTGCTCTTGCCAATAGCGGTTATACCCCGCTGGGGATTTTGCGCTATTATTACGGAGACGACATCGTTATAGATACCGCCACGGTGCAGCGCCGCATCAGCTCCTCCTATCCAGGCACACCGCTTACCGTCGGCAGCAGGGGAGAGGGCGTGCGCACGATCCGCACATGGCTCAACCGCATTCGCATCAACTATCCCGCCATTCCTTCCATCAGCGCCGCCGGCGGAGACCTTTTCAATGACGAAACGCGGCGGGCGGTACAGACATTTCAGCGTATCTTCAATCTTTCCCCCGATGGCATTGTGGGGGCGACCACATGGAACAAAATCGCCTATATCTATGTTGCAGTCATGCGGCTGGCGGAGCTGGGCGGCGAGGATATCCCCCTGCCCGGTCAGCGACCTGCCGGAACGCTGCGGCGCGGCAGCAGCGGCGAGACCGTGCGGCTGGCGCAGTATTTTCTGCGCGTCATCGCCCTGTATGATGACGAGCTTCCGCCCATCACCATCGACGGGATCTATGGCTCCGCCACCGAAAATGCCGTTCGCACGTTCCAGAAAATGCAGGGACTCACCGTAGACGGCATCATCGGCACCGCCACGTGGAATGCCCTGTATGAGCGATTCCTTGGGATCAACCAAGCCACCGGTCTTGCCGTTTCCTACCCCGGCACACCGCTAAAGATCGGCAGCCGCGGGGATAATGTCCGTCTGGTGCAGGAATACCTGAATGCACTGGCAGGTGCTTATCCGCTGCCGCGGGTCACTGTAGACGGTATCTACGGCTCCGCTACCGAAAACGCCGTCACAGCATTCCAAAGGCTGTTCGGCTTAGCCGCCGACGGCATCGTGGGCCCACGCACATGGGAGCGTTTGGTCGGCGTCCGCCTGCTGCTGCGGTAAACCGCTCCGCAAAAGAAAAAATCTCCCCCGGACATTCCGTTTGGGGGAGATTTTCTGTTTTCTGTTTGCTTAGCCTTCCTCGGCAGGGCTTTCCGTTTCCGCGGCAGCGGCGGCAAGCTGTTCCATCATGCGGCGGGTCAGTCGGCGCAGACGCCGTCCGGCAAGGAATGTGATGCCCAGCACCAGTACCGCCAGCGCCGCAATGCCCGCCAGACCGAAGCTCGCGCCCTCCACAAAGAGCAGGCTCAAGGGGTTGGCGGTATTGCACAGGGTGTTGAACTGCCCCGCGCCGTAGGTCGCGGCGTCCAACGCCTTGGCGGCATCGGTAAACAGGTAGGTCAGCAGCGTGCCGCTGTACAGCATCGCCGCGGCGCTTATAATGCCGGTGAGCAGGCTGCGCAGCAGGCACCCGCCAGAAAGCGCCGTTACAAAGATCATCAAGTACAGCAGCATGGCGGCATCGCCCTGCGGCAGCACCAGGTTGTCCGGCAGCACCGCCGCCAGCAGCACCGTTACCGGCACCAGAATGACCGCCGAAAGCAGCGTGGTGGCATTGGCGGTGCCCACCACGGCATTCACCGCTACGGTCATGGGCAGCTTGCCGTGCCGCGCCTTCTTCACCGCCATCGGCTCCAGCACCGAAGCCGCCGCGCGCCCGAATACCCGCAGCAGGCGGGGCAGGGCAAACAGGCAGCCGGACAGCACCAGCGCAAAGGCGACCGAGTCATAAAGCGTAAGCCCCGCGGCAAGTCCCATTACGATGCCCGCGATCAGTCCCCACAGGCTCGGCTCCAGCAGGAAGTTCCCCCGGCGGGATTGCTCCAGCGAAAAGCGACGGTCACGCAGCCCGGGGATCTTATTGATAAGGAAATTCACCAGCCACGCCAGCGGGGCAGCGCCCACGGCAAAGCTCTGGGTATAGGTGATGTGGGGCGCGCTCGTCAGTCGGGCGACCGGCGCGGCAAACACATCGGCAAGTATGATCTGCACAACCACCATCAGCAGCGCCGCCGCCAGTCCGTACCACATCTCACCGGTCAGCTGCTGCACCAGCACACCAGCAAATGCCGCCTGCCACAGGCTCCACAGATCCATGTTCAGCACGCGGGTCACACGGCTCGCCAGCATCAGCAGGTTCAGCAGCACGGCGGCGGGCAGCACCCAGTACAGGATATCGCTGCTCAGCGTCAGGTCGGCGGCTGCCTGCCAGTGCAGGTTCTCGGCGCCGGTGGTCAGGGAATAGGTGTCCACCATGGTGTTCACCAGCGTTGTCAGCCGCCCGCTCAACGTGCTGATAAGCAGCTGTATGGCAACCGTGCTGCCCAGCATAGCCAGCGCGCACTGTCCGGAGCGCTGAAAGCCGGCGTGGGTCACCAACCCCATTAAAAAGAAGAATACGGGGATCAGCAAAAA
>CAKSYU010000052.1 GCA_934524965.1 uncultured Angelakisella sp.
CACAGACAGCAAGCCCTTTCGGCTGCTTGAACAATTTTTACTTCAGAATATTGTCTAACTTTTTGGGGTCACTTCACTGTGAGATGTGCATTTCATTTTCGTTATTACGGCTCAGTCCAGCGGGAAAAGCTCTCGCAGGGCTTCGTCGGTCATTCGGCGTGCGGCGGCTTTCTGCACGCCCTCCGGCGTGGTAAGGGCACTGCACAGCAAAAAGGTGAAGCGCTCCGCTTCCCTGCCCGCCGTCTCCGCCGCCATGCCGCGGCGCTCCAGCATTTCCGCCAGAATATCCCGCATCTCCCGCTGCTTACCGACCAGCAGCTCATTCACCGCCGGCATGGAAAGCGCCAGCGCCTGCAGCATGATGTAAAAGCGGTTCTGGGCATTATCGTTCAGCAGCGTCTCCAGCTGCTCCTGCCGCTCGGCGGCGTCACGGATATGCAGCAGGTCGTCCAGCCGGTTCTGCAGATCCATCAAAACCATTTCCGCCGTGACCAGCAGAATGTCGTCCTTACTCTCAAAGTAATGGTGCAGCATGCCGGCAGCCATACCTGCCTCCTGCGCGATGTCCTTTACCGATGTCATTTCGTATGAGCCGTTGCGGATCACGGCGCTTTGCAGAGCACGGCAGATCTCCATGCGGCGCTGCTCCGCCAGTGAGGGTCTCCCCATGTTTTTTCCTCCTTATGGGGCAGTCATTTTTCTCCGCCCGTATTGACAAATACCGCCCTTTTGGTGCTTAATGGGGGTAGAAACCCCACGGCGGCAGCCCTTTTTAGGGCTTACTGTTGCTATCATACCACAGGAGGCGAAAAAATGAAAGTCCTTTTCCTCATTCTCGGTGCAGTTATTCTCATCGGCGCGCTGATCGCCCTGCGGCTCATCTTCGGCTTGTTCCACCCCGGCAACGCCGCCCCCTATTCCCCGCGTCGCCAAGCCCCCAAGGAAAGCCCCCTGCGGGGCAGGACCGTTTTCTGTCTCGGCTCCTCCATTTCCTCCGGTTTTTCCGCCGGCGGCATCTCGTTCCTCGATTATCTGGCACGCATTGACGGCTGCCGCATCATTCAGGAGACCGTTTCCGCCACCACGCTGGCGGATCGGGGGTATTTTTCCTACCTCAAGCGGCTGCGCCGCCGAATGCGCCGCATGAAAGACGCTCCAGACTGCTTTTTGTGCCAGCTTTCCACCAATGACGCTGCCCTGCGCAGCCCCGCCGGTAAGGTGAGCCGCAGCAAGACGCTCAGTGACTTTGACCCCACGACTGTCACCGGCGGCATGGAAACCATTCTGGCGCTGGTGCAGGAAAAATGGGACTGCCCCATCGTCTTTTACACCGCCACCCGCTATGATAACCCCCGCTACCACAAGCTGGTGAACCTGCTGGTGGAGCTGAGCGAAAAGTGGGATTTTGCGCTGCTGGACCTGTGGCACGACCGTGATTTTAACGACCTGAGCCGAGAGGAACGGGCGCTGTACATGAATGATTCCGTCCACCCCACCCGCGCCGGCTACCTGCTGTGGTGGCTGCCTCGCTTTGAAAAAGCGCTGACCGAAGCGATGGAATCGCCCAAAACCGAATAGCCATATCAGCCATAAACCGGCGGGGATTTGACGATGCCCGCCGGTTTGCTGCATTCCGGCACCGGCTGCTTTTGCAGGTTTCGCACAAATTTACCGGTTTTTCGCCCGCAAATTTCCTCGGTCAAATTCGTAAAACGAACTTGTGTTCGCGGCAGATCTGTGCTACAATAGAGACTGGAAGAAAAGCGAGCAAGGAGGGCATATGACGACAAACCGTTTTGAACTGGTATCTCCTTTTCAGCCCACCGGCGACCAGCCGGAGGCAATAGACGCGCTGGTAAAAAGCATAGAAGCCGGCAACCGTATGCAGACCCTGAAGGGCGTGACCGGCAGCGGCAAGACCTTTACCATGGCGAACATTATCCAGCGGCTGAACCGCCCCACGCTGGTGCTGGCGCACAACAAAACGCTGGCGGCGCAGCTTTGCAGCGAGTTCAAGGAGTTTTTCCCGAAGAACGCCGTGGAGTACTTTGTCAGCTATTACGACTACTACCAGCCGGAGGCTTACATTGCCTCCACCGATACCTACATCGAGAAGGACAGCGCCATCAACGACGAGATAGAAAAGCTGCGGCACTCCGCCACCTCCTCCCTTTCGGAGCGGCGGGACGTTATCATCGTTTCCTCCATCTCCTGCATCTACACGCTGGGCGACCCCATCGACTACCGCAACATGGTCATCTCGCTGCGGCAGGGCATGACAAAAGACCGCGACGAGCTGATCCGCAAGCTGGTGGAGATCCAGTACGAGCGCAACGATATCAACTTTGTCCGCAATAAATTCCGCGTGCGCGGCGATGTGGTGGAAATTTACCCTGCCTATTCGAGTGAAACCGCTATCCGGGTGGAATTTTTCGGGGACGAGATAGACCGCCTGTGCGAGATAAACACCGTGACCGGCGAAGTGAAAAATGTGGTGAGCCATGTGGCGATCTATCCCGCTTCGCACTACATTGTCCCGCGGGAACGGCTGATGGCGGGCATTGAGGAGATAAGGCGGGAATGTGATGAGCGGGTGGAATATTTCCGTAAAAACAATAAACTCATTGAGGCGCAGCGCATCGCGGAACGCACCAACTACGATATCGAGATGCTGCAGGAAATCGGCTTTTGCAAGGGCATCGAAAACTATTCCCGGGTTTTAAGCGGCAGGGCGCCCGGCAGCATGCCCTATACCCTGCTGGACTATTTCCCTGAGGATTTTGTCATCTTCATTGATGAGAGCCATGTGACGCTGCCGCAGGCAAGAGGCATGTACGGCGGTGACCGCAGCCGGAAAGAATCACTTATTGAATATGGCTTCCGGCTCCCCTCGGCTCTGGATAACCGTCCGCTGAAATTTGATGAATTCATGGGCAAGCTGAAGCAGATCGTCTGCGTGAGCGCCACGCCCGGCGACCTGGAAAAGAGCCAGAGCAGCCTGATCGCCGAGCAGGTTATCCGTCCCACCGGACTGCTGGACCCTGAAATAGATGTGCGCCCCGTGGATGGACAGATCGATGATCTTATTGGAGAAATCAACCTGCGGACTGCAAAAGGGCAGCGCATTTTGGTCACCACACTCACTAAGAAAATGGCGGAGGATCTGACCGCCTATCTGGAGAAAACCGGTATCAAAGTACGGTATATGCACCACGATATAGATACCATCGAGCGAATGGAGATTATCCGTGATCTGCGAAAAGGAGAATTTGATGTTCTGGTGGGTATCAACCTGCTGCGTGAAGGGTTGGATATTCCAGAAGTTTCGCTGGTAGCAATACTGGACGCCGATAAGGAGGGCTTCCTGCGCAGCGAGACCTCACTGGTACAGACCATCGGCAGAGCGGCGCGAAACGCCGAGGGCAAGGTCATCATGTACGCCGATGAAGTGACCGACAGTATGCAGAAAGCCATTCAGGAAACCTACCGTCGGCGGGAGATCCAGCAGAAATATAACACCGAGCACGGCATTACCCCGCAGACGATCAAGAAGGAGATCCGTGAGGTGCTGGAAATCAGCGTGGCGGATAAGAAGAACGGCAAGGGCGGCAAGAAGATGAGCCGCAAGGAGACCGAAGCGACCATTGCCAAGCTGACCGCCGAGATGCGGGAGGCGGCACGGCTCTTGGAATTTGAGCACGCCGCCTACCTGCGGGATAAGATAGCCAAGCTGAAAGAGACGCTGTAAAAACGGCGTTGAAAGTCGACAAGACAATTCTGTAAAGATATATCACTTTACTGCGGAGAAAAGCCGTTGAAAACGCGGCTTTCCCCGCAAGGAGGAACCAATGGCATTAGATAAAATCGTGATCCGCGGCGCGCGGCAGAATAACCTGAAGAATATCGACCTGGAGATCCCGAGAGACAAGCTCATCGTCTTTACCGGACTTTCCGGCAGCGGCAAGACCTCCCTCGCCTTTGATACCATCTACGCAGACGGGCAAAGACGCTATGTGGAGAGCCTTTCCTCCTACGCCAGAATGTTCCTGGGGCAGGCGGAAAAACCCGATGTGGACGAAATTTCGGGGCTTTCCCCCGCTATTTCCATTGACCAGAAAACCACCAGCAAGAATCCCCGTTCCACGGTAGGTACCGTGACCGAGATTTATGACTATCTGCGTCTTTTGTACGCCAGAGTGGGTACCCCCCACTGCCCCATCTGCGGACGGGAGATCACCCAGCAGACAGTAGACCAGATGGTGGATAAGGTGCTGGCGCTGCCGGAGGGCACCCGTATTCAGGTGATGGCGCCCATCGTGCGGCACCGCAAGGGCACCTACCAGAAGGAGCTGGACGCGGCACGCCGCAGCGGGTATGTAAGAGCCAGAGTAGACGGCAGCATGTACGAGCTGACCGAGGAGATCAAGCTGGAGAAGAACTATAAGCACACCATCGAGATCGTGGTGGACCGCCTTTCGGTCAAGCCGGAGATCCGCTCCCGACTGGCGGATTCGATAGAGACCTGCTGCGCCATGACCGGCGGGCTGGCGCTGGTCGATGTGGTGGGCGGCGAGGAGATGCTGTTCAGCCAGAACTACGCCTGCCCCGACCATGATATCTCCATCGAGGAGCTTTCGCCCAATATGTTCTCCTTCAACAACCCCGCCGGAAGCTGCCCCACCTGTACCGGTCTGGGTGTGTTCCAGAAGGTCGATCCGGCGCTGGTGGTGCGTTACCCCGACCGCTCCATTCTGGACGGCGCCTTTAAGGTGACGGGCTGGAGCTGCGACCCCGGCTCCATCGGCGAGATGTACTTTAACGGACTGCACAAGCACTTCGGCGTGCCACTGGATATTCCGGTAAAGGATATGCCGAAGGACAAGCTGGATCTGGTGCTGTACGGCACCAAGGGCGAGAAATTTGAGATGGTGCGGCAGTCGGCGGGCTTTAAAGGCAAGTTCGTCAATGACTTTGAGGGCATCGTCAATAATCTGGAGCGCCGCTTTAAGGAGACCAGCAGCGAGTGGATGCGGTATGATATCGCCACCTTTATGTCCTCTGTCCCCTGCCCCGACTGCCACGGCGACCGTCTGCGTCCCGAAATGCTGGCGGTAACAGTGGGCGGCATCAATATCAGCGACTTCTGCAAGATGAGTGTGCGGGACGCGCTGCAATTTATGGACACCCTGACACTGACCGATATGCAGCAGAAGATCGCCGGTCAGATCATCAAGGAGATCAAGAGCCGGCTTTCGTTCCTTGCCAATGTAGGGCTGAACTACCTGACCCTTGCCCGCAGCGCCAGCACCCTTTCCGGCGGCGAGAGCCAGCGGATCCGGCTGGCGACCCAGATCGGTTCCAGCCTGATGGGGGTGCTGTATATCCTTGATGAGCCGTCCATCGGACTGCACCAGCGGGATAACGCAAGGCTGATAGAGGCGCTGAAAAACCTGCGTGACCTGGGCAATACCGTTATTGTGGTAGAACATGACGAGGAAACGATGGAAGCTGCCGACTACATTGTGGATATCGGTCCCGGCGCGGGCATTCACGGCGGCAATGTGGTGTACAGTGGTCCCGCTGATGAGATAAAATACTGCAAGGAATCCATTACCGGACAGTACCTTTCCGGCGCGAAGAAGATCCCGCTGCCGGAGACACGCCGCAGCGGAAACGGCGGCTATCTGGAGGTCGTGGGCGCTGCCGAGAATAACCTCAAGGGCATCAATGTCAAATTTCCGCTGGGCTGCTTTGTGGCGGTGACCGGCGTTTCCGGCTCCGGCAAAAGCTCGCTGGTCAATGAGATCCTGAACAAGGCGCTGAGCAAGGAGCTGATGGGCGCCCATGTGCGTCCCGGCAAGTACAAAGCACTGCACGGGTTGGAGCTGGTGGACAAAGTCATTGATATCGACCAGTCCCCCATCGGGCGGACGCCCCGCAGCAACCCCGCCACCTACACCGGCGTATTCAACGATATCCGAGAGGTCTTTGCCGCGACCAACGAGGCGAAGATGCGCGGCTACAAGATCGGGCGGTTCTCCTTTAACGTAAAGGGCGGACGGTGCGAAGCGTGCGAGGGCGCTGGTATTCTGGAGATCCCGATGCACTTTTTGCCCGATGTGTATGTCCCCTGCGAGGTGTGCAAGGGCAAGCGCTACAACCGTGAGACGCTGGAGGTAAAGTACAAGGGCAAGAGCATCTACGATGTGCTGGAAATGAGCGTGGAGGAGGGCTTGACCTTCTTTGAGAACCTGCCCAAGATCCGCCGCAAATTACAGACGCTGTACGATGTGGGGCTGGGGTATATCAAGATCGGGCAGCCTGCCACGACCCTTTCCGGCGGCGAGGCGCAGCGTGTGAAGCTGGCAACCGAGCTTTCCCGCCGCAGCACCGGCAAGACGGTGTATATCCTGGACGAGCCGACCACCGGACTGCACACCGATGATGTGAAAAAGCTCATTGAGATTTTGCAGAAATTTGTGGATGCGGGCAATACCGTCATCGTCATTGAACATAACCTTGATGTCATAAAAACTGCGGATCATATCATCGATCTGGGTCCTGAGGGCGGTGACGGCGGCGGTACGGTGGTATGCTGCGGCACGCCGGAGGAGGTTGCGGAGTGCAAAGCTTCCTTTACCGGTCAATATCTGAAAAAGCTGCTGATAAAGAAATAAGCTATAAAAAAAACCGGCTGGCGAGCAAATGCTCAAAAGCCGGTTCTGCCTATCATCAATAGAGTTGAAGTACGGACACAATCTTTTATTCAGTGAGGAAATCAAAGTCTGTGCCGTCCTCCGGACTGCGCAGGGCGAATGCCTGTCTTGCCGACGAACTGAAAAATCCCGACTGTGCCATTGAGACATAGTCATTGCCGGCGATAATAAAATGGTCGATGAGATCGACGGAGATGGCGCGCAGCGCGTCCCTGAGGGAAAGGGTGGCGGCGATATCCTCCCTCGAGGGAATGGCAAGCCCGCGCGGGTGATTGTGCGCCAGCAGGATGCTGGGGGCATGGTGGCGCAGGGCAAGCTCCGCGATGCGGCGCCCCGGCAGCTGCACGGCATTGGGCGCACCGGTAGAAATGCGGTCGGTGCAGATCTCCCGCAGGTTGTTATCCAGACAAACGAGGTATAGGGTCTCCTCCGGCAGTCCATTGCAGGCGGCAACCAGCTTTTTGCCGTAGTAGCGCATCAGATCCTCCCGCTCGGCATCGTTGGGCGGCGGGGCAATGGCTTCGGCATAATACCGACGGGCGATATCCGCGACAAGGTGCAGATGCACGGCGGCATTCATGCCGATGCCCTCCACCTGCGCAAGCTGCTCCGGCGCGGCATTGAGAACACCGACCAGCGAACCGAACTGCTCGATGAGGCGGTGCGCCAGCACATTGGTATCGCGGCGCGGCACGGAATAGAACAGCAGAAGCTCCAGAACATTATGGGGAGGAAAGCCGTCCAGACCCTCGGTGAGGTAGCGCTCCCGCAGGCGGTCACGGTGACCGGAGTGTTCATTCGGCACGGAGCAGCCCTCCCCTCTTTCGACAGATTTCTTTTTCTATCTTACCATTCCCGCCGTGAAAAGTAAAGGGCGGCGGGGCTTGACGGCAGGCGGGAATGTGAGTATTCTTATCTAAAGAAAAATACGTCGAAAAATACGGCAGCAAAAGGAAAACATCGATGAAAGAATTTACGATAGGACAAAATGACGCGGGGCAGCGGCTGGATAAGTTTCTGACCAAAGCCGTGCCGCTGCTGCCCTCCTCCATGATCTACAAGGGGATTCGCACCAAGCGCATCAAGGTGAACGGCAAGCGGGCGGAGATCAGCACGCGGCTGGCGGCGGGCGACACGGTCAGCCTGTACCTCAATGATGAGTTCTTTGAGGAGTCACGGGCGGACACGGCATTCCTGCGGGCGGGCAACGAGGTTTCGGTCATCTATGAGGACAAGAATATCCTGATTGCCGAGAAGCCCGCCGGACTGGTGGTACACGAGGACGAAAGCGGAACGGCGGACACGCTCATCGCGCGGGTGCAGAAGTACCTGTACCAAAAGGGTGAGTACGATCCGGCACTGGAAAACAGCTTTGCGCCGGCGCTGTGCAACCGCATTGACCGCAACACCTGCGGGCTGGTGCTGTGCGCCAAAAACGCTATGGCGTTGCAGGAGATGAATGAGATCCTGAAGGAACGGCAGGTGGAAAAGACCTACCGCTGTATAACGGTGGGTGTGCCGAAGCCCGACCATGCGGTATGTAAGGCGTTCCTGCGGCGGGACACCAAAACAAAGACCGTGACCGTTTTTGATAAGCCGCAGCCGGACGCCAAGACCATACTGACCGAATACCGTGTGCTGCGGCAGAAAAATGGGTTGGCGCTGCTGGATGTGACGCTGCACACCGGACGCACCCACCAGATCAGGGCGCACATGGCGCACCTTGGCTGTCCCCTTTTGGGCGATACCAAATACTGCACCCCCGAAAGCCTGAAAAAGGCGAAAGCGTTGGGACTGTGGCAGCAGGTACTGTGCGCGTGGCGGCTGCGCTTTACCGATATCGCAAAGACCTCTCCCCTCGCCTACCTGAACGGGCGGGAGTTCTACGCAAAGAAGCTGCCGGACGACTGGGTGAAATAAATAGAAACGAAAACCTCCCGCGGGTAAAACCGACGGGAGGTTTGTGCGTTTTATTAGGACTTATTCGATCTCCAGATCGCCGCTGACAGAGGAAACGCCGATTTTGCAGGAGGCGGAGCCGAAACCGTAGTAATCCCCCAGCCGCTGGCAGGTGCGGCTGGTGATAAGCTCACCGCTGGCGGTCTCGAAGCGGACAGTGGCACCCGACGCGGGGAGGGTGATATCCGTCTCGCCGCTGATGGTCTCCACCTTGGCTTCCCGACAGGAGACCAGTTCCAGATCCACATCGCCGCTGACGGTATCCGCGGTGAGTTGATCGACGGTGAGCTGTTCCAAATCAAAATTGCCGGAAACGCTGTTCAGGGAAACAGTCGTCACATTGGCGGTATCCACACTGAATTCGCCGCTGACGGTATCGATCCGGAGGTTATCGCCCGCAATGCTGTCGATAGAAACATCACCGCTGACGGTGGCGATGTGAAGCTGCGGCGTGGTAAGCGCCGACGCATAGATGGGGGCGCTGACGCTTTCGACCGTCAGCTCGACGCCGCTGGGGATCTCAAGGGTCAGCAGTTTCCATTCGGGCTTCAGTTCCCCGCGGAAATCGGAGGCGCAGTAGTGAATGGTGAGGACGCCGTCCCG
Source organism: uncultured Angelakisella sp. (assembly GCA_934524965.1). Lineage (GTDB taxonomy): Bacteria > Bacillota > Clostridia > Oscillospirales > Ruminococcaceae > Angelakisella. The sequence goes on from CAKSYU010000052.1 coordinate 9,279, forward strand.
CAGCAGCGAGTGGAGCTGAACCTCCTGCGCGCGGTCTCCCGCCGCATCGCTGACCGAAAGGGTATCGGTATCCTTTTCCGTCACGCTGATCTCGCCGGCGATCCAGTAAACCCGGACGGCGTGAACCTCCTGTGCCTGATAGGTGAAGCTGCCGGCAGCGTAATCGGCGGCATTTTCGTAAGTGCTGTAGTGAATGGTGTCATCAAAGGTCAGTTCTTTGCCGGTATTGATGTGAATGCCGCAGCCGGTGCAGAGTACGACCAGCAAAGCGGCAAGCAGAACGGCGAATGATCTTGCTTTCATATGATATACCTCCATGATGTGTATGCGGATATGCCAGAGAAAAGAAAATGCCATCTCGCGGGGAGATGGCACTTTTTTGAGTATTGGCACTGACCTATTTTCCCGGGCCGCTTCCAGCCAAGTATTTTCGGCACCAATGAGCTTAACTTCTGTGTTCG
>CAKSYU010000053.1 GCA_934524965.1 uncultured Angelakisella sp.
TCTGCCGGAACCTACGAGAGCTTTGCCCGTCCCGAAAAACCCCAGGGCGTCGATAACAAATCCGCCTATATCATCGGTACCGGTCTTGCCGGTCTCACCGCCGCGTTTTATCTGGTGCGCGATGGTCAAATGAAAGGAGAGCGTGTTCACCTGCTGGAAAAGCTGGAGCTGGCGGGCGGCAGCTGCGACGGGCGTAAAGATGTCACCAAGGGCTTCTATATGCGCGGTGGTCGTGAGATGGATAACCACTTCGAGGTCATGTGGGATGTATTCCGTGATGTCCCCTCTATCGAAACGCCGAATGTATCGGTTCTTGATGAATACTACTGGCTCAATAAGCACGATCCCAACTATTCTCTCTGCCGTGCCACCGTAAACCGCGGCGAAGATGCCCACACCGATAAAAAGTTCGCGCTGGATAAGGAAAGCGCCATGGCGCTCTCCAAGCTGTTCATCACGCCGGAAAAGGATCTGGAGGATAAGAAGATCTCCGAAGTCCTGCCGGAAAGCTTCTGGAGCACCAACTTCTGGCTGTATTGGCAGACCATGTTCGCGTTCCAGAAGTGGTCCAGCGCTCTGGAGATGAAGCGCTATCTCTGCCGCTATGTCCATCACATTGATGGTCTGCCCGATTTCAGCGCCCTGCGTTTCACCAAGTATAACCAGTATGAGAGCATGATTCTCCCGTTGGTCAAGTATTTGGAAGCACACGGCGTCCGCATCGAGTTCGGCATGGACGTCCGCAATGTTGTCATCGAGACCGAAGGCGATAAGAAGGTTGCCCGTCAGATCGTCTATGTCAAGGACGGCAAGGAGCAGACCATTGACCTCATCGAGGACGATCTTGTGTTCATCACCAACGGCTGCTGCACCGATACTTCCTGCTACGGCGACCAGACTCATGCGCCCGATCTTTCCGGTGTAAAGAACGGCTTTGGCGAATCGTGGGATATGTGGAAAGCCATTGCGGCGCAGGCGCAACACGGGGAATACGGCAACCCCGATGCCTTCTGCGGTGATGTGGAAGCGACCAACTGGATGAGCGCCACCGTTGCCACCTCCGATGAAGAAATCATTCGCCATATTATGAATATCTGCAAGCGTGATCCCCGTTCCGGCAAGGTGACCACCGGCGGCATCGTCACCGTCAAGGATAGCGTAGATCACTGGTATCTCTCCTGGACCATCAACCGCCAGCCGCAGTTCAGAAGTCAGGATAAGAATACCGTTTTGGTATGGGTGTACGGTCTGCATACCGACTGTGAGGGCAACTTTGTTAAAAAGCCCATGCGGGAATGCACTGGTGAGGAGATCTGCCGTGAGTGGCTGTACCACATCGGCGTAGAGGAGAGCCGCATCGAGGAGCTGGCGGCGAATGCCTGCAATACCACCACCTGCTATATGCCCTATATCAATGCGTTCTTCCAGCCCCGCAAGGAAAGCGACCGTCCCAAGGTCGTACCCGAGGGCGCCGTCAACTTCGCCTTTGTCGGACAGTTTGCCGAAACACCCCGTGATACCATCTTCACCACCGAGTATTCCATGCGTACCGGTATGGAATCGGTCTACACCCTGCTGGATATCGACCGCGGTGTGCCGGAGGTCTGGGGCAGCAAGTATGATGTGCGTGAGCTGCTGCGTGCCTGCTACTACGCCGTTGATAAAAAGCCCCTCAGCGAGCTGCCGCTTTCCTTCGGCGAGCGCGAAGCCGTCAAGATCCTGCTCAAGAAGGTCAAGGGTACCGATGTAGAGCTGCTGCTGCGTGAAAGCGGGCTGCTGGAATAATCTCTGTTTATCCTCCCTTATTTTTCTTTCTCTTATAAAGGAGCGCCCCGACCTTCCTCGGTCGGGGCGCTTCCGCGTCCTTGGGTTATTCAGTCGCTTCGTCCGTGCCGGAGGGTGCTGTACCTTCCTCCGCAGTCTCCTTTTTTGCTTCGGTAATGGTGGGGATAAACGCCTTGGCAAGCTTCCCCTCGCCGCGCCGCTTGATGTAAAAATACCCGATGAAGCTGAAGACCAGCGCCCCGATAAAGTTAACGAACAGATCCTCCATGGTATCGTACAGCCCGATATCCAGATATCCGCCAAAGCCCAGCTCCTGCCCGTTTACTGTCACGCTGGTGATGTCCCCGATGGTCACGGGGATATTCTTATTGGTAGGGTCAAGCATCACGGAGGTGATGCTGTGGATAACGGTATCCTTCTGCATGTCCATCATAAACAACCGGTCCATGCCGAATTCAAAGAATTCCCACAGCACGCCGATGGTCATGGAAAAGCAGAACGCCACCAACGCCACATAGATCGGGGAAAGCTCAAACTTGATCCGGCTGTTCCGGTTCAGAATATCAATCAGCGCAAAGCCGGTGGCAGCGCACAAAAAGCCGGTCGTGGTGTGCAGAATGGAATCCCAGTTGGGAACGGTGATGAAAAAGCACCCCAGCTCCCCCAGTATTTCGGAGGCAAAGATAAACAGCAGGATAATGATCTCCAGCGTGTCCGGCAGCTCAATGCCGAAGTTCTGCTGAATAAAAAACGGAAGGATAAAAAGCGCCAGCACCAAAAGGCAGATGAAGGCGTTTTCATATTCCCCGCGCAGAACGGAGGAGACCAGTGTTCCCAGAACGATCAAACGCAGAACAAGATATACCGCAAAAACCTTGGGCTTGCTGCGAATGGTCGCACGCAGGTCGCGGGCTTGCTTTGTGCTTTTGGGGTGATGTTTCATAAGTCCGGTTCCTTTCAGCGCTTTTGTATTCTGTTGGGAATTATACCATAAAAGGAAACATCTTGCCAACCTTTCCTTTTCATTCTGCATTATCGAATAAAATACGGCTGCCCTTGCGCTTATCCGCCCGATGGGATAAAATAAACACAAAATAACAGGCAAAAGGAGCGTGCCGGTCTATGAGCTACAAGGCAGTCGTCATTACCGTCAGCGATAAATGCACCACAGGGGAGAGGCAGGATACCAGCGGACCCGCGATCCGTGAAATGCTGGAGGAGACCGGCTACACGGTGATACATGCTGTCACTGTTCCCGATGAAAAAGAGCAGATTGCCGATGCCATGCGCCATGCCTGTGATATTCTCCATGCCGATCTGGTCATCAGCACCGGCGGCACCGGACTTTCCCCGCGCGATGTCACGCCGGAGGCGACTCGTCTGGTGGTAGAACGGGAGATCCCCGCAATTCCACAGGCAATGCTTTACTCCAGCCTTGCCATTACCCCCCGCGCCATGCTTTCCCGTGCGGCGGCAGGCACCCGCGGCAGCAGCCTGATCCTCAATCTGCCCGGCTCCGAAAAGGCAGCAAGAGAAAATCTTGGCGCAGTTATCAATACGCTGGAGCATGCCTTGCGCATGCTGGCGGGCGGCGGGCACGAGACGCAGCAGATATCATAAGGTGTCTGCTGGTTTCCGCACGTTGCTTTTTATTTTTATTCGTTATTAGCGAATTGTTTTCCTGCAATACCGAACGACTCCGTTGAAAAGCGGGGTCATTTTTGTTATAATCGGTTATGTTTTATAAAGAATATCGCTTTTGCTCAGCAAATGCATTACTGGAGGAAAACCGGAATGAAGCTTGTTAAAACAGCCGATGCCGTAGGGCATATGCTGTGCCATGATATGACACAGATCATCAAGGGCGAGTACAAGGATGCCCGCTTCCGCAAGGGGCACATCGTCACGCCGGAGGATATTCCCGTATTACTCAGCATGGGCAAGGAAAACATCTATGTCTGGGAAGTCACCCCCGATATGGTACACGAGAATGACGCCGCCGAGCGTCTGCTTCGTCTCTGCGGCATGGAAAATATGACCCGTACCGAGGTCAAGGAAGGCAAGATCGAGCTGAAAGCCACCTGCGACGGATTGTTCTTGGTAGATAGCGCCCGACTGTTGGCGGTCAATTCGCAGGACGAGGTAATGATCGCCACCCGCAAGGGCGGCACCGCCGTCAAGGCGGGCGATAAGCTCGCCGGTATGCGGGTCATTCCTCTCATCATCGAGGAAGCGAAGCTGCGTCGGGCAGAGGAAGCGGCAGGGGAGAGCCCGCTCCTTACTCTGCGGCCCTATGTCCGCAAAACGGCTTGCATCATCGCCACCGGCAGTGAGGTCAAAACTGGGCTTATCAAGGATACCTTTACCCCCGTCGTGGCGGAAAAGCTGGCGGCATACGGTATCGAGACGCTGGAGATCGCCTATTCCGGCGACGGTGTGCAGAATGTCTGCGACACCGTGCTGGCGCTGAAAGAAAAGCATCACCCCGATGTGCTACTGTGCACCGGCGGCATGAGCGTCGATCCCGATGATAACACCCCCGGCGGCATTCGTGCCAGCGGCGCCGATATCGTCTCCTACGGCGCCCCCGTTCTGCCCGGCGCCATGTTCCTGCTGGGCTATTACCCCGATGGTACCCCCGTAATGGGTCTGCCGGGCTGTGTGTTGTATGCCGGCGCCACCATCTTCGATCTGGTGCTGCCCTATATTGCGGCCGATGTCCCCGTCACCCGCAGTCAAATCGCCGCGCTGGGCGAGGGCGGATTATGCCTCGGCTGCAAGATATGCCATTATCCCATCTGCCCCTTCGGTAAATGACCCGTTATCTTTGCGCACTCTGCGATAAGATAGAATAAATCACAAGCCAAAAAGAAAGAAGGAAAATCACAATGAAAAAATTGATTGCTCTGCTGCTGGCGCTGGTGCTGGTACTCACTATGGTCGCCTGCGGCGAAAAGCAGCCGACCAACGACAATCAGAATGATACCCCCGAGACCGTTGAGCTGACCGTCTTTGCCGCAGCTTCCCTTACCGAGAGCCTTACCGCCATCGGCGAGAAGTACATGGCAGAAAACCAAAATGTCAAGATCAGCTTCAACTTTGATTCCTCCGGCAAGCTCCTTACCCAGATCAAGGAGGGCGCTGTCTGCGATCTCTTTATCTCCGCTGCCCCCAAGCAGATGAATGCTTTGGACGGCACTCTGAAGGACAATGCCGAAAAGAATCCGGACGGATTGGATCTTTTGGTCGCCGGCAGCCGAATCGATCTGCTGGAGAACAAGGTCGCTTTGGCAGTTCCGGAGGGCAACCCTAAGGGGATCGAAAGCTTTGAACAGCTTGCCGATCTGCTGAAAAACGGAGAGGTCATGCTTGCCATCGGCAACAGCGATGTGCCGGTTGGTCAGTACACCCGGAAGATCTTTGCCTACTACGAGATTGATGAGTCTGCCATCGCTTCCAAGCTGACCTATGGCAACAATGTGAAGGAGGTCACCACCGCCGTTTCCGAGGGCACCGTGGACTGCGGCATCATCTATGCTTCCGATGCTTATTCCGCTAACCTCACCGTTGTCGCTACCGCCACTGCCGAGATGTGCGGTCAGGTCATCTATCCTGCCGCTGTCCTCAATACCTCCGAGCATCAGGATGCCGCCGCCGCGTTCCTCGCTTATCTGCAGGGCGCCGAGGCTTCCGCAGAGTTCGAGGCGGTTCTGTTTACTCCTCTCTCCAAGTAATTTCAGCCTGCATTCTTTTCTTGGGCGGGGCGCATAGCGTCCTGCCCAAAACCCCTTTTCCGGAGGTATTTCATGGATTGGTACCCTTTACTTAACTCCTTGCGGATCGCCGCCATCAGCGCGGTGGTAGTGTTTTTCACCGGCATAGCCGCCGCCTACTATATCGCCAAGCTCCCGCGTCTCATCAAGGGTATCCTCGATGTGATTCTGACCCTGCCGCTGGTGCTGCCGCCCACCGTGGTGGGCTATCTGCTGCTGCGCGTGCTGGGACCCAAGCGTTTTTTCGGCGCATGGGTGCTGGAGACCTTTGGCTTCCGCATGGTAATGACATGGTGGTCGGCTATTTTCGCCACTGTCGTGGTGGTTTTCCCACTCATGTATCGCACCGTCCGCGGCGCATTTGAGGCATTCGATGAAACGCTGGCACATGCGGGAAAAACCTTGGGTCTTTCCAATCGATATATCTTTTGGCATATTCGTATGCCATACTGTCGTCAGGGCGTTCTGGCAGGTGCAGTGCTTGCCTTTGCCCGCGCCTTGGGTGAATACGGCGCTACCAGCATGATCGCCGGTTATACCCCCGGCAAGACCGCTACCGTTTCTACCACCGTTTATCAGCTATGGCAAACCAATAACGATGCGCTGGCGCTTAAATGGGTACTGGTCAATATCGCCATCTCCGCCGTCATTCTGCTGGTGGTCAATATGCTGGAAAAGAAAAACCTGCAAGCAGCGGGGCGGGGAAGGAGGCTGCCCTTGTGAGTCTGATCGTCGATATCGAAAAAAAGCTGGGCAATTTCACCCTGCGTTCCAAGTTCGAGACCCCCGCGGGCATTATGGCGCTGCTGGGGGCTTCCGGCTGCGGCAAAAGCGTAACGCTCAAGTGCATTGCCGGCATTATGACCCCCGACCGCGGCAGGATCATTCTGGATGGCGAAACGCTGTTTGACAGCGAAAAGAAGATCGACCTTACTCCGCAGCGCCGGCGTGTCGGGTATCTGTTTCAGCAGTATGCTCTGTTCCCCAATATGACCGTTACCCAGAATATTATCTGTGGGATCCGGCAGGGAAAGCGGGAGCAGAAAAAGGTGCAGGCAGCAGAGGCGATTCGTCGTTTTCGGTTAGAGGGGCTGGAAAAGAAATATCCCTCCCAGCTTTCCGGCGGACAGCAGCAGCGGGTAGCGCTGGCGAGGATTATGGTTTCGGAGCCGCGTGCTATTCTGCTGGACGAACCCTTTTCGGCACTGGATAGCTTTCTGAAATGGAATTTGGAGCTGGAGCTTGCCGATATGCTTTCCGGCTTCACAGGGTCGATCCTGTGGGTCAGCCACGATCTGGGCGAGTGCTATCGTAACTGCTCCGCTGTCTGTGTGATGGAAAACGGAACATCAGGTGCCGTAACAGATATGGATACCCTGCTGCTGCACCCAGCCACCCGTGGGGCGGCGCAGCTTATCGGCTGCCGCAATTTCCTCCGGGGTGTGGGCGATGGCGCCTGCGTCACCCTTACCGGCTGGGGACTTACGCTGCCACTGTCGGCACAGGGGGAGGTCACGGTAGGCATACCGGATACCGCCCTTACACTGACGGAAAACGGCACCCCCTGCACGGTCAGCCGCGTGATACGGGATATCGACCGCACGGTGGTGCTGCTGCACCCGCGGCAGGAGCCTGCCGCCCCGCCGCTGCGCTTTGTGCTGCCGCAGGGAACCGATGCCCCCGTGGGCACGGTGCTGACCGTCACGGTAGATGCCGCCAAGTGCATCATTCAGTAAATATTTGTACTAAAGCACAAGCCTCGCTTCGGCGGGGCTTTTTCTGTTTTACCCAAATTCCTGCCCGCCCTATTGTGGCGTCAATGCATTTTGCGCAGAATTATCGACATTTCACCCCGCGGCGTGTTTTTTGTTCTTATTTTTATCTATAATGGGTGCGTCCTGTTGGGGCGGGCTTTGCCCTACCCATGGGCAAAAATACAACCCAACCCCAATGTGAAAAGAGGCAAAAGGAGGAACTAACTTATGAAGAAACGCTTGCTCAGTGTCCTGCTGGCACTGTGTATGCTCCTCACCATGCTGCCCACCACCGTTTTTGCGGCGGATAGCAGCACGGTGGAAACCAAGGTCAGCGTATGCAATACCGCTCTCCCTTCCACGGGCGAGGTAAGCTACTGGCTTTATCAGTACACAAATGGTAAATCCAGCATTACCAAGACCGGCGCTTCCGCGAACTATTACAATGTCAAGTGGGAGCCGGCGACCTCTACGCTTACCATCAACAGCATTTCTTCCCCCAAGTTCAATACAGGTGATAGATGGAATACCGTTTCCTTTATCGGGCTGACGCAGGGTGATCTGAATGTCAAACTGGAGGGCACCACGACGATTGGTGATCATCGTAACACCAATCAGTTCTATACCATCTATGCAACGAACTCCGCCAGCACCATTACCATCTCCGGTCCCGGCAAATTGGTTGCAATGGGCGGCGATAACGATACAATTTATTCCGGTACGCCCATTCGTATCAGCGGAAATCTCATTCTCACCGATAATGCCACCGTGGAGTCCGAGTTTGCTAATTTTGCCATTGGCAGCAGAAGATCTGTCGTTGTGAGTGGTAACCTGACCATCAAGGATCGTGCGGTTCTTAAGGCGTCCCGTACCGAGGGCGAATATTCCGGTCCGGTTAATGGTAGTACAGATCCCACTTCGGGGAAGGACTATGCCCTCTATTTGGGCGGCAAGCTGACCCTTGCCAACGAAGGCGCCATCGAACTGAAAACCTTTACACCTTATAAGGGTACCGGCAGCGGTGGCTGGTGGCATGTGGCATGGACCAACAATAAGGACGAAGAGAAAGGTCTGGTGGGTGGTTCGACAAACTACATCACCGCGCCCGACGGTCTGGCAACCAGCGAAAACAAAACTGAGGTATGGAGCAGCGGTACCTTTGGTACCCACGATGCCAGCACTTATTTCTATGCCAAGGCAAAAGCCGAAGTACATGTCTACGACCGGCAGGTTGCGGAGGCTCGCTATCTGGCAAAAACGGCTACCCTCACCAGCCCCGCCACCTACTATTACAGCTGCAGCAAGTGCGGCGCTTCCGAGAAAAATGCCGACCACACTTTCCCCTACGGCAAGGTAGTCTCGCCCGTTCAGTATAAAGATAATAGCTTTAGTCCGATAAGACTCGAGTGCGATCAGGGCTATGAGCTTAGCCCGGATACAAGATCTTTGATTCCCACCACCGATGGCTCCAAGGGGAATATCTATTACGATTCCACTACTTATACCCTGTATCTCAATAACTTCAAAACCGGTTGGTATGCCGATATGTTGAGGCTCGGCGGCGATAGAAGTACGATCGGTGAATTCCCCTACACCATCACCGTCAATGTCACCGGCGATTGCTCTATAGCTGTAGACGGTAGAAATGCCATTTACTCTTCTGCAAGTCTTATCTTTGAGGGAACCGGTACCCTTTCGCTGGCTTCCAAAGGCGGAGAGACGGTATATTTAAGCTCGTATAAGGATATGACTGTTAATATTCCCATGACAGTCAGCAGCGACAGTACTTGGTATCAGGGCATTTCCGGTTATGGAATGAACCTCACCGTCAATGCCCCTCTCCAGGTTACCAACGCCAGCAACGCCAGCAATCCGGCGATTAAAACAGGCACCATCACCATCGGCGATCCCGAGCTGTATTTCAAAGCCGGCGCCGATGAAACACATGCCAAGAAGTACATGGCGAGCGACTTTGAGGGAACCACCGGAACGACCTTTGCCGAAACGGTCAGCAGCCTTGTAAGCGATTCCGCTTCCCATTACATTGATATCAACTGGATCTGCCACCACCAAAACGAGCACAAATACGAACTGAGCGAGGATAAGCTGAGCCATATCGAGATTTGCCCCGACTGTAACGAAGTCCTCAGCACCGAGCTCCACAAAAATGGCTATATCCCGATCGCCAACACCAATCGTCACAAGCAGGGCTGCACCGTCTGCGGCTACGATAACGGCGGCGCGACCGAGGAACACAGCGCCACCACCCCCGCCACCTGCACCCAGAAAGCAGTCTGCGACAAGTGCGGCGTGGAGTTCGGTGAACTCGCCCCCCATGACTACACCACCCGTCTGGAAGATGCCGAGCATC
>CAKSYU010000054.1 GCA_934524965.1 uncultured Angelakisella sp.
TGTAATTAAAAAGAATATAGTTGGAAATCTTTTTAATTCCATGCCTGTGCGCAGTCCGGACGGCAGCACAGTAAGTACCCTAATCAATAAGAAATAAATAAACGCTCAATATAGTCATCCATCAATCCTATCAATACCGGTTTTGATGGATGGGATAGGGGGATTATGTCACAGAAGTTTTTGAAATTTACAAGTGAAAGCTTGTCTGCATCCTACATACCGTTTCCACGATTTTTGATGGAGGATAGTCTTGCCGGGCTGTCCAACGATGCAAAAGTGCTGTATGCCCTGATGCTGGATCGGGCGAGCATTTCAAAAGTCAACGGTTTTCTCGAAGCTGACGGCACCGTCCGGATTTACTTCACCGTGGAACAGGCGCAGAAGAAGCTACACCGAAGCCGACAATGTGCGACGCGGATTTTCCATGAGCTTGAGTTCAGCGGTTTGATCTGCCGAAAGAAACAGGGCCTTGGAAAACCCGCATTGATTACGCTGAATTATCCCTCTAATGCGAAGCTGATTCAACCGAAGGATGGCGGTGCAATATCGTCCGGATAAATGTCGAAAACGGGGCATTTTTCGCCCCACAATCGACACAAAAACACAGGGGAATATCTTTTCCTTACAGCTGCGCCAAAATGGGCTTGTGCGCGCTACAGAAGCGATAAAGGAGGTGCTATGTGAACGCAGAAAAAGCGAATATTCAAAACAGCATGGATGCAGCCGAAATTCCGGAATACGTCTTCGAATCGCTGGCACGGAGTCTGCTTCCGGTAATTCAGAAGTACTACGAAAGTGAAGACGGTAAAAAGGTATTTGCCGAATGGAAAGCAAAGAAAGAGAATACGGACTGTGCATCTACATAAAGAAGCCGGGAGGATTGCAATAATCGGCAGTCCTCCCGGCTTTTTCATTACCAGTCTTCAATTTCTTCCATAAAAACAACAAATCCGAGCCCATGACCAATCGGCAAAAGGTTCGGATTATATTGTTTTGGTGGAGACGCACGGGCTCGAACCGTGGACCTCCTGCGTGTGAAGCAGGCGCTCTGACCAGCTGAGCTACGCCTCCGATGCCTGTATATTATACACCACTTGCGGCAATAAGGCAATCCCTTTTTTCAAAAAATTTATCCCCGGTGTTTTTGGTGGTCGGGCAGGGGGATCAGCAGGGCGGCAAGGAACAAAAGGCACTCGAACAGCGTACCGGTCACCAGTATCTCCCACGCACCGATGCCCTGCGGCACCGGATTGGCACGGGTGATAAGAATATTGGCGACAGCCGCCGCGCTGTACAGCAGCAGCAACAGCCGCACCGTCAAGCCGCTCACCTGCCGCTGGGCGATCCACAGAATACCCGCGCCCAGCCCGATAACGCCGACGACAAAGGAAATGATAAGCACCGCCAATTGCAGCTGACCGGCGCCCCGCAGGTAATACAGCGCCGTGCCGATGACCCTTGCCAGTCCGTACAGCGTGCAGAATGCCATTAAAATACGCTTTGCAGCCATGTTTTTCTCCTTTGGTCAGATAAAAAGATCCCTGCCGCTGGGGGTCAGGTCGCCGAAGGTCTCCATATCGCCGGTAAGCAGCGCCATGGTGCCCTTGTACAGCAGCATCGGGTCATTCAGGAAGCGGCGGCGCACCTGCTCACACTCCTTTTCGGTGGGCAGAAAAAGGGTCAGGCTCATCAGGTCGCTGCCGATATCGGTGATGGTAAGGGTGATCTGCCAGCCGTCCCCCACCTTGTTGACCCGCACCTTGTTTTCCTGCTGACGGCGCAGCAGGGTAAGGACATCGTCCAGCGCCCTCTGGGCACGCTCCCGCACCGCCGGCGGCAGCTTATCCCGAAAGGTATCCGCCAGCGCCTTGCCCTCCTCGGAGAGGACATAGCAGCCGTTTTGCTGCGGCTGCAGGTGCCCCATGCGGATAAGCAGCTCGGCGGCTTCGGCAAACTCAAAGTAATTGACCAGCGACTGTCGCTGCAGCACCTCGTTCACCTGATCCAGCGTTACCGGCTGGTCCGCCTCCCGAAAGATGTAGCAGATGAGCATATGCACTTCCTCCGGTGTGGTCACGCTGCCGGGACGCACTCCTTCGGTAAATAAATTCTGTTCCATATGATGGCTGCCTCCTGCTTTATTCGGCAAGAAAGCCGGCGGCGGCGACCGCCTCGGTGATCCTGCCGGTAAAGTCCTCCGCCAGACGCTCGCCCAGCGCGATGACCTCCTCGTTTTCCGGCTGACCGCACAGCTTGGCAAAGATCTCGCCCTCGCTGCGGGGGCTGCGGCGGGTCTCATTGAGGGTGTACAGGGTAAAGGCGCGGGCATCGTGGACGGTGCGCGCCAGCTCCGGCGACTGCTGCTCCAGCCGCTCCGCAAAGCGGCTTTGCGTCGACTGGCTCAGCAGGGTATTTTCCACCTGCTGCTCCAGCTCGTTTTCCGCCAAAAAGGAGAGCAGCACCCACTGCTGGGCGGCGTATTCCCCCCCGACCGGCATGGCAAGAAAGATGCCGCAAAGCGTCTCTCCCAGCCGGTGCGCGCGTTCCAGATTGCCGTTTTCCTGCTGGCGGCGGTATTCCCGCGCCGCCTTTTCCCCTTCGGAAAGGGGCGGTTCCTTTGTATTCTGTCGGTAGATCTTAATATCCTCTGTCAAGCCGGTTTCCTCCCTCTCCTTTTTCCCGTTTCTGTCGGGGGTTAGATCTGCTCCAGCGCTTCGGTCAGTGCTTCCGCCAGCTGATCGGGGCAGCTGGTGGGGCGCATGCCGCAGCGAATGCCCTGCAAACGGCGAATGACCTCCTCGGCGGGCTGACCGACGACCAGCGCGCTCAGCCCCTTGGTATTACCGTTGCAGCCACCGGTGAACTGCACATTGCGGATCACGCCGGTCGCTTCGTCCAGGTTGATATCGATGGCACGGGAACAGACGCCCTTGGGTTCATAATGGAATTGCATGGATTGATCCTTCCCTTCGGTGGATTTTCTCTATTATAACCTTTTTCGCGGGGGAAAAGCAACCTCCGCGCGGGATTTTCGTTTTTGTATTCTCATTAAGATTTGTTTGTGATATAATCAAGATCTGGAATACCCTTTTTGGAAGTATCGAAATGGGGTAACAACAAGCTACCAGAGGATTTTCCTGCGATATAATCAAAAATTGGAATACCCTTTTTCATGATATCGAAATGGGGCAGCAAGCTGCCGGTGGGGCGCCCGCAGGGCGTTCCGGCGCAGCCGGAACCGGCGGCGAAGCCGCCGAGCCCGCCGCAGGCGGGCTGCCCTGCGGGCGCCCCTACCGGGGGCTTGCGGAAAAACGACAAAAAAGAGGAGGACAGCCGCTATGCCGTATGAGATCGATTTCGGGGTGTGGGGCAGCATATTCGCCGTGCCTACCGCCGTTGCCGACCGCTGCCTGAAATTCTGCACCGAGGGACAGCTGAAGGTGCTGCTGCTGGCGCTGCGGCAGGGGCAAAGCCCCGTGGATACCGCCGGCATCGCTGCGCGGCTGAGCCTGACCGAAGCGGAGGTAAACGACTGCCTGCAATACTGGCAGGAAGCCGGACTTTTTGCTCCCTGCGCCGCCCCCGCGCCGCAGCCGGCACAGTCGGCGCAGTCCCAGCCCGTTTCCGCCGCCGCGCCCTCCCCTGTCACCACGCGGGAGACCGCCGAGGGGCAGACCATTACCACCGTGCGGGCAAGGGGACACCTTTCTCCGGCGGAGATCAACGCACTGCTGCGGCAGGATAAACAATTCGCCGCGCTGACGGCGGAGCTGGAGACCGCACGGGGCGATGTGCTTTCCCCCAGCGAGCGGGAGATCCTTGCCTACCTGTACGGCTCGCTGGAGCTTTCCCCCGACTACCTGCTGGTGGCTGCCGCCTACTGCCGCAAAAAGGGCAAAAAGAAGCTGAGCTATCTGGAAAAGATGGTGGCGGGCTGGCTGGAGGAGGGCACCGATACCTACGAAAAGGCGGAGGAGAAGATCCTGCGGCTGACCCGTCAGGAGGACGACGAGCACCGTATCCGGCGGCTGTTCGGGCTGCCGGAGCGGGCGCTGACCGCCAAGGAAAAAGCCTGTGTGGAGCGCTGGTGCGGCGAATACATGACGCCGGAGACGCTTTTGAAGCTTGCCTATGACCGCACCGTGGAAGCCACGGGCAAGGTCTCCTTTGCCTACATGGATAAAATACTGGCGGCATGGGCGGCTAAGGGCATCACCACCGCGGAAGCCGCCGAAGCCGAGCGCAGCGCGGCGCAGAAAGCCGCCGATGGCGACTACTCCTTTGACATAGGGGAAGCCATGCGCATTATGGAACAGAACGCCAACGGATAAGAAAGGACACCGACTTATGGGAGAGAACGCCTACCGTGAAGCCACCGAGCTGCTGGCATGCCGCCGCCGCCGCGCAGAGGAGGACGCCGACCGCCGCCGCGAGGAGCTGTACCAAAGCCTGCCCCAGCTGCGGCAGTTTGACGCCCAGACCGCCGAGGTGTGCCGCCGCATGACCGCCGCCGCGCTGGAGGGCGAACCGACCGAGCAATACCGCCTGGCGCTGGAGCAGCTGAAGCGTGACCGGCTGCACACGCTGTCGGAGATCGGCATGACCGAGGAGCAGCTGCGCCCCCAATACAGCTGCCCCCTGTGCGGCGATACCGGCTTTGTGGACGGCAAGCGCTGCCGCTGCCTTCAGGAGCTTTTGCGGGAAAAGTCCGTTTTGACGCTGCCGGCGGGGCTGTTGGCGGGCTGCCGCGGCTTTATGGATTTTGACCTGACTTATTACAGCGACGCTGCCGAGGGGGGGAACCGCTCCCCGCAGGAGACGATGAAAAATATCCTTGCCTACTGCCGCCGCTACGCCGAGGATTTCAGTCGGAGCGCCGGCAACCTGCTGTTCACCGGTCGCACCGGCTTGGGGAAAACCTATCTTTCCGCCTGCATCGCGCGCGCGGTGGCGGAAAAGGGCTTTACCGTGCGGTATTATCCGGCGCAGGCGCTCATCGACTGCTTTGAGCGGGTGCGCTTTAACCGCAACGCCACCCCCGATGATATGACCGCCATGCGGGAAATCCTCTCCTGCGACCTGTTGATTCTGGACGATATGGGAGCGGAATTTGCCACGGCATACAGTCAGTCGGTGCTGTATCAGGTCATCAATGACCGCATGACCGAGTGCCGCCCCACCATCATCAGCACCAATCTTGACCTGACAGCCATGGGCAAAATGTATAACGAGCGTATCCTTTCCCGCCTGATCGGCAGCTACACCATGTTCCGCTTTGTCGGCAAGGATATCCGCCAACAGAAGCTGGCGCGCGCCCGCGGGGAGGCTGCCGTATGAGCCAGTTTGAACGCACCGCCCTGTTGCTGGGCGAGGACGCCATTCAAGCTCTTGCGCAGAAGCGGGTCGCCGTCTTTGGGCTGGGCGGCGTGGGCAGCTGGTGCTGCGAGGCGCTGGGGCGTGCCGGTGTAGGGCAGCTTGCCCTTATCGACCACGACACGGTGAGCGAAAGTAACATAAACCGTCAGCTGGTGGCGCTGCATTCCACCATCGGACTGCCAAAGGCGGCGGTGATGGCGGCACGGCTGCGGGATATCAATCCTGCTATCCGTGTGACCGAGTATCCCATTTTTTATATGCCGGAAAACGCCGATCTGATTGATCTTTCCGGCTTTGACTGCATTGTGGACGCCATTGATACCGTCACCGCCAAGCTGCACCTGATTCAAACGGCGAGGGCGCTGGGCGTTCCCATCATCAGCAGCATGGGCACCGGCAACAAGCTGCGTCCCGACCTGCTGACTGCCTGCGACATCAGCAAAACGACCATCTGCCCGCTGGCACGGGTGATGCGGCGGGAGCTGCGTGCCCGCGGCATTGAGCATCTGCGGGTGGTGTATTCCACCGAGTCGCCCAAAACGCCCCGAAATCGCGGTGCCGCACCTGCCCCGGGGCAGTCTCGTCCCAAGGACACCCCTGGCAGCAGCCCGTGGGTGCCCAGCAGCGCCGGGCTGCTGATCGCCAGTGAGGTAATCGCTCGGCTGCTGGGGGAAGCGGAGTGGTAAATTCCCGCCGATAATGAACAAGGAGTAGAAAATGGAGCGTTAGATCATTCCCTGCAATCCAAAATACTATAATGTAGTTGGAGCATTTAACAAACTAAATCGTATTGACTGGAAACAATCTATTAAGTCTATTGCGGTTGGTGACGAAGTCTATATCTATGTTGCTGCGCCAATCAAAGCGATCAAATACAGATGTAGGGTCAATAAAACCAATTTGTCCGCCATCGAAATTGATGATACTGATTTTGTTGTAAATGGTGAACCATATGAGACATACGGAAATCATATGGAGCTGGAATTACTCGAAGTTTATGATGACCACAAATATTCCTTGGAGATGCTAAGGGTGAAAGGACTAAAAGGCAGCTTGCAAAGTCCGCAAAAAGCTAAAAATCTATTAGAATAGTAAGAAAACCGACCCGCATTTTTCTCACGGGTCGGTTCATTGTATTTTCGCTTATTTTTCCAGAGTGCCCTGGCTCTTTTTCTTGAGGTACTCGTTGATGAAGCCATCGAGGTCGCCGTCCATGACGGCGGTGATGTTGCCGGTTTCGTAGTTGGTGCGGTGATCCTTGACCATGGTGTAGGGCATGAACACATAGGAGCGGATCTGGCTGCCCCATGCGATCTCCTTCTGCACGCCCTTGATGTCCTCGATCTTATCCAGATGCTCGCGCTCCTTGATCTCCACCAGCTTGCTGCGCAGCATATTCATGGCGACCTCACGGTTCTGGTGCTGGCTGCGCTCCACCTGACACGCTACCACAATGCCGGTGGGCAGGTGGGTCAGGCGCACGGCGCTGGAGGTCTTATTGACCTTCTGCCCGCCCGCGCCGCTGGCACGGTACACGTCCATCTGGATATCCTCCTCGCGGATCTCGATGTTCACGTCCTTGTCGATCTCCGGCATGACCTCCAGCGAAGCAAAGGAGGTCTGACGGCGTCCGCTGGCATCAAAGGGAGAAACGCGCACCAGACGGTGAACGCCGTTTTCCGACTTGAGGAAGCCGTAGGCATTCAGCCCCTCGATGAGAATAGAGGCGCTCTTAATGCCTGCCTCGTCGCCGTCAAGGTAATCCAGAATTTTATAGGAATAGCCGTGGCGCTCCGCCCAGCGGGTGTACATGCGGTACAGCATCTGCGCCCAGTCCTGTGCCTCGGTGCCGCCTGCCCCCGCATGGAAGGTAAGAATGGCATTTTTGCTGTCATACTCGCCGGTGAGCAGGGTGGTCAGGCGCACCTCCGCCATGCGGCTTTGCAGCTGCTCGGTATCGGCAGCAGCTTCCTCGTACACGCTTTCATCGCCGGCTTCCTCCGCCAGCTCGATAAGAGTGAGGGTATCCTCGTACAGCGATTGCAGCTTTTGATAGGTCTCGACGCTCGCTTTGAGCTGTGCCGTGCGCTGGAGCACCTTCTGGCTGTTTTCCATGTCGTCCCAAAAGCTCGGCTCCGCCGCCTTGCGCTCCAGCTCGGCGATCTCGATGCCCAGCTTATCAATATTGAGGGATTGTTTCAGCTCCCGAAGCTCCGGCTCCATGCCCTGCAGCTTCAGTCTCAGTTCTTCAAATTGCAGCATAGGTTTTTCCCTTTCCTAAATCATCTATCTCGTCAGTTATTATTTACAAATCGTATTAAACCACATTAGTTTACACCTTGTATTTATTCTATTTTATTATCTCTCATTAACCGTTTTATTTTACCATAAAAGTGGCGGCTTGTAAAATAAAACCCGCAAATTTGCCAAAAAAAGCGTCAAAAAGGGCATTTGTTCACCGAAATTCCATTGAATTGACCCACTTCCTATATTATAATACATGGTAAAGTGCCAATAAGGAGGCTATCTCTGTGAAATATACCGGTATATCCTGCGCGGCTTGCGGCAAGCCCTTTACGGCGGAGGACGATGTAGTTGTCTGCCCGGAGTGCGGCACGCCCTACCACCGCGCCTGCTATAAGGAGCGGGGAGGCTGCGTCTATGAGCAGCGCCACGCCGAAGGCTATGTATGGCAGCCGCCCAAGGTTGCGCCCGGTCCCTCGGTGCCGCTGGAGGAACAGCAGCACGAACACCAGGTCGAGGACGGCTATGTGATGTGCAGCCGCTGCGGTACCGTGAACCCCGCCGGACGGGAGCGGTGCGAGCTGTGCGGCTATCCGCTGAAGGAAACGGGCGAGCGGATCCCCGCGGGCGACCGCGAAACGCCCGAGGGCGGCAGCTTTGCCGAATATGTGCGCGACCAGTACAATGTAGACCCCAACGAAAAGCTGAGCGATGAGCTGACCGCCCGTGAGGTGGCGGCGTATGTGGGTCCCAACGCGCTGAGCTTTTTGTATAAATTCCGCGCGATGCTGCAAAGAAAGACGCCGGTGAGCTTTAATATCGGTGCGTTCCTCTTTTCGGGGCTTTACTGCTTCTACCGCAAGATGTACGCCTGGGGCGCCATTCTGCTGGGTATTCAGGTGGGCTGCTATATCCCCTTTGCCATCAACTATATCCCCTATTTCCGGGAGCTGGTGGAAGCGGGCGCCACAACGCTGACCGAGCTGACCCGACTGAACACCCTTTCGCCCTACTATCAGGCGCTGGTTTCCACCTCCGCCATCGCGCAGTACGGCGGGCTGATCCTCAGCGTGCTGTGCTCGCTGTTCTTCAACTATTTTTACCTTAAAAAGATCACCCAGCAGGTGAAGATCCAGCGCTACCGCGGGCACGCGGCGGCGGGCACCCAGCAGTACTACCAGAATCTTTCCCGCATGGGCGGTACCAGCTGGCTGACGGTATTCCTGATCGTCATTGGGCTGTTTTCGCTCACCTCTATCATCTCCTCGCTGTTTTTGATGTAAATTATCGCAAAAAATCCCTGTTATAAAGCCAAAAACCGCCGGTCTGCCTGTTGACTTGCGGTTTTTTTGTTGGTATAATTCTTATGTTGTGCTAAATTTTCATGGCATAACTCCTTCCCCCTGC
>CAKSYU010000055.1 GCA_934524965.1 uncultured Angelakisella sp.
ACCATGCGCTGAACCTCGGAGGTACCCTCGTAGATTTCAGTGATCTTGGCATCACGCATCATGCGCTCCACGGGGTAGTCACGGGTGTAGCCGTAACCGCCGAAGAGCTGTACCGCGCGGCGGGTCACATCGCTGGCAGCCTCGGCAGCAAACAGCTTCGCCATGGCAGCGTCAACGCTGTACGGCTCGTGGGCGTTCTTCTTGCAGGCAGCGGAGTAAACCAGATACTTGGCAGCTTCCATGCGGGTGTGCATATCGGCGATCTGAAACTGGGTGTTCTGGAACTGGGAGATGCGGCGACCGAACTGAACACGCTCGTGGGTGTACTTGATGACCTCTTCCACAGCGCCTTCGCCCAGACCCAGAGCCTGAGCGGCGATACCGATACGGCCGCCATCGAGGGTAGCCATGGCGATATTAAAGCCCTTGCCCTTTTTGCCCAGCAGACGGTCGGCGGGAATACGGCAGTCCTCCATGATCAACTCACAGGTGGAGGAGCCGCGGATTCCCATCTTCTTTTCGTGCTTACCGACGGAGAAGCCGGGATCGGTGCGCTCTACGATGAAAGCGGAGATCTCCTTGCGAGTCTTCTTGGGGTTCTTCTTATCGGGAATGATGCCGGTAACGGCGATGATGATGAATACATTGGCAAAGCCGGCATTGGTAATGAAGATCTTGGAGCCGTTGAGCACCCAATGATCACCGTCCAGCACCGCGAAGGTCTGCTGACCCTGCGCGTCGGTGCCGGCACCCGGCTCGGTCAGACCGAAAGCACCGATCCACTCGCCGCTGCACAGCTTGGGCAGGTAATACTTCTTCTGCTCCTCGGTGCCGTTCTCATAAATGGGAGCGCAGCACAGGGATGTGTGGGCGGAAAGGATAACGCCGGTGGTGCCGCAGACCTTGGAAAGCTCCTCGACAGCCATGACGTAGGAGAGGACATCGCCGCCGGCGCCGCCGTACTCCTTGGGGAAGTAAATGCCCATCATGCCCAGCTTCGCCATCTTCTTGACGGTCTCTTCGGGGAAGCGCTCCTCCTCATCGACCTCGGCAGCCAGGGGCTTTACTTCATTCTCGGCAAACTCACGGTACATCTTCTGTACCATGGCTTGCTCTTTGGTGAGTTTGAAATCCATAACAGATCCTCCTTATCGCTTACTTTCTGTAATCGTAGAAACCAACGCCGGTCTTTCTGCCCAGCTTGCCGCCACGAACCATCTTGCGCAGCAGGGGGTGAGGACGATACTTGTCGTCACCGGTCTCAGCCTGCAGAACCTCCATAATGGCAAGGCAGACGTCCAGACCGATAAGGTCGCCCAGAGCGAGAGGACCCATGGGGTGGTTGGCACCCAGCATCATAGCGTTATCGATGCCCTCAACAGAGGCAACGCCCTCAGCATAAATGCCGACAGCTTCATTGATCATAGGAATGAGGATACGGTTGACGACGAAGCCAGCGGCTTCCTCCACCTGAACAGGGGTCTTGCCGATGTCCTCGGAGATCTTCTTGATGGTCTCGACCATCTCGGCGGGGGTGTTCAGACCGGCGATGACTTCGACCAGCTTCATAACGGGAGCGGGATTGAAGAAGTGCATACCGATGATGGGACGGTCGAGTTTCGCGCCGATCTCGGTGATAGAAAGGGAAGAAGTGTTGGTGGCAAACATGCACTCGGGCTTGCAGATCTCGGAAAGCTCCTTGAAGGTCTGCTTCTTGATCTCCATGTTTTCGATAGCAGCCTCGATGACAAGGTCACAGTCCTTGCAGATCTCCTTGGTGCCGGTGGTGATCTTGGCAAGAATAGCGTCGGCAGCAGCCTGCTCCATCTTGCCCTTGGCAACACGACCGTTCAGACCCTTGGCGATCTTGTTCTTGCCATTAGCGGCAAACTCTTCGTTGATGTCGCACAGGAAAACCTCGTAGCCATTGGACTGAGCAAACGCCTGAGCAATGCCGGAACCCATGGTGCCGGCGCCGATGATACCAACTTTCATTTGGGTGTACCTCCGTATGTAATAGTTTTTAATTTATTTATTCAGGAACGCTTCGACCTTGCGCTTTTCCAGGAAGGCGGACATGCCCTCTTTCTGGTCGTGGGTCTCAAAGCAGTCGCCGAACAGCTTTTCTTCGATAACGATCGCCTGATCCATATCGACCTGCAGCCCCTCATTGATGGCACGCTTGCAGTTGCGTACCGCGATGGGCGCGTTTCGGGCGATGGTGGAGGCGAGCTTCTTGGCGGCGGGCATCAGCTCCTCGGCGGGGTAAACATTGTTTACCAGACCGATGCGATAGGCTTCCTCTGCCTTGATGTTGCGGGCGCCGTAGATCATTTCCTTTGCCTTGCCGGTGCCGACAAGGCGCGCCAGACGCTGGGTGCCGCCAAAGCCGGGGGTGATGCCCAGACCGACCTCGGGCTGACCGAATACGGCATTTTCGCTGCAGATACGGATATCGCAGCTCATGCTGATCTCACAGCCGCCGCCCAGCGCGAAGCCGTTGACAGCCGCGATAACGGGAATGGGGAAGGTCTCCAGCTTGCGGAACACATCGTTGCCCTTTTTGCCAAAGGCTTCGCCCTCGGCTTTGGTCAGGGTGCTCATCTCGCCGATATCCGCGCCGGCAACAAAGCTCTTTTCGCCCGCGCCGGTCAGAATGAGGCAGCGTACAGTCTCCTGATCGACCGCGTCGAGGGTCTTATCCAGCTCCTCCAGCACGGTGCTGTTCAGGGCGTTCAGCGCCTTGGGACGGTTGATGGTGATAATACCGATCTGACCCTCCACCTCATAGGTGATAAACTCCATGGAATGTCACTCTCCTTGACTTATTTTGCATAGCACCGGAGAGCCGCGGCTCTCCGGTGCGTGGGTTTGCGTAAGGGATCAGTCACGCTTTACAACAGTGGCGCAGCCCATGCCGCCGCCGATGCACAGGGTGGCAAGACCGGTCTTGGCGTCACGGCGCTGCATCTCGTGCAGCAGGGTAACGAGGATACGGCAGCCGGAAGCGCCGACGGGGTGACCCAGCGCGATGGCACCGCCGTTGACATTCAGCTTATCCATCTCAAAGCCCAGATCATGACCGACAGCCAGAGACTGAGCGGCAAATGCTTCATTGGCTTCGATGAGATCCATATCGGAAACTTTCATATCCAGCTTCTTCATCAGCTTGTTGACAGCAGCAACGGGACCTACGCCCATGATGGAGGGATCTACGCCGCCCAGAGCGCCGCCGACCCAGGTAGCCATCGGCTTAACGCCCAGCTCCTTGGCTTTCTCTTCGCTCATGACCACGATGGCGGCAGCGCCGTCATTGATGCCGGAAGCGTTGCCGGCGGTTACGATACCGTCCTTCTTAAAGGCGGGCTTCAGGCGGGCAAGCGTTTCGACAGTGGTGCCGGGACGGGGACCCTCATCGGTGTCAACGATCACAGAGCCCTTCTTGCCCTTGACCTCTACGGGAACGATCTCCTCCTTGAACTTGCCCTCTGCCATCGCCTTTTCGCACTTCTGCTGGCTGTTCGCGGAGAACTCATCGAGCATCTCACGGGTCAGGTGCCACTGCTCGGCAACATTTTCGGCAGTGATGCCCATGTGATAGTTATTGAACGCGTCCCACAGGGCGTCGTTTACCATGGTATCCACCAGGGTAGCGTTGCCCATGCGGTAGCCGTAACGACCCTTCATCATGGCGTAGGGAGCCAGAGACATGCTCTCCATACCGCCGGCGACAACGATATCGGCATCGCCCGCTTCAATCATCTGGGCAGCCATGTTGACGCAGTTCAAACCGGAGCCGCAGACTACATTGACGGTAACGGCGGGGGTGGTCACAGGCAGACCGGCTTTAAGAGAAGCCTGACGGGCGACATTCTGACCCAGACCAGCCTGGATAACGCAGCCCATGTAAACATGGTCGACCTGCTCGGCAGGAACGCCGGCACGGTTCAGGGCTTCCTTGATGACGACGGAGCCGAGCTCGGCGGCGGGAACGGTGCTGAGAGCGCCGCCCATAGTGCCGATAGCGGTACGGCAGGCGCCTGCCAATACGATTTTCTTCATAGTAGTTGCCTCCTTGAATAAAATAAATGAATTGTAAACTTGGTTTATTTTCTCAGCCATATAGCGGCTGGAACAATCTTGAACGGAGTTTTACTCCCGACCCAGCTTTTCCTTCAGCCGCGCGGCAACGCACGGGTGAACGAACTTGGAGATATCGGTGTTGTCGTAGTGGGCTACCTCTTTTACAATGGTGCTGCTGAGGTAGGCGTAGCGCAGACTGGTGGTAAAGAACATGGTATCAATGGTGGGATCAAGGATCCGGTTGGTCTGCGCCATCTGCATCTCGTGCTCAAAATCGGTGACGGCGCGCAGCCCGCGGATAATGACCTGTGCGTTATTCGCTCTTGCGAAATCCACCGTGCGTCCGTCAAAGGTCTTTACGGTGACATTTTTGCAGTCTTTTACGCTTTCCTGCAGCATCTCCACCCGTTCTTCGACGGTGAACAGCGGGTTCTTATCGCGGTTGATAAGCACGCCGATGACCAGCTCATCGACCACGCGGGAGGCGCGGCGGATAATGTCCATGTGACCCAGCGTAACGGGGTCAAAACTTCCGGGATAAACAGCCCTTGTCATATGGTATCCTTTCGCCGTAAAACGGCTTTCTTTTAATATTTATCCATACTAAAAAACACTTTCAGTATAACTGCAAAAAGGGTGTGTGTCAAACATTTGTCAAAAAATTGACAAATCGGAAATTGTAAATATAAGGCAATTAGAAGTGCCGAAAAAGTGAACAGAAAATGACGAATTGGAATTTAACAACAAATTGAACCTAAAATAATGAATAAATCCATTATCGATTTGTTATATAGCACCAACACCTAAATCGCGGCGTTAAAATTCCGCCTATTTTTTGGTGGCAAAATCCACAAAAAGCAAGATTAAACTTTGGCGGGGCAATTTGCAAGGGAGGGGGCTGTTTATAGTCTTTCCATAATACAAGCGCTATAAATGCGCAGAATTTAATAGGATATTAGGCATATCGAATTTGAAAAATTGTTCTTTCTCCATAAACCGGCGGGGTGGGTTTGCCAACGGCATTTGCTTGTGATACAATGACAATGAAAGCGGAGATAAGAGGGGAGAGGAGTGACGTTATGATCCTTTCAACACTGTGCTACATCGAAAAGGACGGCTGCTGGCTGATGCTGCACCGCGTAAAAAAGAAGAATGACATTAACCATGATAAGTGGATCGGCGTGGGCGGCAAGTTTGAGGAGGGTGAAAGCCCCGAGGACTGCCTGCTGCGGGAGGTGCGGGAGGAAACGGGGCTGACCCTGACCGAGTACCGCTTCCGCGGGCTGGTGACCTTCGTTTCCGATGAAGCGCCCACCGAGTATATGCACCTGTTTACCGCGACCGGCTATACCGGCACCCTGCGGGACTGTGATGAAGGCACGCTGGAGTGGGTGCCCATCGGGCGCGTGAACAGCCTGCCGCTGTGGCAGGGGGACCGGCTGTTCCTTTCGCTGCTGCGGGGGGAGGAGCGGTTTTTCTCGCTAAAGCTGCGGTACGAGGGCGAGCGGCTGGCGGAGGCAGCACGGGACGGTGTGCCGCTCCCGCTGGAATAAGGAGGACGAAGCATGAAGCTATTGGTAAGCGCCTGCCTGCTGGGGGTGCCCTGCCGCTATGACGGCAAAGCAAAAACGCACGATGGGGTACTATCTCTGTTGGGACGGCATACTCTTATTCCGTTCTGTCCGGAGATCTACGGCGGGCTGCCGACCCCGCGCCCTGCCTCCGAGCGGCTGGGGGAGCGGGTCGTGGCTAAGACGGGGAGCGATGTGACGGAGCAGTTCCGGCGCGGTGCCGGGGAAGCGCTGCGGCTATGCCGGCTGTACGGCTGCGAAGCCGCCCTGCTGAAGGAACGCAGCCCCAGCTGCGGGCACGGCGTCATTCACAACGGGCTGTTCGATGGCGGTTTGGTGGAGGGCGATGGCGTAACGGCGGCGCTGCTGCTACAAAACGGCATTGCCGTGTACGGCGAAAGCGAGTGGGAGCGGCTGCTGTGATTTTGGAGAGTGATAAAGCCGGGCTTGTCAAAGGAGACAGGCTCGGCTTTTTTTATATCTATTCTATATTCCGAGGAAGCGGTGAATGGCGTGCGCTACGCCGTCCTCCTCATTGGTAAGGGTGACCTGATCGGCAGCCTGCCGCACGGCAGGTTCGGCATTGCCCATGGCGATGCCCAGTCCGGCGGTTTGCAGCATACCGATATCGTTATCGGCGTCACCCAGCGCCATGGCTTGTTCGGTGGGGATATGCAGGATATCACACAAAGCGCCCAGCGCCGCGCCCTTGCTGCCGTCACGGTCGGTCAGCTCCAGATTGCAGGGCATGGTGCTGACCGCGCGCACACGGTCGCCGTAATGCTCCGCCAGCCACGCCTTGATCGCTGCTTTCTGCTCCGGTGTCAGGTAGGGCAGGTTGATCTTTTCCAGATGGCTGTTGGGGCGGCAGGCACGCTCGGCAAGGCTGCCCACGATGCTTTCTCCATCATCGAAAAGCGCTTTGAGATGAAACGCAGGCAGATGGATCACCTCCCGCCGTTCCCAGTCGGTGCGGGTGATGTACATTTTTTGGTCGGCATACAGCTGCACTACCAGCTCTTTCATGCTGCCAAGGTAATCCAGAATCCCCAGCGTGGTGGGAAGCGGCAGCGGTGCCGCACGCAGAATATGACCGGAACGGTCGGTGACCATACTGCCGTTGCAGGTAATAAAGTACCGCAGAAAAGGCAGCTCCAGCACCGGCGGCGCAATGGCGGCAAGACTGCGTCCGGTGGCAACAACGATCTCAATTCCGACATCGGCGGCACGGGTCAGCGCCTCACGGTTGGCAGGGGAGAGGGTCATATGGTCGTTTCGCAGCAGCGTTCCGTCCAAATCGGTGGCGATCAGCTTTATTTCGGTATTCGGCATGGCGGCTCCTTTCAGGCAGATCTATTTATGGCTTTTCTTTCCGTTTCGGCTTGCGGTAGCGCTCGGTGATCTCCTCCACCGTGGTGGGCTGCACCGTCAGAAGCTCCTCCACAAAGGGGGTCAGTACCGGCTGCCAGTCAATGCCCTTCTTCTCTAGAAGCGCGGACATATCCTCCGGCAGCGGGGCGACAAGGCAAAGCTGCTCTCCGGTAATGGGGTGCGTAAAGGCAACACCGGCGCAGTGCAGCGCCTGACGGGGGAATTCCTCCATGGGACCGCCGTACAGCTCATCACCAAGGAGCGGGTGCCCTTTCTCCGACATATGCACCCGTATCTGGTGGGTGCGTCCGGTGTGCAGAATGAAGCCCACCAAAGCGCAGTTTTTATCCGGTGCGGCGGCAAGGACTTTATATTCGGTCATGGCGCGTTCCCCGTCGGGGGAGACGACCCGCTTCATTTCCAGCGGGATCTCCCGTTCCAGCGGCAGGTCAATGAGCCCCGCAGCGGGCTGCGGCACGCCGTTTACCACGGCGACATACCGCTTGGTCACGGCTTTCCACAGCTTGCCCGCGGCGATTTGGTGGCGGGCGACCACCACCGCGCCGGTTGTATCCTTATCAATGCGGTTCACCGCACGGAAGGTGCCCGCGCTGCCCTCTTTTTCACACAGGGTGGTATAAACGCTTGCCAGCGTACCGAAGATATGACCGCCCGACTGATGAACCGGCATGCCGGCAGGCTTATTAAAAACTGCGACGTCCCGATCCCAGTACAGGCGAGGCACCTCCGTTTCGCAGGGCGGCAGCCGCCGTGCCTGCTCCGGCAGGTTGATCTCCAGCGTGTCGCCCTCATGCAGCAGGTCGATGGTGCGGGCGTGGACACCGTTGAGCAGGATCCCCTCCGGCAGGTGCTTGAGCGAAATAACAACCTTGCGGCTGATGCCCTGTTTGAAGCGCAGAAAATGCTGAATCTGAACGCCTGCGTCCTCGGCAGTAACGGAAAAACGAAAGGTTGTCATGGACGGTTTCCTCCTCGGAAGGCTTATGTGCGGGCGGCAGAACCGTGGGGCGCCCCGCAGCGGCTTCGCGGCTTTGAGGCTTGCCCGGCAGGGCAAGCCGATGCGGCGCCTGTGGCGCCGTGCGGGGCGCCCGCACAGGCTATGCCGCGGCAGCACATGATGTTATACCACCAGATTATAGCATAACCCTGCAGCAAAGAAAAGTCCCCGACAGCGCTTTGCCATCGGGGATAGAACGGGGGTTATGCCACGCCGAGATATTCCTCCAGCGTCAGGTCGTTTTCCATGATGTAGGTGGCGATCTCCACTCCGACATAGCGGAAGTGCCACGGCTCAAAGATGATGCCGGTCACGTCCTGCTTGCCCTTGGGGTAGCGCAGGATAAAGCCGTACTCGGCGCAGTGCTCCGCCATCCAGATCGCCTCGGCGTCGTATTCGAAGGATTCCTCCATGGTGCTGTGGTGGTAGTAATAATCGCCGGAAAGGATATCCACCGCCAGACCGGTGTTATGCTCGCTGGTTCCGGGAGGGGCTACGCGGGTGGCTGCCACCTGCTCTGCCTTTTCCCGGTCGTAGCCGTTATACTT
>CAKSYU010000056.1 GCA_934524965.1 uncultured Angelakisella sp.
AGGGCCCAAATGCCCCGCAGCCGGCGGCATTCACCAGCAGCGCCACCGTTGGCTGCTCCCGCTGCAAAAGCGCTTCGTATTCCCGCAGGGCGCTTTCTTCCCCCAAATCCAGCACCACCGGACGCAGGGTATTGCGGCAGCCGGCACGCAGCTCGTCCAGCCGTTCCCGGCGGCGGGCGATGACCCAGATCTCATCGTAGGCATATTCTTTATCGATGGCGTACACCAGCTCCCGCCCGATACCGGCGGAGGCGCCGGTGATAACAGCAATTTTCATATGATCGGTCACTCCGTTTCCTGTGTGATACAAATAGATACTACCAGCGAAGGGCGGGGAAGTCAATAAAAAGGAGCCGTCCGCGGGCGGCTCCACTTGGTAATTCAGTTTTCAGGGTAAGGCCATGGCGGCGTAAGATAATCGCACAGCACGGTGTAAATGGGGGAGTAGAGATCATCGAGGTAGCGCGGTGCTGGGTGGCGCAGGGCGACCTCGGCGCCCTTATACAGCGGCAGCGAACAGATGGCGGTGGTACCGTTTTCGCCGCTGACCAGCCGCAGGGAGCCGCCATGGGCTTCCAGCACCCGCCGTGCCAGCGGCAGACCCAGCCCGGGGGACTGGTAGGGCAGTCCGTCACGGTCGCGGGATTCATAGGGAGTAAATACCGCTTCCATCTGCTCCGGCGGGATCCCCCGTCCCTCATCGGTCACGGTGATGATGGCGAAGCTGCCGGCGGTGCTGCCCCGCACGGTGACGGGCGCCGCGGCATCGCCCGCAGCCAGCCCGTTGCAGATGAGGTGCAGAACGGCACGCATCAGCATTTCGGCATCGCCCCGCAGCAGATCGCCCTCCTCCGGCAGCTCGTAGCGCAGGGTATGCCCGTTCGCTCCCAGCAGCAGCCGTGCCGCCTCCAGCCCGCGCTCCAGCTCCTGCCACAGCGGGAACACCTCGGCGGCGGTCTCGGTCAGCTCGTAGTCTTCGGCGGCGGCAAGGCTATCCGCCAACCGCAGCAGGCGGTAGCTATCCCGCAGCAGGGCTTCCAGCTCCTGCCGCAGAAAGGGCGTCAGCATTTCCTCGCGGGCGGCAATGGCGCGGATTCGGCTGAACAGATCGGAAAGCGGCAGACGCATAGCGGCGGAAAGCGCCAGCGCGCTGTGCGGGGCAAGCTCCAGCTGCTCCTTTTCCATGCGTCCGCCTCCTTTTCGACATAATTCGACAAAACCATCTTACCACAAATATGACCTAATGTCACCACTTATTTACAGAGAACGGGAACATCTCTGCTATTATTTCCGCTTCTTTGGCGTCAAACCTAAATATCCGTTGCCAAAACGGGTATAATTTGTTATACTTCCATGGGAAAAACTATTGCAGTTTATAAAAGAATGTTATAAAATAGACAATGTAAGCAATGTTCCCTTAAAATAAAACTGTAAGGAGAGATTTTTTATGGCAATCAAGATCGGTATCAACGGCTTTGGCCGTATCGGCAGACTGGTGTTCCGCGCCGCCATGGAGCAGCCGGAAAAGTACGAGGTGGTTGCGATCAACGATCCCGCCATCAACCGTGACTACATGGTTTATATGACCAAGTACGATACGATCCATGGTCGCTTTAAGGGCACCGTGGAGATCAAGGACGAGAAATTCACCGTCAACGGCAAAGCCATCGAGGTCTTTGACCTGATGAACCCCGCTGAGATCCCGTGGGGCAAGGTAGGCGCTGACTATGTAGTAGAATCCACCGGCGTATTCACCACCACCGAGAAGTGCAAAGCCCACCTGGAGGGCGGCGCCAAGAAGGTCATTATCTCCGCTCCCGCCAAGGATTCCGAGACTCCCACCTTTGTTATGGGCGTCAACCAGAACACCTACACCAAGGATATGAAGGTCGTTTCCAACGCCTCCTGCACCACCAACTGCCTCGCACCTCTGGCGAAGGTCATCAACGATAACTTCGGAATCGTTGAAGGTCTGATGACCACCGTACACTCCACCACCGGTACCCAGAAGACCGTTGACGGCGCTTCCAAGAAGGACTGGCGCGGCGGCCGTGCGGCAGCCGGCAACATCATTCCTTCCTCCACCGGCGCTGCCAAGGCTTGCGCCCTGGTCATTCCCGACCTGAAGGGCAAGCTGACCGGTATGTCCTTCCGTGTTCCCACCCTTGATGTTTCCGTTGTTGACCTGACCTGCTCCCTTGCCAAGCCCACCACCTATGAGGAGATCTGCAAGGCGGTAAAGGCTGCCTGCGAGGGCGAGATGAAGGGCATTATGGATTACACCGACGAGGACGTTGTTTCCTCCGACTTCTATTCCGACCCTCATACCTCCATCTTCGATGCCAAAGCCGGTATTATGCTGAACGATCACTTTGTGAAGCTGGTTTCCTGGTATGACAATGAGTGGGGTTACAGCAACAAGCTGCTGGATCTCATCGGTCATATGGCTGAGGTAGATGCCCAGTAATTCCATTATAGCAAAAAATAGCAAAAGCGGCTCCCTGCGGGGAGCCGCTTTTATGTTTAGAACCTGTCTAAATTTGTAAAAATAATCCGGTCGAGCAAAGTGCCCGACCGGTGTGGATTGTTTTATTTGGTTTCGGTTTGGGGCTGACTCTTGCCCTTCGCCAGCCGCACCGCCGCGCCGGCGGCGATGACCACCGCAAAGAAGCCAAGATAGTACAGCGCCTGCACTCCGTAGGCGGCAAAGGCACAGTACACCATAAAGCAGCAGCCCGCAATGGCAATGACCGGCAGGAGGTAGCGCATGAGGGGCTTGCTGCCGCGGGCATTTGCCATGACCGAAATGAACATGGGGATATATGCCGCGTACAGCGTGATAATCGGCAGCTCGTCAGGCTCCCAGTTGAAGAAGGCGGGTCCCATGCCGTGAATAAAGAAGAAGTGCCAGTAGGCGTACCACAGCAGCGCGATGAAAATACCGAACCACGCGGAATGGATCGCCATGTTGGTTCTTTTATCCACCTTGGCGAAGAACCGCGGGGCGATGCCCTCGCCGCGGACGCCCAGTGAGTAGGCACCGCGGGCACAGCCCATCATCAAGCCGTTGGTGGTGCCCAGACAGCTGATGACAATGAATATAAATACGATGGTGCCTGCCGCCGGACCGAACAGATTGCCGAAAGCCTTTTCCGGCAGCATATCGCCCGCGGCGATCATCTCGGCGGTGGTCATGGTGCCGCAAAGCCCCACAAAGTACGCCATGTAGATGACGACTACGATCAAGGCGCCGAGCGAAAGTGCCAGCGGCAGGTTTTTCTTTGCGTCGTGCAGCTCGCTGTTGATGGAGGTTGCGATGATCCAGCCCTCGTAGGCAAAGGCAAACGCCACGATAGCGCCCATCAATCCGCTGCCCTGCGAGGCGATCTCCCGACCGGCGCCGCCGAAAGCCTCCAGCGTCAGCCCGCTGCGCAGCCCCACAATGGTGCCGACAATCGCCATCAGCAGCAGGGGGACCAGCTTGATGACTGTTGCCGAGACCTGCAATTTGCCCGCCAGCCGGGGCGCGTAGGCATTGATAAGCCCATCTGCCAGCAGGATACCAAAGCCGACCCAGAAGTGCGTCATGCCCGCCACAGGGAACCCGAACAGCACCCCAAGGTACTGCGCCGTGATCCAGCCCAGCGTGCTGGTAATGGTGGGGTAGTAGATGAGTGTCATAAACCATGCCACATAGTAGGCGTAGCCCCGTCCCAGCGCAGCCTCGGCGTAATCCACCACGCCGTTTACCTTTTCATGGCGGGCGGCAAGGTTGGCGAATACAAAGGAGCAGACCAGCATGATCGCCCCGACGATGCCGACGGTGAGCAGGCTGCGCCCCATATCGCCGTTGTTGTTTGCCAGTACCTTGGTCGCCTTAAAAAAGATCCCGCTGCCGATGACAATGCCGACCACCATCGAAATGGCGGTGAACAGCCCGTAGCGCTTCTGCATACCGTTTTCCACAGGTCAAACCCTCTTTCTCTTTTTCAGCACAAAATAACGGCTCTCCTACCGTATTTTACTATTGTATGTGCCGACGGGGGAAATGTCAATGCGCTTTTCCGCAGGGCTGCATTATGAACAGAGGAACGATGCGCGCAGTTTGCGGGGAGTGAACAGATCCTGCAAGATATGACCGCGAATAGAGGAAGATTTTGCTTCGCTTATGGAAACGCTGAAACTCATAATAAACTTTCCTGCAAAAACAAAACGGCAGATGTCGGAAGTGACATCTGCCGCAGGGGGTACGGAAAGGGTAAGTGCCTTAGAAAATGACGGTCAGCAGCATCTTGAAGCGATCCTCGCCATAGACCGCGTGGGGGATACCGGCGGGCATGATAATGCTTTCGCCCTCATGCAGAATGTGCGGAACGCCATTGACCGTAAAACGGCCGGTGCCCTCCAGCACCTGCACCATGGCGTCGCCGCCGGAGGCGTGGGTGCTGATCTCCTCGCCTTTTTCAAAGGAGAAAAGCGTCAGACTTACCGCGTTATTCTGCGCCAGCGTCTTGCTGACCACCTGACCGTCCTGATAGCTGATCTGCGTTGCTAGGGACATCACTTCGTTTTTAGAGATATTTTTCATACCGCTCATAGGGCACGCTCCTTTATGGTTGATGCCTATATTATAGGTCTTTTCCCGCCGTTATGCAACCGTTTGCGGGCTTGCCAAACAAATAGGACGGCAAGCTGCGAGAGAGAAAACCGGTGAAACGGGGACAACGCGACATAGCGGCATCTTGACAGAAGAATGAGGATCTGCTACCATATGACCGAATGATTTGCGGGGCATAAGGCGGTATCGCTTTTGGCTGCCGCTGTATGGTGCGCACCCGCAGGAGACAAATTAAATCTAAATCAGCAGAGAAGCCGCGTTTTCGCGGCTTTCTATAAGACTTGTGGTTAGCCTTGGCTAACCACAGACATGTAAAATCAGGAGGAATGAAAATGGAGCGAAAAGAAGCCATTCGCGAAGCCTACCGGCTGACGGGCGGCAGCAGTTTTTACGATGGCATGATCACCTGCACCACGCGGAGCGGGAAAGCGGTATGCCGCCTGGTGTGGGATATGGATAAGGCGGAATGTGACGTTTATCTGGAAAAGGCACTGTCCGGCATTCCGGAGCATTTTTCCGGCAGGCTGCTGGAGGTACCGGTGGGAACGGGCATTCTGACCATGCCGGTTTACCAGACCATGCCGGATGCGGACATCACCTGTCTGGACTACTCGGCGGATATGATGGGACAGGCGCAGGAAAAGGCGAACCATCTGAACCTGAAAAATGTAACCTTTCAGCAGGGAGATGTGGGAAAACTCCCCTATGCGGACGGCACATTTGATATCGTCCTGTCGCTCAACGGGTTCCATGCTTTTCCGGACAAGGAGGCTGCCTACGGGGAGGTTCTGCGGGTGCTGAAGCCCGGCGGGGTTTTCTGCGGCTGCTTCTATGTAAAGGGAGAGCACAAGCAAACCGACTGGTTTATCCGGCATGTTTACGAAAAGAAGGGCTTTTTTACGCCGCCCTATGAAACGGTCTCCAGTCTGGAAGCACGGCTGACGGGAATGTATGCAGATGTGGATATGGGTAATCTGAAGAGCATCGCCTGGTTTTGCTGCCGCAAAGCGAGTAGGGTGCCCGGTTCGGATAAAGGAGTATCAACATGGAGATCAAACAATTTGGCGACCACAACGGCAAGAAGATCATGCTGCTGCACGGGAACCTGATGTGCTGGCGGCAGTTTGAAGATGTGATCCCGCTATTGGAAAAAACATACTGCGTGTACGCTGTCAGCTTTGATGGCTTTGACGGAACGGGCGAGACCACCTACACCACGGCACAGGAGCAGGCAGACAAGCTGGAAGCCTATATCATGGAAAACTGCGGCGGACAGCTGGATATCCTGTTTGCCGAGTCCCTTGGCTGCGGACCAGCGATCCTCCTGAAGGTGTCCCCGCGCATCAGAATTGACCGCATGATCCTAAGCGGTCCGGAATATCTGGACTTTGGAATTCTGAATAAGCCGCTTTTGAAGATCATGCCGCAGAAGCAATACCGGACAGCCCGCGAAAAGTCCATGCCGGCATGGGCACTGCGGTTTATGGGGCAGACAGAGCAGGGAATGAATGCCATGCTGAGCCGGATCCCGGATCATGTATCGCTGGAATCGATCCGTGCCACATGGGAGGTGGGGCTGTATCTCTACCGCATACCGCTGCCGCAGCAGCCAGATGCAAAAGTCGCCTGCTGGTACGGT
Organism: uncultured Angelakisella sp.; assembly: GCA_934524965.1. GTDB lineage: Bacteria > Bacillota > Clostridia > Oscillospirales > Ruminococcaceae > Angelakisella. The sequence goes on from CAKSYU010000056.1 coordinate 6,258, forward strand.
GAGAAGGAAGGTCACATGAAAAAAGCGATCCGGAAGCTGCGGGAAGTATATCCCAAGCTGATGATCCGCTGCTTCCCGGACTTCGGGCATGGTGACATCATCAATCACCCGGCGTTGCTGGCATCGGAGTTGGAACATTTTTGCGAACTGTAAAAGCGAGTTACGATAAGCGGAAAAGGAAAACGGCATTATGAACTACAATAGGGGGGAAGAGATTGAAAACAGAAGAGAATAAAAAGTTTATCCGGTGGTGTATTCTCGGCGCTGTCGGAGGGATCTTGATGGCTGCCGGTGATTGGCTGCTCGGGTGTATTCCTCTGCAGGCGACAGATACGGGAATGTTCAACAGAGCCTATTATTTATCCGGCGCCTATGGATTGTGGAGACCTGTGCTTATTGTCGGGCTGGGGGCGATCGGCAGCTTTCTTTATTACTTTATGGTAAAAGCACTGAATACGGATATCGACGCAAAGTACAGAAAAACGAAGCTGATCCATTCCCTGTGCGGGATATTCACCGTTGCGGTAGCGCTGGCAATCCATACTTGGTCGGCAACCCTGGCGTGGTTTACCGCCTATCTGGGCCCGCGGATCGGCTCGGAGGCGGCGATCACGGCGGTCACAGCCTATCAGGACGATCTGCTTATCGCCATTCTCCCGATGTATATTCCGATGGTATTGCTTATCGGGATCCATTTTGTGATGCTGCTTTCCGGCAAGACCCGCTATCCCAGGTGGATGCTCGCTTTTCATCCGGCCACATGGAACATTGTGCTGGTAGTCATTCCGGATATCGCACAGGCGATGCATGTCCCCGCAGCCACATGGATGTCCGTTATGAGCCAGAGCAGCACAAACAGCTCGATAATAATCTGGTGCATAGCGGCTGCGTTTTATGAGAAAAAGCGTGGACAAAGGGAATAGAGAAAAAATCTTCAAAAACCGCAAAGTTCCGGAGGAGAGATGGTCGTGAAGGCGGAAAGTACACGCTGTATCTTCGGCCGCGTCTTTTTTCTCTCACTTTCCCTGACTCCGGCAGCGCTCACGAAAGAAGCCAAAAGCAAGTGCGCTTTTATCTCAAACGGCAAAAGACCGCCCATAAAGGCGGTCTTTTGACTTGGTCGGAGTGAGGTGATTCGAACACCCGGCATCTTGCTCCCAAACTTATTGGGAATACTTTTTTCGCTCGTTTATAGCGGCTTTTAGTGCTTTTTAATTTGTTTTACTTACTCTTTGACGCCCTTATCTCCACTGTTTCCGGGTGTTCCAGCGCCGTCTGTGGTAATCTATGTGGTCAAAAACGCTTCCCGCCCGGTTTCCGGTGAACTTTCACCGGTGCCGGACGGAAAGCGTTTGGCGTTTCAGACCGTTTGCATTGTAACTCTGAGGAGAGAGTTATGCAAGAGATTTCTAAAAGGCATGCAGCTCAAAGGTTGAGCCGCTATAGACAAAGAATAGCATCACGCATTTGCTCTCTAAAGGTGAAACTCGCTTCCCCTCAATAACTATCGCATTCCCGTAATTTGAGGGGCATTTTAAGGGAAAGCATATTGAAATACGAGAATGCACTTGTTCATATGAGCGTCCGCTGTTTACAATTGCCTTACCCGAAGAAATACTGCTTTATATCTGAGACACCGCCGTCCTTATCGCAGAACCACTCGTAATCAGAGTGGCAATTTTGGCAGCGAGCTATCACGTCAAAGCCACCAGGTGAATGCCGGTTGTCAGTAATGCTGGTAACCTCTAATGGTTCCCCACAGACCGGGCACGGTCTGATCTTCCTTGCCTGACGAGTGGCACGCTCTCTCTGCTCTGTTTCAAGTGCATCTAAAAGACCCTGCCAAAGATTTGGATTCAGTTCATGCTCTGCATAGTCTTCAAGGTGCCGCCG
>CAKSYU010000057.1 GCA_934524965.1 uncultured Angelakisella sp.
CGCAAGGTCGTAAGACCTTGTGGGGAGAGGAGGACGCACCGCAGCGGGGAGGGCTGCCCGTCAGGGTCAGCACGACTAAAGCGGAGGTTGCGTCCGACGAAAAAGCGTGTGTGTCCTTGTCAAGCGAAGGTAAAATAGATCCCGGCTCCCACCGGCGCTTTTATGGCGGCGGCTTACTTTCCCGCACGCTGTTATACGGTCTGCACCGTCACGCGCGGCAGCAGCGCACTGATGTCGCTCATCACGGGCGGCTGGGTGCCGCGCCGCACCACCTTGGCGGTCGCCGCCGCCACCGCAAATTGCAGTGTTTCCTCGGGCGTCAGTCCGTGCACGCCCGCGTACACCAACGCCGCCGTCATGGTGTCGCCCGCACCGGTGGTGTTGGCGGCGGTCACGGCGGGCGCGGCGGCGTACAGCACATTTTGGCGGGTCGCAAGCAGAGCGCCCGCGTCGCCCAGGGAAACCACGACCTGCCCCACCCCGCGGTGAAGAAGCTGCCATGCCGCTTCCGCCAGTGCCTCGGTGCTTTGCAGGCGGTAGCCGTAGAGCGGCTCCAGTTCCTCACGGTTGGGCTTAATGCAGTCCGGTTGCCCTGCAATGCCAAGGATCAGCGGCTCTCCCGCCGTATCCAGATAGACTTTGGCACCCTTATCATGGCAGGCGGCGATGCAGTCCCTGTACCAGCCGTTTGGCAGGTCACGGGGCAGGCTGCCGCACAGCACCACGGTGTCATTCGGCGTCAGCCGTTCCAAAAGCTCCGCTTTCAGCCGTTCGGCAGGGGCGGTGTCCCCCAGAATGCCGGTATCGTTCAGCTCGGTGGTCAAGCCGTCGGACCGCGCCGCGATCTTCAGATTGACACGGGTCGGCTGCGGCGCGGCGTAAACGGTGCAGGGCAGCCCCTCCTGCCGCAGCAGGGCGGCAAGCTCCTGACCGGTGGCGCCGCCGGCAATGGTCAGGGCGGTGCAGTCCTCGGCAAAGACCCGCAGCGCCCTTGCCACATTGATGCCCTTGCCGCCGGCGTAGCGGGTGCGCCCCAGTATGTGGTGGGTGTCGCCCGCAAGGAGCCGCTCCACCTCCAGCGTTTCATCAATGGCGGGATTGAGGGTGACGGTATAGATCATGGTCGTTACCTCCCAAAAGATGTCGGTGCCTCTTTTTCCCCAGTATAGCGCAAAGAAAGCGTATTTGTCCACATAGAAAAAAGCCCGAAGGTTCCGCTTCGGGCAGGGGTCATTCTTCTTTGGGATCTTTGCCGCAGGCGGCGCCGCGGCAGTGGGCGCAGTCACCGCAGCAGACGCTGTGACCGCGGCGGTGCGCCCTGACGGCGAAAAACACACCGACCGCGACCAGCCCCAGCAGCAGCCAGTCAAGGGCACCCATTACAGCAGCCCCGCTATGGCGTAAGCCGCCCATGCCGCCAGCCATGCCACACCGCATTGCAGCATCACCACGCCGACGGTTTTTAAGGAGGAGTTCAGCTCCCGACGAATGGTGGCGACGGCAGCTACACAGGGGGTGTAAAGCAGGGTGAATACCAAAAAGCTGACTGCGGCGCGGGTGGAGAACAAACCGGTGACGGCAGCGCTGCCCAGCAGCACCTCCAGTGTGCTGACCACCGATTCCTTGGCGACAAAACCGGAGATGAGGGCGGTGGCGCAGCGCCAATCGGCAAAGCCGAGGGGAGCAAAGATGGGCGCGATCCACTGACCGATGAGCGCCAGCAGGCTGTAGGAGCTATCCGCTACGACATTGAGGCGGGTATCGAAGCTTTGCAGGAACCAGATGATGATGGTGGCGAGAAAGATGATGGTAAAGGCACGCTGCAGAAAGTCCTTCGCCTTTTCCCACAGCAGCAGACCGACGCTTTTCAGCCCCGGCAGGCGGTAGTTCGGCAGCTCCATCACAAAGGGGACAGGCTTGCCCCGAAAAACGGTCTTATTCATGATAAGCGCCGCCAGTATGCCGATGAGAATGCCCAGAACATACAGCGAGATCATCACCAGCGCCCGATGCTGCTGAAAAAACGCCGCCGTAAAGAAGGCGTAAATTGAGATCTTGGCGGAACAGCTCATGTAGGGGGTGAGCAGAATGGTCATTTTGCGGTCACGGTCGGAGGAGACGGTGCGGGTAGCCATAATAGCCGGCACCGAGCAGCCGAAGCCGATGAGCATGGGGACGATGCTGCGCCCCGAAAGACCGATGCGGCGCAGCGGTTTATCCATAACGAAAGCGACCCGTGCCATATAGCCGGTGTCCTCCAGAATGGAGAGGAAAAAGAAAAGGGTGACAATGATGGGCAAAAACACCAGTACGCTGCCGACACCGGCAAAGATGCCGTCGATAATGAGGCTGTGCACCACCGGATTGATGCCGTAGGCGGTAAGGGCACGGTCGACAATGGCGGTAAGGGCATCAATGCCGACCGCCAGCAGATCGGAAAGGCGCTGCCCGATGACATGGAAGGTAAGGTAAAAGGTGAGGAACATGACCGCCAAAAAAGTGGGGATAGCGGTATATTTTCCGGTTAGGAGTTTATCGATGCGGACGGAGCGGGCGTGCTCGCGGCTTTCGTGGCACTTGATGACCGAGGTTTCTACTACGCCCTCGATGAAGGAGTAACGCATATCGGCAAGGGCGGCATTGCGGTCCAGCCCGGTCTCGGTCTCCATCTGCACGATGCAGTGCTCCAGAAGTTCCTTTTCGTTTTCATCTAATTGCAGCTCGTTTTCCAGCGAATCGCCGCCTTCGATGAGCTTGGCGGCGCAGAAACGGGTGGGGATCCCAGCCCGCTCGGCGTGGTCGGAGATAAGGTGGATAACGGCGTGCAGACAGCGGTGAACGGCGGAATCCTCGGCGCAGAAATCGGTGACCTTGGGCAGGACCCTGCCGCGCGCCACGGTCAGCGCCTGATCGATCAGCTCCGAGACACCCTCGCCCTTGGCGGCGGAAATGGGCACGACCGGAATGCCCAGCGCGGCGCTCATCTTCTGCACATCAATGGAGCCGCCGTTGGCACGCACTTCATCCATCATGTTCAATGCCAGTACCATCGGCACCCGCAGCTCCAGAAGCTGAAGGGTGAGATAGAGATTGCGCTCGATATTGGTGGCGTCCACAATATTGATGATGCCGTCCGGCTTCTGGTTCAGGATAAAATCCCGCGAGACGATCTCCTCCTGAGTGTAGGGACGCAGGGAATAGATACCCGGCAGATCCACCACCGAGCAGTTCTTTTCGCCCCGGATCTCCCCCATCTTCTGATCGACGGTGACGCCGGGGAAATTGCCGACATGCTGGTTGGAGCCGGTGAGGGCATTGAACAGTGTGGTCTTGCCGCAATTCTGGTTGCCGACCAATGCGAAGATCATGCCGTTTCCTCCTTCACCTCGATCTTTTGGGCTTCCTCCACCCGCAGTGTCAGCTCGTAGCCCCGTACTCTGATCTCGATGGGATCGCCCATCGGGGCGACCTTTTGCAGGGTGACACGGGTGCGGGGGATCAGCCCCATATCCAAAAGGCGGCAGCGGAGCGCGCCATCGCCCCCCACCGCGGTAATGATGCCGGAGGTACCGGCTTTGAGTTCATTTAAGGTCATGGTTTTTGCCCTTTCGCTGCATAAAATTAGTCTAAGCTAATTTTATTATAATACGGCGGAAATATCAAGTATCCGACGAAATTCGGGCGGTGTTTCCGGCAGGGAAACGAAAAAAGAGAGGCGGCTTTGTCCCTTTGGGACGGGACGGGCATTTTTCTGTCGGCGGGGCATACCCTTCTAAAGAGAGAGGGGGAATGCGTGATGATGGGTGCAATGGTGCTGACGCTTTTGGGCGGGCTGTGGCTGCTGACGCTGCATGTTTCGGCTTCGGGGTCGTTCCCGCGACCGCTGACGGCAAAGCAGGAACGGGAGTGTCTGGAACGAATGAAAGCGGGCGACCGGGCGGCGAGAAACGAGCTGGTGGAGCGCAACCTGCGGCTGGTGGCGCACATCGTAAAAAAATACTACGCGGTGAGCGGGGAACAGGACGATCTGATCTCCATCGGGACGATAGGGCTGATAAAGGCGGTGGAGACCTTTAACATGGATAAGAAGACACGGTTCGCGACCTACGCGGCGAGGTGTATTGAGAATGAGATCCTGATGTACTTCCGCGGGCGGAGGAAAACGGCGGGGGATATCTCACTGGACGACCCCATTGATACCGACCGTGACGGCAACAGTCTGACGCTGATGGAGCTGGTGAGCGACGAGGAGGACATCGTCAGCCGGTTGGACATGACGCTGCGGGCGGAGAAGCTGCGGAGCGTCTTTGGGCTGCTGGAGCAGCGGGAGCAGAAGGTGCTGCGGCTGCGCTACGGCTTGGATAACCGCCCGCCGATGACGCAGCGGGAGGTGGCGCGGAAGCTGAATATCTCCCGCAGCTATGTTTCCCGTCTGGAGAAGCACGCCATAGAACGGCTGCGGGAGGAGATGGCGAAGTGACAGGTGGGGGAGAGGCGGCAAGATAATGCTTGCCGCCGGCGGCAAAATACGCTATGATGGGAGGAGAAATTATTTGCCGGAGGTGCCCTATGCATATTCCTGCCATAGCGACCAGTGAGATGGAGGTGCTTTCCTTTGCCGAGGCGATGCGCCAAAGCGGACGGGAAGCCGACTACGATACCGACCGGTGGCTGTATGTGCCGGATTTTTACACCGAATACCGTTATGTGTTGGGCACCAAAGGGGAGAAGCCGCTGATCTGCATTGGGGTGAACCCCTCGACGGCGGAGCCGGATCATCTGGATAACACGCTGAAATCGGTGGAGCGCATTGCGCTGGGGAACGGCTATGACAGCTTTATCATGTTTAATGTTTACCCGCAGCGCGCCACCCGCCCGCAGGACATGGCAAAGGAGCGGGACGAGCGGCTGCACCGCGCCAACATGGAGGCGTTCCGATACATTCTGAGCCTTTCGGCGGCGCCGACGGTGTGGGCGGCGTGGGGGAACATTATAGAGATGCGCCCCTACCTGAAGGACTGTGTACAGGATATGATAGCGGCGGGAGAGCAGTACGGCGCCCGCTGGGTGACGGCGGGGCAGCGCTCGGTAAAGGGGCACCCGCACCACCCGCTGTATCTAAAAAAGGACAGCGGGCTGGATCTCTTTGACGTGGCGCGGTACTGTGCCGAGAGTCTGTAAGCTCACAACCGAACAGCGAAAGAAAAGGCACCGCAGGGGAAGCTCCCTTGGCGGTGCCGAATTTTATCTCTTTTTTATTCCTTTGGTTCCTCCAGCTGGGGCGGCGTTCGGGCGGCTTCCAACTCCTTGAACATTGCCTGCATGGTGGGGTTATTCTTTGTCAGACGCTTGACGGAAAGCTCCTGCGCCTTATTATTGGCAAGCCGCAGGTTATCCTCGGAGGAAAGCAGTGCCTCCTTGGTTTTTTGCAGGTGGGTGATGGTTTTATCGATCTCCTCGATGGCGGCTTTGAACTTGCGACTGGCGATATCATAGTTGCGTCCGAAGCGGTTCTTAAAGTCGTTCATCTCCTCCTCAAAGTGGGAGATATCGATATTCTGGCTGCGGATGTCCGCCAGTTGACGGCGGTACTCCACGGTGTGCAGCGCAGAGCCGCGCAGCAGGGTGATGATGGGAAGGAAGAACTGCGGGCGAATGACATACATCTTGGGATAGCGGTAGCTGACATCGGTGATGCCGGTGTAAAGCTCGCTGTCCGGTTCCAGCAGCGAGACGAGGACGGCGTATTCGCAGCCCTTTTCCTGCCGGTCCTTATCCAGCTCCTTGAAGAAATCCTCGTTCTTCTTTTTGGTGGAGGTGGTATCCATCTCGTTCTTCATCTCGAACATGATAGAGAGGAACTCGATGCCGTCCTCGGTGGATTCGCGGTAGATGTAATCGCCCTTGCTGCCGGTACGGGCGTCGTTATCCTTTTCAAAATAGGCATTGGGGAACGCCGCGGCACGCAGGCGGTTGAACTCGGTCTCGCAGTGCTGTTCCAGCGTTTCACCCACCATTTTGGTGGAAAGGCGGGTCTTGAGGTCCTTGTAATAGGCGATGACCTCATCTTTGCCGTGCAGCTCCCGCTGGTGGTTTTCCAAAAGCTCCTGCACCTTTTCGCGGCTGGCGGCGGCTGCCTCCCGCAGCTTATAGTTCAGCTCGGCGATCTCCTGCTTCTGGACGCTCAGCTCTTCTTTTTTCTCCTCCACCGCCTGCTGGACGGCAAGCCGGCGGGAAAGCTCCTCCTTTTCCAGCTGGGCGCGCAGCTCGGAGATCTGCCGCTCCTTTTGGGCAAGGGTATCGGTCTGCTTTTCCAGCGCTTCTCTGACCGCCAGCTCCCGATGGGACTGCTGGGCGGAAAGCTGGGCTTTCAGCTCCGCGATCTGCCGGAGAAGCTCCGCTTCGGACTGCTCCTGGGCGCGCGCCGCCTGCGTGCGCACCAGCTCGATATCTTTTTTGGTTTCCTCGGCAAGCTGCTTTTCCCGCAGGGTCAGCTCCCGACGGAATTCCTCATCGCGCACCTGCCCGACAATGGCGGCATAGCCGGATTCATCGACAGTAAAGACCTCGCCGCAGCGGGGGCACTTGATCTCATGCATAGCCGTTCCTCCTGCTTACTTTGACTGCTGCCCGTGGCTTTGGGCATGGCGCTTGATCGCCTCCATAGAGGTATCGCTGATGACGTGCTCCATTTTGCAGGCGTCCTCGGCGGCGGTCTTTTCATCGACGCCAAGGCTGATGAGGAAGCTGCTGAGCAGGCGGTGACGCTCATAGATCTTTTCGGCGACGGCTCTGCCCTCCTCGGTGAGGGTGATGCCGCCGTCCTCCGCCACATGGATATAGCCCCCCTGCCGCAGGATACCGACAGCGCGGCTGACGCTGGGCTTGGAGTAGCCCATTTCCTCTCCGACATCGATGGCACGGACAAAGCCGGAGCGCTGGCTGAGCACGAGAATGGTCTCCAGATACATTTCACCGGATTCCTGCAGGGACATAAGGGCACCTTCTTTTCTATGAGGGATATATTTATTAAAGGATAGCACAAAAGGAAGAAAGTTGCAAGGGAACGGGCGGGGATTTTGGACGGGCGCTTGCAGCATTACAATTATGAAAGAATCAATCTACAAGAACTATGATGAGCTACCGCTGTTCCTAAACGCAGCGACAGTGGCAAAGGTGCTGGCATCGCACCGTCGAGCAGCTATGAGCTGATGCATGAGAAAGATTTCCCTGCGCTGCGGATCGACAATCGGATCGTCGTTCCAAAGAAAGCGTTCATCCGCTGGGTGGAGCAGCACACAGGAGCAGATGAATGAAGCGCAGCCTCTGGTCGACGCGCGATTCGGTCAAGGACTATTTCCCGCTGCCGAAAGAAATTTTCTCGTTGGGGTTGAGTGCGGCGGAAATTGCAATCTACGCCTACCTGCTGTTCTGCGAGGATCGACAGACGTTCCAATGCTGACCAAGCTATCGGAAAATCGGCGAAGCAGTTAGACTGAGTCCGAACACAATTCGTAAGCATATCCACTCGCTCGAAGAACGCGGTCTGCTCATCACAGAGCCGACGCAAGTTACAACAAAGGATGATCGCAAGCGAAATGGCAACCTGCTGTTCACAATCCGACCGATTCAAGCGGCGCTCCAGCAGGACTATGACCGGCAGATGCAGAAGCTGGATGAGGACATGGCAAAGAGGAAATATGCCGATTTTATTGAAAATACAGGTTGAACACACGGCTAAAACACAAGTTACGGCCCGTCGCGCCCGTGTCGGCGGTTTGCGCGGCTTTCGCAGCTCAGCCGAGCGTGTACCCGCCCAGCACCAGAAAACCGGACGTTGCGCCAACGTGCGGGTGCATTGCGGGCACGGCAAACGCAGAAAAAGAACGGCTGCAGGCGAATTTCGGCAGAGGAAGAAGCCGCAAGCGGCAAAGCAGGACAAAGCCGCGGGGTCGTGCGCGCCCCGCGACGGTCACAACTGCCCGCCGTGCGGGCAGTTTCGGGGATTTACGAAGGAGTTGTTGAGCGGGCAAAAATAGCACCTGTGGGGTCATG
>CAKSYU010000058.1 GCA_934524965.1 uncultured Angelakisella sp.
ACCTCCGATACGATCTCAAACTACCTTTCCCGCCATCAGGCGTCGCTGCTGGCGCAGGGTGTAACGGTTGATCCCGGCCTGCCGGTACACCCCACCTTTCTTTATGAGAGTGTCTGGAACCTCATCGGCGTGGCGATCCTGCTGCTGTGGCTGTTCCCGCGCCGCAGCTACGATGGACAGATCGCATTGGGCTATACGGCGTGGTATGGCTTGGGGCGCTTCTTTGTGGAGGGGCTGCGCACCGACAGCTTGATGTGGGGCAGTGTCCGTGTTTCGCAGGCGCTGGGCGGCGTGCTGTTCCTCATCGGCGCAGGATTGATGCTGTTCTTCTTCCTGCAAAGCCGCAAGCCCATGACGCTGGAGTACATCGAGGGGCAGAAAAAGCCGCGCTTTGCACTGACCCGTTACGTCGATACCGAGGAGAGCCGGCAGCGCATCGCCCTAATGGACGCGAAAGCCGCCGAGAAGAAAAACAAAAAGAAGTCCGAGGAAAAAACCGAACAGTCTGAACAGCCCAAGCAGAAAGAGGAGCAGCATGAGCGCGAAGATCATTGACGGAAAAGCAGTGGCGGCAGGGTGCCGTGCCGAACTGAAAAAAAAGGTGGAGACGCTGAAGGCAGCCGGCATTACCCCCGGGCTGGCAGTGGTGCTGGTGGGAGAGGACTCCGCCTCGCAGGTCTATGTACGGAATAAGCACAAGGCGTGCGATGAACTGGGCATTTACTCCGAGCAGTACACCCTGCCGGAAAGCACCGGCAGAGAAGAACTTCTTTCGCTCATTGCCAAGCTGAACGGCAGGGAGGAGATCGACGGGATTCTGGTACAGCTTCCGCTGCCCGCACATCTTGATCAAAAGGAGATCCTTTCCGCCATTGATCCCGCAAAAGATGTAGATGCATTCCACCCGCAGAATGTGGGGCATATCGTAATAGGGGACTACTTTTTTGCTCCCTGCACCCCCAGCGGGATATTAACGCTCATTGACAGCACCGGTGTGGATATGGCAGGAAAGGAATGCGTCATCATCGGGCGCAGCAATATTGTGGGAAAGCCGATGGCGCTGCTGGCGCTGCACCGCAATGCCACTGTGACGGTCTGCCACAGTAAAACCAAAAACCTGCCGGAGGTGACCCGCCGGGCGGATATCCTCATTTCGGCGGTGGGCAAGGCGGGCTTTGTCACCGGCGATATGGTCAAGCCCGGGGCGGTGGTCATCGATGTGGGCATGAACCGCAATTCGGCGGGCAAGCTTTGCGGCGATGTCGATTTTGAAAGCGTTTCTCCCGTAGCGGGCTGGCTGACGCCCGTTCCCGGCGGGGTAGGGCCCATGACCATCACCATGCTGCTGCGCTCCACGGTGCTTGCCGCCGAAAAGCGACAGAAAAAGGCGTGAAAATAAGGCAAAAAGCCCTTTACAGCCACCGGAATATATGCTATAATTCCATATTGATATGACCGGATCTCGGTATTTGGGAGTGTTCCCGCAGGGGAACTTCACCTGTCCCGATACTTAGGTCTTGGCGTAAATAATTTATGAGGTGAAACAACATGATTCTCAAGGAAGAAAAGAACAAAATCATTACTGAGTATGCGACCCACGAGGGCGACACCGGCTCCCCCGAGGTTCAGATCGCCGTGCTCACCAGCCGCATCAACAGCCTGACCAAGCATATGCAGCAGAACCCCAAGGACTTCCATTCCAACCGTGGTCTGCTTAAGATGGTCGGTCACCGCAGAAACCTGCTCAACTACCTCAAGAAGAAGGATATCGAGCGTTACCGCGCTATCATTTCCAAGCTGGGTCTGCGTAAGTAAGAAAAACTGCCGGAGGGCAGGCGGGTGTTTCCGTCTGCCCTCTTAGCCGGTTTTTAGAGCATTTTTCACAGGAACAAACGGCGGCGCCCGCCCTCGGGTTTAGCAGTGAATCGTTCCCCCGCAGGAGGCAATTTCCCTGTGCGGAGGAAGGCTTTATTGCTAAAACGAAAGCGGAAGCGCACCGAACAAAAAGACATAAAAGGAGAAAAAAGATGTTTGAAAACTTCCGCGTATTTGAAACAGAATTTGCCGGACGCAAAATGAGCTTCGAGACCGGCAAGATGTGCTGTCAGGCGGGCGGCTCGGTATTGGTGCGCTATGGCGAGACGACGGTTCTGGTCAATGCGACTGCCTCCGCCAAGCCCCGCGACGGCATCGACTTTTTGCCGCTTTCCGTAGACTTTGAGGAAAAGCTGTACGCTGTGGGCAAGATCCCCGGCTCCTTCCTCAAGCGTGAGGGCCGTCCCAGCGATAAGGCTGTTCTTTCCAGCCGTGTGGTAGACCGCCCCATTCGCCCGCTGTTCCCCAAGGATATGCGCAACGATGTTTCCGTTGTGATGACAGTTCTTTCCGTTGACCCCGACTGCGTACCCGAGATCGCCGGTATGATCGGCGCTTCCATGGCGCTGTCTATCTCCGATATTCCGTGGAACGGGCCCATCGCCGGCATCAATGTCGGTTTGGTCGATGGTGAGATCATTTTGACCCCCAACGCCGAGCAGCGCCAGAAGAGCGACCTGCAGCTTACCGTTGCCGGCACCGCGGAAAAGGTCTGCATGATCGAAGCCGGCGCCAATGAGGTAGACGATGACACCATGCTGGAAGCCATCATGAAGGGCTTTGCCGAGGTGCAGAAGATGGTTGCCTTCATCAAAGAGGTGCAGGCGGAGATCGGCAAGCCCAAGTTCACCTTTGAATCCATGGAGATCGACCACGACCTCTTTGAAGCCATTAAGGACGAATTCATCGAGGACGTCCGTGCCGCGATGGATACCGATGATAAGAATGTCCGCGATGAGCGCATGCGTCCCATCTATGACCGCCTGCATGCCCAGTACGATGAGCAGTACCCCGAGCAGGGCGCTATGCTGGATGAGTGCATCTACAAGCTGCAGAAGTTCGTGGTGCGCCGCTGGCTGCTGGATGACGGCAAGCGTGTAGACGGACGCGGCATGGATGAGATCCGTCCGCTGGATGCCGAAGTCGGCATCATTCCCCGTGTTCACGGTTCGGGTATGTTCACCCGCGGTCAGACCCAGGTGCTCACCATTGCCACCCTCGGCACCATTCGTGAGGCACAGCTCCTTGACGGTATCGACGAGCAGACCACCAAGCGCTATATCCATCAGTACAATATGCCCTCCTATTCCGTCGGCGAGACCCGTCCCAGCCGCGGTCCCGGTCGTCGCGAGATCGGTCACGGCGCGCTGGCAGAGCGCGCACTGGAGCCTGTCATTCCCAGTGTTGAGGAATTCCCTTACACGATGCGTCTGGTTTCCGAGGTGCTTTCCTCCAACGGTTCCACCTCTCAGGGATCCATCTGCGGCTCCACGCTGGCACTCATGGATGCCGGTGTTCCCATCAAGGCTCCCGTTGCCGGTATCTCCTGCGGTCTTATCACCGAGGGCGACCGCTGGATGACCATGGTGGACATTCAGGGCGTCGAGGACTTCTTCGGCGATATGGACTTTAAGGTAGGCGGCACCAAGAAGGGCATCACCGCCATTCAGATGGACCTGAAGATCGACGGTCTGACCCCCGAGATCATCAAGGAAGCCTTTGCCAAGACCCACAAGGCACGCAACTATATCCTCGATGAAGTCATGCTCAAGGCGATTCCCGCCCCGCGCCCCGAGCTTTCCAAGTATGCCCCCAAGATGCTCAGCATGACCATTGATCCCGATAAGATCCGCGAGGTCATCGGCTCCGGCGGCAAGACCATTCAGAAGATCTGCGCCGAGTGCAATGTCAAGATCGATATTGAAGATGACGGTCATGTATTCGTTTCCGCCATCAATATCGATGACTGCCGCGCTGCCATCAGCATCATCGAGACCATTGTGAATGATCCCGAGGTCGGCGCCATCTACAAGGGCGTTGTCACTCGTCTCATGAACTTCGGCGCCTTTGTCGAGATCGCCCCCGGCAAGGAGGGACTCGTCCACATTTCCAAGCTGGATTCCAAGCGCGTGGAAAAGGTGGAAGATGTCGTTTCCGTCGGCGATGAGATCCTCGTCATGGTCACCGAGATCGACCAGCAGGGTCGCATCAACCTTTCCCGCAAGGACGCCATTGCCAAGATGGAAGCCAAAAAGGAAGGCAAGGAATAATCCCCTTAGTGTAAAACCAAGGCGGGGCAGGGGCGAATGAGGACCCGTGCCCCGCTTTTTTACTACAAAGCTGTGAATAAAACCTGAATATTTCTCTCACAGCCTTGCCGTATAACCCTATTTTTGCTACAATAGAAGCCAACACCGCCGGCTGCGGCGGTGCGGTAATAATTTTATTGATTGAAACAAGGAGTGTGTATTTTTTTGGACGACATAGGCAGTACAACCTACCTACTTATTCTGGTTCTGTTAATGCTATCTGCTTTCTTTTCCGCTTCCGAGACTGCTTTTTCCGCGGCGAATATGATCCGCCTGAAAACCATGGCAGATGACGGCAATAAGCGCGCCGCACTCGCCGTCAAGGTCGCTTCGCAGTACGATAAGCTCATTGCCACCATTCTCATCGGCAACAACCTTGTCAATATCGCCATTTCCTCACTGGTCACGGTGATTGCCACAGCGTATTTCAAGAATTACGCGGTCGCCATCGCCACCGGAATCTCCACGCTCATCGTCCTCACCTTTGGCGAGATCCTCCCCAAGAGCTTCGCTAAGATGAACGCCGAAAGCATTTCCATGACTTTCGCCGGTGTCCTGCGTATCCTGATGATCGTTTTTACCCCGCTCAGCTTCCTTTTCCTGCGGTTGATGCAGCCCTTTAAGAAAAAGGAGGACGGCGAGGAGCAGCCGACCATCACCGAGCAGGAACTGATGTATATGTTGGATACCATCGAGGAGGAGGGCGTGCTGGAGGAGCAGGAAAAAGAGCTGGTGCAGTCCGCCCTTGAGTTCAACGATACCACCGTCGAGGATATCCTCACCCCCCGTGTCAATATGGTGGCGCTGGATGAAGAAGCCACCCCGCAGGAGGTGCTTCAGGTCATCACCGAGGAGGGATTCTCCCGTATCCCTGTTTACAGCGAGACGGTCGACCACATCATCGGCGTGGTGCATACCCGCGATATTCTGCAGGCAGCCCTGCTCAATAAAAATTTCGATATCAAAAAGCTGATGACGGAGCCGATGTATGTGCACCGCAGCATGAAGATCGCCCGTCTGCTTTCCGAATTTCAACGTAAAAAGGTACACATCGCCATCGTCATGGATGACTACGGCGGCACTTTGGGCATCGTCACGATGGAAGATGTTCTGGAGGAGCTGGTCGGCGAGATCTACGATGAACGCGATGAGGTCGTGACCGAATTTACCGAGGTAACGCCCGATACCTACGAGATCAGCGGCGATATGCCGGTCGATGATTTCTTAGATGAGATCGACTATCACCCCGCCGATATCGAGGAGGACGACTACGATACCATGAATGGTCTGGCGCTCTCGGTGCTGGAGCATATCCCCACCGTGGGCGAGACCTTCCAGCTGGGCAGACTGTCCTTTACCGTGCTGGAAATGGAGGAACAGAAGATCGAAAAGATGCGCGTTTCTCTGACTCCCGATCCCGAAAAGGAAGCCGAAAAGGCAAAGGAGAAGGAATGACGCGCGCCCCAAGGAAAGGAACCTCTTATGAGTACAGAGAAAACGAATGCCCGTAACCGTCATGCGGCGCCTATTGGTCTCGTTTTTATCGTGCTGTGCGTCATAGGCTTAGGCACCGTGTTCAACTGGTGCTACGGTCTTACCCGCAATCTGGCGGATAACACCGCCCAAAAGACCAAGTACGAGCAGATGCTGCTGCCGGTGGTCATGTTTGACCCGCCCGATTTTACCGATCCCACCACCTGTGATAACGAATTCCTGCTGCAAAGCAGCCTGTGGGCGTGTATGCTGGGCGAGCGGCGCGGCAGCTACCAGTTCGATGAATACGGACGCATGATCATTCCCGCGGCAGATGTGGACGCGCAGGCGACAAGCCTGTTCGGACCGGAGATCAAGCTGGAGCATATGACCATCGGCGATATGGAAAACGCCTACCAATACGATAGCGATATCGCCTCCTACCATGTGCCCATCATTGCCATGACCGGCTTTGCTACACCCAGCGTGGAAAAGATCGCGATGCAGCAGGAAAGCTGCCGTCTTACCATCGGCTATGTGCCGCCTACCACGGTGCTCAGCATCAATTACGACAGCAAGGGCAATCTGGAAGAGACACCCTCCAAATACATGCTGTATGAGCTGCGCAAAAACGGCAAGGATTTTTATCTCTACTCTGTCACCACCATTATGAATGACAGTGTTTCCGGCACCGAGTTCAATACCGGCACCACCGGTCGGGTGGATACCCTGACCCCCGCCGGAGATGAGGACACCGCCGGCAATATCGAAGCGCCATAACAGTAGCTTCCGCTATCCCGACCCAAGACCCCCGACCATTTTCCGGTCGGGGGTTTTTGTGTTATAACGGGTGTTGTGTTTTAGTACAAAATGCGGTATAATATTATCGTTCATTTTATTTAACCCAGTATATTTCACCGAAGGAAAGAAAGGGGCGCCGCGCATGGCAGCAGCCAAAAAGATAATCTCCGCGCTGCTGGTTCTGGCGGCGTCAGTCGGCGTCGGTCTGGCGCTGGCGCTGTTTTCTCCCCAGGCACAGCCGGTCGAGCCGACCCCTGCGGCGCTTGCGGATACCGCCGTACATACCGGTCGCCTGCCGGGGTACGAAAATTCCCCGCAGAACACCACGCCGGAGTATTTTTGGTATCTCTATAACGGCAGTCTGGGTATGGCGCAGGATGGCAGCCTGCCGCTGCTGTTGGAAAATACAGCGGGCAACGAGTGTGTGATGCAGGTGCGCTACACCCTGCCGGACGGCACCGTACTGCTGACGACCCCAACCATCGGGGCAGGGGAGTACCTGCTGTATGCCTATCCGGAAAAGCTGCCGCAGGCGGGCAGCTACGCTGTCACCGTTTCCATTTTAGTGTACCATAAGGAGCAGACTCCCGCGGTCGATGAACCCTTTGCGACTTATACCGAGCAAGCGACGCTCACCGTCCCGCAGGGCGTGGCGCTGCCGCAGCAGAATTCAACACAGCAGTAGAAAGGAATGTTATATCATTATGAGCGACTATCTCACCCGTGAACGCAACCTGACCCTGCTTACTGACTACTATGAATACACCATGATTAACGGTTATTTCCACGCTGGTATTCAGGATAAGATCGCCGTATTCGATGTTTTTTTCCGCCGCGTGCCGGAAAACGGCGGTTTTGCCATCTATGCAGGCTTGCAGCAGGTTATTGAGCTGATCAACGGCCTTTCCTTTACTGAGGAGGACATTGAATATTTCCGTAAAAAGGGCTGTTTCTCAGAGAAATTCTTCGAGTTCCTGCGGAACTTTAAGTTCTGCTGCGATGTCTGGAGCATCAAGGAGGGCACCCCGATCTTCCCCAACGAGCCGATCATCACCGTTCG
>CAKSYU010000059.1 GCA_934524965.1 uncultured Angelakisella sp.
AAATTCTGGAAGATCTTTGACGAGCGGCTGGAGCTGTGCCACCGTGCGCTGATGTGCCGCCATAACCGTCTGAAGGGAACCCTTTCCGATGCCGCGCCGATCCTGTGGCAGTATGGCGCCTGTGCCCGCCTGAAGAAGGGCGAGACCATCGATAAGCTGCTGTACGGCGGCTATTCCACCATCAGTCTGGGCTACGCCGGTCTTTACGAATGTGTGAAATACATGACCGGCAAGAGCCATACCGACCCTTCCGCCACTCCCTTCGCACTGGAGATCATGCAGTACATGAACACTGCCTGCAAGAAGTGGAAAGAGGAGCACAATATTGATTTCAGCCTGTACGGCACCCCGCTGGAAAGCACGACCTACAAGTTTGCCAAGTGCCTGCAAAAGCGCTTTGGTGTCATCGAGGGCGTGACCGACAAGAGCTACATTACCAACAGCTACCATGTTCATGTTACCGAGGAGATCAATGCCTTTGACAAGCTGCGGTTTGAGGCACAGTTCCAGCATCTCTCTCCCGGCGGCGCGATCAGCTATGTGGAAGTACCCAATATGCAGCAAAACCTGGAGGCTGTATTGCAGGTCATGCGCTTCATCTACGATAATATCATCTATGCCGAGCTGAATACCAAGAGCGACTATTGTCAGGTGTGCGGCTGGGACGGCGAGATCGAGATCGTGGAGCAGGACGGCAAGCTCATCTGGCGCTGCCCCAAGTGCGGTAACACCGATCAGGATAAGATGAATGTTGCCCGCCGTACCTGCGGATATATCGGGACGCAGTTCTGGAACCAGGGACGCACGCAGGAGATCAAGGAACGCGTGCTGCACCTGTAAACCGAAAACCGTTTCATCAAAAGAGGGACGCTCTGCGGGGCGTCCCTTTGGCGGCGAAGCCCGGATCGAAAACCTTACATTTTGGCTTTTAGGAGAGAGTATGAATTACGCCAGTATTAAAAACTGCGATATCGCCAACGGCGAAGGGGTGCGGGTCACGCTGTTTGTTTCCGGCTGCACCAATCACTGCGAAAATTGCTTTCAGCCCGAGACCTGGGACTTTGCCTACGGTAAGCCCTTTACTCCCGTGGTGGAGGACGAGCTGCTCCGGCTGCTCCGTCCCAATTTCATCAATGGACTGACCCTTTTGGGCGGCGAGCCGATGGAACCGCAGAACCAGCGGGCGCTGCTGCCCTTTTTGCGGCGGGTGCGCAAGGAGCTGCCCGAAAAAACCATTTGGGCGTTCAGCGGCTTTACATGGGAGGAACTGAATACCGCCGGCAGCCACCCCTGCTGTGAGGTCACACCGGAGCTGCTTTCCCTGCTGGACGTGCTGGTGGACGGACGCTTCCAGCAGGCGCTGTACGATATCTCCCTGCGTTTTCGCGGCTCCTCCAACCAGCGCATCATTGATGTGCCAAAAACGCTGCAAAGCGGCAATATCATGCTGTGGCAGGACTGAGACATCATAACCATAAAGAAACACCGGATAGGCGATAAAACCTGTCCGGTGCGTTTTTATATGATGATGTTTTTAAGCTTTCCAAAGTCCATGCAGGTTGCAGTAGGCATACACACTCTCTACCTCGTCGCCCTCGCACAGCGCAAAGCAGACCTCCGGCTTTTCACCGGCGTGCAGCTCCTTGCGCTGGTTGCCCTGCTTGGTGTGAATGGAGATCCACTCAATGTAGTGCTCCGGCAGCATGGGGTGCTCCACGGTGCTTACCTTTACATGGACGATGCCGTTTTCGACTGTCCATACGGGAACATGCTTTTCCACGGCGGCATCGGTGGTGTTGGGAATGATCTCACTCATCTTCTCGCCGCAGCACATAACGGGTACGCCGCAGTCCTTCACCTTGGCAATGATGTTGCCGCAATGCTTGCAAATATAGAATTTCTGCTCCATATCATTCTCTCCTTTTTTTGATCAGTAGTTTTCCTTGCGTACTTCAAAGTAGCTCTGCGGGTGGGCACAGACGGGGCAGACGGCGGGCGCCTTTTTGCCGATGACCAGATGACCGCAGTTGCGGCACTCCCACATGGTCTCCTCACTCTTTTCAAAGACCTTCTGCATTTCGACATTGTTCAGCAGGGCACGGTAGCGTTCCTCGTGCGCCTTTTCGATAGCCGCGACGGCACGGAACTTATACGCCAGCTCGGTAAAGCCCTCTTCCTCGGCTTCCTTGGCAAAGGTATCGTACATATCGGTCCATTCGTAGTTTTCACCCTCGGCGGCGTGCAGTAGGTTTTCGGCGGTGCTGCCCAGCTCACCCAGTGCCTTAAACCACATCTTGGCATGTTCCTTTTCATTTTCGGCGGTCTTGGTGAAGATCTCCGCGATCTGCTCGTAGCCCTCTTTTTTGGCGACGCTGGCAAAGTAGGTGTATTTATTGCGTGCTTGAGATTCCCCCGCAAACGCTGTCCGCAGGTTCTGTTCGGTCTTGGTGCCTTTCAGTTCCATAATTGATGACTCCTTTCACGCAGTTCGATGTCGTTTTATCCTCTTTTGGGAGGTCAAATTTATTATAACAGGAATAATTCCTAAAATCAAGAGCAAATTATAAAATTTTCGGCTTAAAGTTTTGAAGAGTGGGGAATACTACGGGGAAAAGGAGGGGAGCAAGATGAAAGAATTTGCCCAATGCTGCACCGTTATTGCGGAGGGAGAGATTATTCGGGAGAGTCTCAGCCGTCTGGGACGAGATGAGCGCTGGCTCCGTGCGGAGCTGCACCGGCAGGGCGTCGGTTCGGCGGAGGAGGTATTCTGGGGCATCAGCGATGGGGAAGAACTAGAGCTGAATATGATCTTATAGCAAAGATAGTTCTTTTCCGGAGAGAACGGCTGTGCTATAATAGTGTAGTAAAGAATGGATACGAATTGTATTATTTAAAAGATTACTACAAAAAGGATAGATAGCATGAAGCGAGTTTTATTTGTGTGCAATGGGAATGTTTGCAGAAGCCCCATGGCGGAGTTTGTTTTTCGGGAGCTGGCGCGGCGACGCGGATTGGAAAACGCAGTGGGCTGCGAGAGCGCCGGTACAACGGTCTTTGCCCCGAACAGCCCCGTACATAACGGTACAGTGCGTCAGCTGAAGCGGGAGAATATCCCCTATTACCAGCGCGGTTCCCGCAATATCACGACGGCAGATTATGACCGCTTTGACTACCTGTTGGGTATGACACGCAGCCATGTGCAGGCGATGGAGCAGGAATTCGGCGGAGACCCGCAGAGCAAGCTGCATCGGCTGCTGGACTTTACCCATCAGCCGAGGGATATCGACGACCCGTGGTACACGGGGGACTTTGTGACGGCGTATAACGATATTGTAATGGGCTGCAATGCGCTGTTGGATAGTATGTTCCCAAACAGCGCTGAGCGGAAAAAGTAAACACATAAAAAGAAAAGTACCCGTGAAAGGGTACTTTTTTGATGAGGTTAAAGATCCAATTTGCAGTCGCCGGCTTTGATCCACCCCAAACGGCGCATGGGCAGCGCAATGAGTGGGGTGAGAACAGCGGGCAGTACAAAGCAGACGAGGATAAGCCCCAGCCAGTGGAACGCGCCGCCGAAGCCCTCCCAGCTGACGATGCCGATGGGCCCGACCAGCCCGCAGGTACCCATGCCGCTGGCAATGGCAATGCCGTTTTCCAGCCGGAACACACAGGTGGCGATGGGACCCGTGATGGCAGCTGCAAGGGTGGGAGGCAGCCAGATGCGGGGATTTTTGACGATATTGCCCATTTGCAGCATGGAGGTGCCAAGCCCCTGCGCTACCAGACCGCCCCAGCCGTTTTCGGCAAAGCTCATGACGGCAAAGCCAATCATCTGGGCGCAGCAGCCCGCCGTAGCGGCACCGCCCGCCAGACCGGTGAGGGTGAGGGTGAAGCAGATGGCAGCGGAACTAATGGGCAGAGTGAGGACAATGCCGACCAGCACCGAAACAATAATGCCCATGAGGAACGGGCGAAGCTGGGTCGCCCGCACAATCAGCTGACCAAAGCCGTTCATGAGCAGGCTGACGCCGGGACCGATGAGGGAACCGACCCCCAAGCCCGAAAGAATAGTGACGGTGGGGGTAACAAGAATATCAATCTTGGTTTCGCGGCTGACCGCTTTGCCCAGCTCGGCGGCAACGATGACGGCAAAGAAAGCACCCAGCGGTCCACCTACCGAGTAGGAGCCAAGTCCCACGGCACATAGCGAGTACAAGACCAGCGGCGGCGCAGAAAGCGAAACGCCGATGGCGACCGCAATGGCGATACCGGTGGCGCTGCTGGCATAACCGGCTGCGGTGATGAGCCATTCCCAGTGAAACAGATCTCCCAATGTATCCAGTATGGTGCCGATAAGCAGGGAAGCGAAAAGCCCCATTGCCATGGCGCTCATGGCATCGACAAAGTAGAGCTTTGCCGAGGGTTTGATATTCTTACGGGTAAGGAAAGCGGAAAATCCGGTGGGAGTAGACATTATTCCGCCTCCTTTGCGTGCTCCAGCGCCAGACGGCAGTAGGTCGCGGCATTTTCGCGGTTATGCTCAATCTGTACGGGGTGTAGTTCGGAGATCGCCTTGGCGGGGATCCCGACGATGAGGGAGCCATCGGGGAAGCGCGCACCGCCGGAGACCACCGCGCCCGCGCCGACAATGCTGTTTTTGCCGATGACGCAGCCATTGAGCAGCACGGAGCCCATGCCGATGACGGTGTTATCGCCAACGGTGGCGCCGTGTACCACGGCATTGTGACCAATGGAGACCCCTTCGCCTAAGGTGATGGGGTAGCCGCGGTCGCCATGCAGGGTACAGTTATCCTGCACATTGCTGTTTTTGCCGATGGTGATGTGGTCAAGGTCGCCGCGGATCACAGCACCATACCACACGCTGCTGCCTTCCGCAAGGGTGACATCACCAAGGACAGAGGCGTTTTCGGCAATGAAAGCGGCTTTGGCGGTATCCGGTTTTTTATCGCCCAGTTGTTTTACCATAGATGTTGACCTCCGATCGTGGGGTAATAGATAGGGGAGAGCGGGAAACAGGGTAGGGCGCCCGCAGGGCGTTCCGGCGAAGCCGGAACCGGCGGCGGAGCCGCCGAGCCCGCCGCAGGCGGGCTGCCCTGCGGGCGAACGGGAGCTGAAGCTGCCCTTTAACAGTGGCTATTGTAGCATTTTATGGGGCAGCAGTCAAACAAAGAAAAAACTTTTTTGATCCTGCTGCAAAAGGGATAGCCAAGAACTTCTTTTTCTGTTATACTATATAGGAAATTTGCAAACTGAGAATTTGCAGAAGAATAAGGAGTGTATAAACTATGGCTATGGAAAGAACCTATATCATGCTGAAGC
The DNA here is from genome assembly GCA_934524965.1 of uncultured Angelakisella sp. Classification (GTDB taxonomy): domain Bacteria; phylum Bacillota; class Clostridia; order Oscillospirales; family Ruminococcaceae; genus Angelakisella. The sequence goes on from CAKSYU010000059.1 coordinate 5,341, forward strand.
CCGATTGCGTCAAGCGCGGTTTAATGGGTGAGGTCATCTCCCGTATTGAGCGCAAGAACTACAAGATCGTTGACGCTAAGATGATGACCCTTGATGAGCCGATTCTGCGTGAGCATTATGCCCACATTGCCGACAAGCCCTTCTTCCCTGAGATCGTGACCTACATGACCAGCGGACCGGTGCTTGCGATGATCGTAGAGGGCGACAACGCCGTAAAGGGCATGCGCATCATCATGGGCGCCACCAAGTTTGAGGAAGCCGCTGCCGGCACCATTCGCGGCGATTATGCCTGCTGCACCAGCGAGAACCTCATTCACGGCTCCGACAGCGTAGAGAACGCCGAGATCGAGATCAAACGCTTCTTCGGCTGATAAAAGCAAGAAAAACAGCGTCGGTACCTCAAAAGGGTGCCGGCGCTGCTTTATCGCCGCAAACGGATAGCCAAAGCCCCTGCCCGATGAAAGGCAGGGGCTTTTGTGTCAGAGCTTATTTCTTTTCGGCTTTGAGTGCCTCGATCATCATGGGAACGACCTTGAACAGGTCGCCGCAGATGCCGTAATCGGCAGCCTCGAAGATGGGAGCGGTCTCGTTCTTGTTCACCGCGATGATGCACTCGGAATCCTGCATACCGGCGAGGTGCTGGATAGCACCGGAGATACCCAGAGCGACATAGATCTTGGGACGGACAGTCTTACCGGTCTGACCGACCTGATGATCGGCAGAGAGCCAGCCGGCATCAACAGCGGCACGGCTGCCGCCGACTACGCCGCCGCCCAGAGCCTCGGCAAGCTCCTCCGCCAGCTTGATACCGGTGGAAACATCTTTGCCGATACCGCGACCGACAGATACGATGACTTCAGCACCGGTCAGATCAACGAGATCCTTGGCAGCCTTGACGATCTCCAGAACCTCGGTCTTGAGGTCGGAAGCCGCCAGTTCAACAGGGTACTTCTCCACAACGACCTTATCGGCTTTCGCCTGATCGAAAGGAGCGCGCTGCATAACACCGGGACGGACGGTGGACATCTGAGGACGGAAGCGGGGACAGATGATGGTAGCCATCAGGTGACCGCCGAAAGCGGGACGGGTCATCTTCAGGTGGGTGCCCTCATCAAACTTCATGTTATCCACATCCATGGTGGAGGTGGTCTTCAGGAACGCCTTGTACTTCTCCACATCAACATCAAGGTGGGTGCAGTCGGCGGTCAGACCGGTGTGCAGGGTAGCGGCACACCGGGGCCCCAGATCACGACCGATATTGGTCGCGCCGATGAGCATGATCTCGGGCTTCTTTTCCATAACGACATCGCAGATGACCTTGGTGTAGGCATCGGTGGTGTAGTCCTTCAGCAGGGGGTGCTCGCAAACGATGATACGGTCAGCGCCGTAGCCGCCCAGCTCCTTGGCAAGACCCTCGACCTTATCGCCCAGCAGCAGACCGCACAGCTCAACGCCGAGGTCGTCCGCCAGCTTGCGTCCTTCGCTGATCAGCTCGAAGTCGGTGGGCATCAGCTTGCCCTCGCGCTGCTCGCAGAATACCCATACGCCCTTGAAGGCGGTGGGATCGGTATTCAC
>CAKSYU010000060.1 GCA_934524965.1 uncultured Angelakisella sp.
TCAGTCAATTTCAAGTGAATGCTGTTCAATTTTCAAGGTGCACTCCACCGTCACCCCGTAGGTGACAGCTTGTTTATTATATTATAATCACAACAGCTTGTCAAGCACTTTTTACTGGATTTTTTGAAAAAATCTCTTTCTTTTCCGCCAAATCATTTCTTCCGATTTTGTGCATGATGTGCTATACTGTTTATGGTTCGTCTACAAAGGAAGGAGCAGCTGCCATGCAATGGGAAAATCTATCGGACTCTATCCGGATCGCCATCGACGATACCCACCGGTTTGGCACCGACGCCTTCCTGTTGGAACACTTTGCGGCGGCGCGGGGCATTGATGCCGTCTGTGATCTGTGCGCCGGCTGCGGCATTATTGGATTGCTTATGCTGCGGCGGCAGCGTCCCCCACAGTCGATCACGGCAGTGGAGATCGCGCCCGATGCCGTGGCACTGATGCGTGAGACCGTCGCCGCTTCCTCCCTTGCCGACTTTTCCCCCGTGCAGGGAGATCTGCGGGAGATCCGTTCCCTGCTGCCTGCCCATAGCTTCCGGCTGGTCACCTGCAACCCGCCTTATTTCCCTGCCGGCACCGGCTACCTTTGTCCGGAGGACAGCCGACGCCGTGCCCGCCATGAGCAGCAGGAAAGCTGCACCGTGGAGGAGGTCTGCTCGGCGGCTGCCTGGCTGCTGCAATACGGTGGGCGCTTCTGCCTGTGTCAGCGTCCGGAGCGCCTGACCAATGTGCTTTCCGCCATGCGTACCGCCGGTTTGGAGCCGAAGCGCCTGCGCTGGGTACAGCAGCGACCGGAAAAAGCCCCGTGGCTCTTTTTAGCAGAGGGAAAAGCCGGTGCCAAGCCTGGGCTTTCCGTGGAACCGCCGCTCATCGTGGAAAACGCGGACGGCAACTATAGCGATGAGATGAAAATGATATATCATATTGTATAATCTGTTGCTTTTATTCTATTTGTAAAGGATTTTGTGCGTATGGGAACCTTATATATCGTGGGAACCCCTATTGGGAATTTGGGTGACTTCTCCCCCCGTGCCGTGGAAATGCTGAAAACGGTGGACTTCATCGCCGCCGAGGATACCCGCGTCACCCTCAAGCTGCTCAATCATTTCGGGATCCGCGCGACCCTCATCAGCTATCACGAACACAATGCAGCCGCACGCGGACCGGAGCTTTTGCAGCGGCTGATGAACGGTGAAAGCGGTGCCATCGTCACTGATGCGGGCATGCCCTGCATCAGCGATCCCGGCGAGGAACTGGTCGCACTCTGCCATGAAAACGGTATTGCCCTTGCCACCGTGCCGGGTCCCACCGCCGCCATGACCGCGCTTGCCGCCAGCGGCTTGCCCACCGGTAAATTCCTTTTTGAGGGCTTCCTGCCCGTCAAAAAAGGGGAACGGGAAGCCGCCCTGCAAGCTGTTGCCCGCCTGCCGCACACCCTCATCTTTTACGAAGCGCCCCACCGCCTGCGTCAGACCCTCGCGGCGCTGCTGGAGAGCTTGGGCGACCGCCCGGTTACCCTGTGTCGGGAGCTGACCAAGCTGCACGAGGAGCTGCGCCGCACCACCCTTGCCGCCGCTGCGGCGGAATATGCCGAGCGGGAACCGCGCGGGGAGTATGTCCTTATCGTCGAGGGGGCAGGGGAGGACAACCCCGCCGAACAGATGACGCCGGAGCAGGCAGCCGCGCTGGTGCGCCGCCTTGCTGGGGAGGGGCAGTCCCTCAGTGATGCCGCCAAGCAGGTCGCCAAGGAGACCGGCTACCGTAAGGGCGAGCTGTACCGGCTGGCACTGGAATCAGAATAAGCACCATCTTCCTCTGTTCGTTAACAAATCTAAAATCGCAATTAAAGAGCGACAGTCCCTCGGCTGCCGCTCTTTTTTAGTGTCCTTTGTGCTTTTCTTTTCGTTTTTGCTGCCGCAGGGCAAACTGCCGCTCCGTTTCTGCCGCCTTTTGCGCGCGGCTTTGGCGCTGCCGCTCGGTTTTCATCGCTTCCCGTCCAGCGGCAAGTGCCTGCTGTGCCCTGGTGCCGATGCCGTCCTGCCGCACCAGCTTTGCCGCCGACCGCTGCCGGCGTTTGGGGTTCCCTACGGTCTTGGGGACGGCTGCCTCCACCGCGGGGCTGAACCGCAGCACGGAATAGTGCCGCAGAAAATACGCCCACACCTCATAGTCCTTCGGCTCACTGCCAAAGGTCACCTTCGCGGCAGAAAGCTTCCCGCCTTCTATCTGCTCGTAAACCCCGACCCAGAACGACTCCTCAAAGTACACCGTCAGCCGCGCCTGTATTGTGCATTCCATTCAGTCCCTCACGGTCAGGCTGCCGCTGCCGCTTTCCACGGTGATGCTGCCCGTCCCGCTGCCGAAAACATACAGGTCGCCACGGCGCTCATAGGCAAGGGCGGTATGCAGCTTGCCGCCGCCGGCGGAATAGGTCAGCGAAGCGCCCTCCTCCGGCAGCCGCAGGGTAATACTGCCGCTGGAAGTATGGATCTCCGCTTCGCCGATCGCCGTCAGCCCCAGCTTGACGCTCCCGCTGGAGCTGCCAACCGTTATTCCCTCTGCCGAAACCTCGTCCAGCTTTACGCTGCCGCTGCTTGTCTTGATACCGACCGTTTCCACCGCGGCACGCTCTATCCATACCGCACCGGAGGAACTGCCGCACCGCAGAGTATCCGCCATAATGCTCTCCGCCGCAATGGAGCCGGAGCTGCTGCTCAGATCAACACTTTGCGCCGTGACCTCGCCCAGCTCCGTTCTTCCGGAAAGGGCGGCAACCAACACATTCTGCTGCTCCAGCGTCTCCGCTTTTACCGCGGCAGAGGTGGTGTGGACCGAAAGCGCAATGCCCTTTGGGAGCTCCACGGTCAGGTATTTGTCATTGGGGTCTACATCGATCTTTTCGCCGGAACCGCAGAAGCGGATACGCAGCGTCCCGTTATCCAGCAGCCAATGCATCGCGCTTTCCTGCAGCAGGTCACTGCTCTCGCTTACCTGCAGTTCTTCCTCCTCCGTCTCTATCAGCTCCACCTCGCCGGAGCGCCAGTAGATCTCCACCGCCGTCACCTCCGCCGCTGTGTAGGTAAAGCTGCCGGTTTGGTAGCTTTCCGCATCGGGGTAGGTCTCACCGCTCATATAGTCCCTGCCGCCGGTGCTGATATGCACCCGACAGCCGGAAAACAATATAACGACCAGCGACATTATCATCAGGATCTCCGTCCATTTGCAATTTCTCATACTGTGTTCTCTTTTCCCTTTCTTCTCCGTGTTTTGGTTCTACTGTTCCTTTCCGTTCTTTCCATTCCACGCGCCGACCGCGCAACCCAGTGCGCCGGCTGCCAGCAACACCGCATAGGTCCACCTGCCCAAAAGGGCGAATATTGTTCCTGCCGCCAGCATCAGCGCTGCCGCCACCCACAGCAGGCGGATTGATTTTTCATTCATCATTCTGCTTCCTTTCTTTTTATCAAAAAAGACGCCGCATGCCCTTCTTCCTATGGCTTTTGCCAAAGGGAACAGGGCAAGCTCAGCGTCTTAGCGTCCGGCTTTTTCTGTATATTCTATTTTTCCTTTATGTACCGCGATCAAAAATGTCATCTTGCACTTGGGGCAGAACAACGGGAAGTTTTCCAGCACCGTATCCTGCCGAATCTGCGTCCTTGTTTTTCCCTAACAGGCGGGGCACAGCACCCATCGGGTCTGCTCATTCATCTTGTCCGCCCCCTGTTAATGCTTTGCCACGCTGGGGATCTCCTGCAGCTGGAAGCGGTATTCCTGCTCCACCGCCGGATATTTCTCCTTATCCACACGGCTCAGGAACATCTCCAGCGGTCGGATCCACAGCCCGCCATCGCCATACAGCTTGCGGTAGATGACATACGGTTCCCCGCTCTCGGAGTGGTTTGCCACGCCCTCCACCACATAGTAATCGCCCTTAAAGTGGCGGTACACCCGCCCGATCTTCAGCTCCTGCACTTTGCTTCCTCCCCTTGGCGTTTTCCGCTCTTCACCAGCATCATCATGGCTGTAAACTCGGTGGTCAGCATTTCGCTCAGCCGCTCCTCCGAAAAATGACACACCCTTGTGGCGCACAGTGCCCCGACGCCAAAGGTATAGATCCACACATTTTCAAAAAGTCGTCGGGTTTCCTCGTCGCTCAGGTCATAGTCCTGCCGCAGCAGCTCCATGCACATCTTTGCCGTTTCGCCCAGTTCCCCGAATACATCTTCAAAGCTGACCGCGCTGCGGTTTTCCCGCATAAACAGCAGCTGGTACAGCTTCGGTTCCTGCGCTCCAAACAGCACCATCTGCATTCCCACCTGCTTAAATAGAGGGATATCCGGTATACTGCACTCCGCGTAGCTTTCAAAGCGGCGCATGGCGGCGGCACGCACCTCCTCCTGCACCTCTTTCATGCTGCGGAACACCGTAAAAATGGGACGGGCGGAGCTGCCCAGCGCGTCGCCCAGCTCCTTTGCCGTCAGCGCCTCCACGCCTTTTTCGGAGACGATCTGCAAGGCGGCTGCCACAATCTCCTCTTTGGTGAATTTCGGTTTTGGCGGCATGGTGTTCCCTCCCATCTTATTAAAACTTTCGTTTCAAAACGCCTGTTCTGCAACGTATATTTTAGTATAGTCACATTTCTTTGCCTTGTCAAGTATTTAACACAAATTTTGTTCCATAAAAACAGGGGAGAGGTCTTGCTCCCTCTCCCGCTTCGTTTTTATTCTGTTTTGTTTGCAGCGTCGTTCTCCGGCGGCGTCCACGGGGTAATGGTCACTTCCTTGTCGCCGTCCTCCTCGCTGCCGATGTAATAAAGCGGTTCCGGTATCCGCAGTCCCTCGTCCAGCACGCCGTAGCTGCCCCACCGCCAGTTGCCGCCGTGCCAGCACAGCCCCGTACCGTCGGGGAATACAAAGGTCGTCCAGTACACCGTTTGCTGCTCGCCATCTATTTCTACATACTGGGTCACACCGCCCCGCGCGCCCGTACCAAAGTCATAGTTCTGGTACTGCTTTACCGTCAGGGTCTGCATCGTTTCCTTGTCGGTCTCCACCCACAGGTGGTACAGTTCCCCATACTGTTCGCAGTGGACTTCCAGCTCCCTCAGATAGCCGACATCAAGCTGTTTCTCCTGCTTTTTCTCCGGCTCCTGCCGCGGCGGCTTCGGTGTAATGACGCTCGGCTCCTGCAAGCCCTCCGGTTCGTCCACCACCGATGGTTCCTGCTGCACCGGTTCCACCGGCTGCTTGCCGCATGCTGTTGCTGTCAGGAATATCGCCATCAGACAGCATATCAGCGCCAGTCGTTTCTGTGCTCGCTTCATTTTCTTCCCTCCCTTTTCTACCGCTAATATAACAGGTTTTCCCTCCCTTGTCAAAATTTGTTTTTTGTGTCCCCCGTTCCCATACCCTCCCTCCACATATGACAAAAGCCCCCGCTCCATACGGAACGGGGGCTTTCTCTTTTTCAGTCTGCCTGCTGATGAGATCAGATCAGCTCGATGATCGCCATCTCAGCGGCGTCGCCGCGGCGGGGACCGATCTTGATGATGCGGGTATAGC
>CAKSYU010000061.1 GCA_934524965.1 uncultured Angelakisella sp.
AGCATTGAAGTGGTCATTGCCGGCTATCAGAAGAAGAATGCCATTCTGACCGACCACGAAAAGTGGATCGTCTCCTACCATGAAATCGGTCATGCACTGGTGGCTGCCTGCCAGAGCCACTCCGCGCCGGTACAGAAGATCACTATTATCCCCCGCACCTCCGGTGCCTTGGGCTATACCATGCAGGTCGATGAGGGGAACCACTACCTGATGAACAAAGAAGAAATCGAAAACAAGATTGCCACCCTGACCGGCGGTCGCGCTGCGGAGGAGGTCAAGTTTGGCTCCATTACCACCGGTGCCTCCAATGATATCGAGCAGGCGACCCGTCTGGCGCGCGCCATGCTGACCCAGTACGGCATGAGCGATGAATTTGATATGGTGGCACTGGAAACGGTGAACAACCAGTATCTCGGCGGGGACACTTCTCTTGCCTGCTCTGCCGGTACACAGGCGGAGATCGACCGGCTGGTTATTTCCATCGTAAAGAACCAGCACGAAAAAGCTTCTCAAATCCTGAACGAAAAGCGCGAAAAGCTGGACGAGCTGGCCAAATACCTGTATGAAAAGGAAACCATCACCGGCGAGGAATTCATGAAGATCCTGAACGGCTGATGCATGGGGAAAGAGGCGCAGCATGAACCTGTTATTCTGCATTAACGGGGGCTATATCGGCCCGCTTCTGGACTGTCTGTCCTCCATTGTGTTGCACGGCGGCGAGGCGCATTATGATGCTTATCTGCTCTCCTCCGATCTATCCGAGGAGGCGCAGCAAACACTTATGCAACAGGCGCCGGACGCTGTCACTCTGCATTTTATTGCCGTCCCAAGGGAACTGTTCGATGGCTTCCCGGAAACGGAGCGTTACCCTCAGGAGATCTACTACCGGCTGGCTGCACCGCTGCTGCTCCCGCCGGAGCTGGACCGTATCCTGTATCTGGACGCTGATATTGTTGTGATCAACCCGTTGGGGTCGCTGTACCGCAGCGATTTTGAGGGAAAGCTGTTCATGGCATGCACCCATACCCGGGAGCTGCTGACCCGTGCCAACAGCCACCGCCTTGGTCTGGAAAAGCCGGTTCCCTACATCAATACCGGTGTAATTATGATGGAGCTGAACGGTCTGCGGCAGGAGCTTGATTTGGGAGCGATCCGGCAATATGCCGCAGAACACTTTGATGCCCTGCTGCTGCCGGATCAGGATATCCTGACGGCGCTGTACGGCAGCCGGGTCAAGATGATTGACAGCCAGCTCTATAATCTGAGCGACCGAATTCTTGCCGTTTACAATGCCAATCCGGCTCACCCTCATCATAATCTTCACTGGGTGCGGCAGCATACCGTCATCATTCACTACTGTGGCCGCAATAAGCCATGGAAGTCCGGCTATGTGGGTATTTTAGATGTATTCTATCGGGAACTGAAGGAACAGCAAAAAATGATGTCTCCAACGGAAAAAAGGTGAAATCACACATTTTCCGGCGAAAGCGTCTGCCTTCCTGCTGCGGCAGGAGGGCAGTTTTGTCGAAAAAGCAGGCTGCCCTGCGGGCTGCATGCCGTTTCTTGCCGCTCCCTGCGGCAAGCCACTGCTTTTTTGCCCTGTGATATTGACTTATTTCCCGGTGGGAAGTACAATATTATATTATGGTTATCAGCCTGCTTACGGGCGAGCCAAGGAGGAAAGACAATATGAAGAATACCGAAAAATCGATGGATACGCTGGTAAACCTGTGTAAAAACCGTGGGTTTGTTTACGCCGGCAGCGAGATCTACGGCGGTCTTGCCAACACATGGGATTACGGTCCCCTGGGCGTGGAGCTGAAGAACAACATCAAGCGCGCCTGGTGGAAGAAGTTTATTCAGGAGAACCCCTACAATGTCGGTCAGGACGCCGCTATCCTGATGAACCCCCAGACCTGGGTCGCCTCCGGTCACCTTTCCGGCTTCTCCGATCCGCTGATGGACTGCCGTGAGTGCCACGAGCGCTTCCGTGCCGATAAGCTCATCGAGGACTGGTGCGCCAAGAACGACTTTACCCTGCCCCGTCCCATCGATGCCTTCTCTCAGGCGGAGATGAAGGACTTTGTGGAGGAGCACAATATCCCCTGCCCCACCTGCGGCAAGCACAATTTCACCGATATCCGCCAATTCAATTTGATGTTCAAGACCTTCCAGGGTGTCACTGAGGACGCCAAGAACACCGTTTATCTGCGCCCCGAGACTGCGCAGGGCATCTTTGTCAACTTTGTCAATGTCCAGCGCACCACCCGCCGCAAGCTGCCCTTCGGCATCGGTCAGATCGGTAAGAGCTTCCGCAATGAAATTACCCCCGGCAACTTCATCTTCCGTGTGCGCGAATTTGAGCAGATGGAGCTGGAGTTCTTCTGCCAGCCCAATACCGATCTGGAGTGGTTCCAGTACTGGCGCAACTTCTGCCATCAGTGGCTGCTCTCGCTGGGCATGAAGGACGAGAACCTGCGTCTGCGTGACCACGATCCCGAGGAGCTGTGCTTCTACTCCAAGGCGACCACCGACTTCGAGTTTATGTTCCCCTTTGGCTGGGGCGAGCTGTGGGGCGTTGCCGACCGCACCGATTACGACCTGACCCAGCACCAGAACACCAGCGGCAAAGACTTGACCTACTTCGACCAGGAAAAGAACGAGCACTATATCCCCTATGTCATCGAGCCGTCCCTCGGCGTGGAGCGCAGCTTCCTCGCCTTCCTGTGCGACGCCTACGATGAGGAGGTGCTTGGTCAGGATAAGAGCGGCAAGGACGATGTGCGCACCGTGCTGCGCCTGCACCCCGCGCTGGCGCCCTACAAGGCGGCGGTGCTGCCCCTCTCCAAGAAGCTGGCGGATAAGGGTCGTGAGATCCAGCAGGAGCTTTCCAAGTACTTTATGGTGGATTATGACGACGCCGGCTCCATCGGCAAGCGTTACCGCCGCGAGGACGAGATCGGCACCCCCCTGTGCATCACCGTGGACTTTGAGACCGTCGGCGATGAGAACACCCCTGCCGACAACTGCGTGACCATTCGTGACCGCGACACCATGGAGCAGATCCGCCTGCCCATCAGCGAGCTGCGCAACTACATCGAAAAGAAACTGGAATTCTGATTATCCCTATCAACAAAGCGATCCCCCTGCCGAAAAGCAGGGGGATCATTTTATGTATCAGAATATCAGGACTTTACGCCGTAGGCAGCAAACTGGTGGAAATGCGTCAGCCGGTTCAGCTCGGCATCCCGCCAGTAAAAGCCGGTGTGATCCATGGTGATCGCCTGATCCTCGCCGGTCGTATCGTCCTCCATCATATAGCCAAATTCCAGTGCGGAGTAGGTGCCGGTGGAGACAACCGTATCCTTTGAACCGCCGTCGCCGGTATCCTCCACACGGGTGATCTCGTATCTGCCGTCGGTGTACATCTGGGCGTTGTAATAAATGTCCGCCCCTGCCGCCATATCGGACTGGTACAGCCCCGCCACATGCTCCAGCGGCAGCTTTTCCGCCTGCTGCTGGTTCAGCGAGATCATCAGCACCAATACCACGATGATGGCAGCAATCCACCCAAGGGCGGGGATCCGGTTCAGAGCGGCGTTTGCCTTGGTAAGCCAGTTCATTCTGTTCCCTCCTTTTGGTCAGCGGTCGATAGCCGCTGCGCTCTTAACTATATTTTACCAAACAGGGGGAGGGTGAAACAAGCGTCTTTCTCCGAAAATGTTATATGAATTCCGTGTCGAAATCTTGTGGAAAATGTCTCAGATACTCTGCTGCGCCGCAAAGGGCTTGCCCATCATGAAAATGACCAGCGCCAGCAGCATAGCGCCACCGCAGATGAAGCAGTACACCGGCACACCGACACTTGCCAGCAGGTAGCCGCCCGCCAGATTGCCCACAATGCTGCCGATGCCCTGCGTAACCGCCACGCTGATAAGAATGGCACGCCCGCTGTACTGCGGCGGAAACAGTGAAGCGACATATTCAATATTGAAGCGCAGAAATCCGGCAAAACCGATGGAGAGAAGCACCTGCGTAGCCATGACGCCTGCCATGCTACGCAGCACGCCCAGCAGCAGAATACGCAGTCCCAGCGCCGAAAGGGAGGCGATAAACAGCACCGGCAGCTTCATGCCGCGCCGCAACAGGCGGCTGGCAAGGCGCATAAGCAGGAATTCGCCCACACAGTACAGGAACACCGAAAGCCCATAGGTGGAGGCATCGCCGCCGATATAGTTAATGATGACCTGCATAAAGCCATTGACCGAGCGGGTAGCAAAATAGTAGAGCGTACCGCAGACGAGGAAGATGGCATAGGGGCGGCAGCTGAGCAGCTTCTTAAGGCTCGCCCAAAGGGTCTCGTTCTGTACCTCAGCGCTCTCCGTGATGGCGTCGGCTTTGAGCAGCGGCAGCCTTCTGGGGTCGGCAAAGGGCAATGCCAGCAGAATGGAAAGCGCCAAGGCGCCCAAGTGCAGCCAGAACAGGAAATCAATGCCCAAGGGGGCGATAAGATAGCCGGAAGCCAACGCAGTGACCGCATAGAAGATGGAGCCGGCGCTGCGGATCATACCGTAATCGATGCTTTCGTCCCGCAGCGTCATCTGGTTGATCCATGCGTCGATGACACTGGCGGCGCAGTAATCCAGCGCCGAAACAATGGAGAAGGAAAGCATTGTCCACACAAATCCCTTGCCGAAGCAAAAGGGCAACAGCGGGGTAACGATCATGCCGCCCGCCGCCAATATGATAAACAGCCACTTGGGGGAAATGCTGCGGTCAATGAGCCGTCCGTAGATGGGACCGGCGATCATCATGACCAAGTATTGCAGCATGGTGATGTAGCCGCACTGCACCTCGGTATAGCCGTAATCCAGCAGAATGGTGACGGTGTAAGCGTACAGCGAGCAGAAGCTGATAAAATAGGCTCCCTCCAGCAGGAACATATGGCGCCGGCGGCTCATGTCACTCCCCCTAACGGTAAAATATCTGTATATATGGAAAAACCACCCTATTGGGTGGTTCATCCTAAGTGCCGGCATCAACCTATTTTCCCAGGCCGCTTCCAGCCAAGTATCTTCGGCGCCAATGAGCTTAACTTCTGTGTTCGGGATGGGAACAGGTGGAACCTCAT
>CAKSYU010000062.1 GCA_934524965.1 uncultured Angelakisella sp.
TCAGAGCCCCCGGCTCATAACCGGTTGGTCCAGGGTTCGAGTCCCTGAAGACCCACCAAACAGAAAAAGACGCCGTCAGGCGTCTTTTTCTGTTTGGTGGGTGGGGAACATACAGCAATATATAGGGGCAGCCGGTGTCCTGATTAAACGCGAAAGGGAACCCTGACGGTTCCCTTTCACACATTCCTTCCCTCCGAGGGAGCGGGTTTCTACTGCCTTTTGGCTTTTTCTGTTTGGCGGGTGGGGAACATTTCATATGCACAAGAGGGAAGTCCCTGCCCTGCTTAAGCGCGAAAGGGAACCCTGACGGTTCCCTTTTACACACTTCCCATGCAAAAAGAGAGTGCTCATTGGCACTCTCTTTTTGCGAGAAAATTTTATTTAGGGGAAAACATTGAGGAGGCAAAGAAGATTATTTAGCAAGGGTGGTAATGAGGTTGTACAGCGCTCTTACCGCCAGTGCCAGCGTAGCCGCAGCGGCAATGCCGCCCAGAACATTGCGGACTACAGAGTTGGTATTGTTGCCCAGCAGCTTTTTGCTGTTGGCGATGACCAGCAGCAGGATAGCGATGAAAGGAAGAATGAAGCCGCTGATCGCCTGCGCCGCAACGATGATGGCAGCAGGGGTGGTGTTTACCATGGCCAGCACGGTGCCGAATACGATAACAACGATCGCCAGCAGCTTAGCCTTGGTGCAGGAGGAACCGCCCTCCCAGTGGAACAGTGCGCTGAAGATGGTCTTGAAGGTGAAACCTACCGCAATGGCGGAGGACAGACCGGCAGCCAGCAGACCGATATCGCCTACCACCCGCGCCCAGGAACCCAGTACAGGCTCCAGAGACTTGGTGAAAGTCAGAGCGCCGTTGACGGAGGTACCGGTGCCATACAGCACAGTGCCGCTGGTGATAAGGATAGAAGCGGTAATGATGATACCGATGATGATGTTGAATCGGATATCAAAACGGGCATCGGGTAGCTGGTCAAGGGAAGTGTACTTGCCCTGAGAGGTGATGGAGTGCAGGATCAGGTTCATACCGATGAGGGTCGTACCGATCAGTGCCATGGTGTTCATCAGACCGCCCTCGGGAACAACGGGAACCAGACCGGTCAGTACCTTACCCATATTGGGGGCAACCGCGATAGCGGTGATGAGGAACAGAACGCCCATTACGCTGACAAATACCTGCATGATCTGCTCCAGAACCTTATTGGAAGCAAGAGCGGCGATCAAGGCGACAACGCCGATGATGAGAGCGGAAGCCCACTGGGGCATACCGGTGATATCCTGCAGACCGGCGGAAGCGCCGATCTCGTTGCCTGCCTGGAAAGCGAAGCAGGAGATGCCGACCGCCAGACCGACAAAGATCTGGACAAAGAGACGCCAGCCCTTGCTTTCGGGCTTCAGCGCGATGGCTGCGTCAATGACATTCTTCTGGGAAGCGATGGCGATACGGGAGGACATTTCCATCAGGACGATAAGGGCAATACCGGAGAACACGACTGCCCACAGCAGAGCATACTGGAACTTAACACCGACCAGCGTGGCAGTAGTAATAGTGCCGGGACCGATGAATGCGCTGGTAATAATAGCGGCAGGTCCCATGTTTTTCAGCTTTTGCATAAAAGTCTTTTTTTCCATTTCTGTTACCTCCTGAATAGAGTTCGGAAAGAATTTTGATGTTCCGGGTGCGCAGTCGGTTCAAAGCAGGCGCCCCTCACGCACAGCTTTTTCGATGCGTACCCGTTGGTTGGGAATGGATCGAACTTGTTGACTTTTTGGTTGAGGCTCAACTTACAAGCCGATTATAACAGCCCGATAAGCTGGTAACAATGTCTCGGTGCACGAAATATTCCCATTCTCGATAGGCAAACTGCACAATTCCGGCAGTCGCCCCCGAAAACAAAGCCAAAAACATCTTATAAGAATCTGTCAGTATTTCATAGTATCCAGTGAAAAACGAGAAAAAACATGGTGCAATTTACATCTATAATACTCCGTTGCCAAAATAGAGAACGGCTTAGCCCCCAAATAGATAATTGAAGTGTTGTGCAAACTGCATATTTCTGCGCCGGCTTTTTCAGATAGGGGAAACAATGACAGGAGCCGGCGGTTGTGGCAGAATAAAGAAGCAGAACCGGCTCGCAGCATATAAAGCAAAACGAGCCGCCCCTCGTCCCGGCGCCCCTCTGCCGCGGCAATGCTATTAAAAATGAAAGAGAATGGTGTAATAATATGGAAAAGATAGAACAGGCGAACAGGGAAGCGCTGCGGCGTATCCTCAGCGGTGAACCGGAGCTGATCGATGTCTGCCCTGCCGGTGAGCTGCTTCCGGAGCTGGACGACCATTCCATCGGTCACGCGGGTCCCCCCATTGCGTGGGAGGACATGTGCGGGCCCATGCAGGGTGCCATCATGGGCGCTGCTGTCTACGAGGGCATGGCGTCCACACTGGAGGAAGCTGCCGAGATGGCAGCCTCCGGCAAAATTCGTTTCATCTCCAATCACAGTATGCACTGTGTCGGACCTATGACCGGCATGATTACCCGTTCCATGCCACTGTGGGTCGTTCGCAATAAGACCTTCGGTAACTGCGCTTACAGCACCTTTAATGAAGGCATCGGCAAGGTCATGCGCTTCGGCGCCAATTCGCAGGAGGTTATTGACCGCCTGCGCTGGATCCAGAATGATTTGGGCCCTGCCATGAAGAGAGCACTGGCTCAGTCCGGGCCTGTTTCCCTCAAGCTCATCATTTCCCGTGCCCTTGCCATGGGCGATGAGATGCATCAGCGCAATGTGGCGGCTTCCTCGCTGCTTACCCGCGAGCTTGCCCCTTACCTTTCTACCGCGGTGGAGGATCCTGCCGAGCGTTTCAAGATCCTCAGCTTCCTTTCCACCAACGATCAGTTCTTCCTTAATCTTGCCATGGCGGCGGGCAAGGCAACCATGGATCCCGTCCGTGATATTCCGCATTGCAGCGTTGTTACCGCTATGAGCCGCAACGGAACCAACTTCGGAATTCAGGTCAGCGCGCTGGGCGATCGCTGGTTCCAGGCGCCTGCCTGTATGCCGGTCGGTCTTTACTTCCCCGGATATTCGGAGGCGGACGCCAACCCCGATATGGGCGACAGTGCCATCTGCGAGACCTTCGGCATCGGCGGCTTTGCTATGGCGTCCTCTCCCGCGGTAGTCCGCTTTGTCGGCGCGGGCAGCATCAGCAGCGCCATGAAGTATTCCCGCGATATGATGGAGATTACCGTAGGGGAAAACGATGCCTATGTAATGCCTACTATGGACTTTACCGGCACCGGCACCGGCATTGATATCCGCAAGGTGATCGAGACCGGTATTTTGCCGGTCATCAATACCGGCATGGCGCACAAAAAGCCCGGCGTAGGGCAGGTGGGAGCGGGCGTCGTCAAGCCTCCTATGGAGTGCTTCGAGCAGGCGCTGTATGCTTTGGCGGAATATGAAGGCGTGACCGAATAACCAATCACAGTCAATAAGGAGATCTTAACCATGAGTGATCTGAAGGAACTGATCCGGCAGGCAAATGAAGCCGCCGTCAATAAAATGAAGAATGCTCAGCCCTACTGGGTCGATATCAAGCCAGCCCATGAGGTGCTCGGTATTGATAAGTACACGCTGCTGCACGCCGGTCCCCCTATCGAATGGGAGGATATGTGCGGTCCCATGCGGGGCGCCATTGTCGCCGTTCTCAAATACGAGGGTCTGGCGGAAAATGACGAAGAAGCCCTTGCACTGGCAGGCAGCGGTAAGATAAAATATGAACCGTGCCATCACCACAATGCCGTAGGGCCGATGACCGGTTTGACCTCCTATTCCATGCCGATGATCTGCGTCCTCAATAAGGAAAACGGCAACTATGCCTATTCCACCATCAACGAGGGCACCGGCAAGGGAATCCGCTTTGGCAGCTGTGGGCAGGATACCGTTGACCAGCTTGTTTGGCTGGAAAAGGTGCTGGCGCCTGCCCTTAAGAGCGTGGTTCACACCATGGGCGGCATCAACCTCAAGATGATCATTTCTCAGGCGCTTGCCATGGGCGATGAGCTGCATATGCGCAATAATGCCGCCACCAATCTGTTTGTCAAGACCGTGGCGGAGACGCTGTGCGAGGTGGTGGAAAGCCGTGCGGCGCTTACTCAGATTATGCACTTCCTGACATGGAACAACGATCAGTTCTTCCTCAACTTTGCCATGGCTGCAAATAAAGCATGCGCCGATGCCGCCCACGGCATCGAGCACTCCACAATGGTTACGGCAATGGCACGCAACGGCGTCAATATCGGTATCCGCGTCAGCGGATTGGGTGACCGTTGGTTTACAGCGCCGGCTGCCGATGTGGCAGGTGCCTATTTCCCCGGCTTTACTGCCGAGGACGCCAATAAGGATATCGGCGACAGCGCCATTATGGAAACCGGCGGAATCGGCGGTATGGCAATCGCTACCGCTCCCGCTATCGTCCGGTTCCTTGGCGCAGGCAAGTATCAGGACGCAGTAAATTATACCAATAGCATGTACGAGATCACCCTCTCGGAGCAGGATCAGTATGCCATGCCGGATCTGGATTTCCGCGGCTCTCCTATCGGCATTGATATCCTCAAGGTCGTGGAGACCGGTATTGCGCCCATCATCAATACCGCCATTGCCTGCAAGCGTCCCGGCGTCGGCATGATCGGCGCAGGGATCTCCAAAGCACCGCTTGCCATGTTTGAGGAAGCGATGGTCGCTTTCGGCGAAGCGCACGGACTGTAATTGATAAGCCTTTATCCGACCGGCAGGCGTCGGCTCCCACAGTGGGGGAGCCGGTACCTGCTGCGCCGTATTTTATGTAAGGAACGGAGAACACTATGGAACTTAGTCCCATTTTATTATGCCTGCTGGCGGCGGTGCCGGTGCTGCTGCTTATTATCCTGCTGGTAGGCTGTAAGTGGAGCGTCGGGCGGGCGGCTGTTGTTTCGGTCGCCG
>CAKSYU010000063.1 GCA_934524965.1 uncultured Angelakisella sp.
ATGATGGTCGGGCAGAAGGTCGTCCTTAACATTGAACGCAAGACCCCGGAAAACCCCGTCGATCGTCTCGTCGTCCGCGATGTCAGCTGCGTCGGCAGCGATGGCGTTCAGCTTTTGGATCAGGTCGGTTTTACCGCCCGTGCGGGCGAGATCTTGGGCATTGCCGGTATTGCCGGCTCCGGTCAGCGCGAGCTGCTGGAGGCGATTGCCGGCTTGCAGCCCATCACCGACGGACAAATCCTTTATGAAGACCCCAAGAGCGGCGAGACCGAAAACCTGCGGGATAAGACTCCCCTGCAAATTCGCGAGCTGGGCGTCCGCCTTTCCTTCGTGCCGGAGGATCGTCTCGGCATGGGACTGGTCAGCAATATGGATATCATTGATAACATGATGCTGCGCAGCTACCGCCGCGGACGCTCCGCGTTCCTCGACCGTCAGCCCCCGCGGGAGCTGGCGGAGCGTATCATCGAGGATCTGGGGGTCGTTACCCCCAATGCCACCACGCCGGTGCGCCGTCTTTCCGGCGGCAATGTGCAAAAGGTGTTGGTCGGGCGGGAGATCGCCTCGGCGCCCACCGTGCTCATGGCGGCATACCCCGTCCGCGGGCTGGATATCAATTCCTCCTATCTCATCTACCACCTGCTCAATCAGCAAAAGGAAAAGGGCGTTGCCGTTATTTATGTCGGCGAGGATCTGGACGTTCTGCTGGCGCTGTGTGACCGCGTCATCGTCCTCAGCGGTGGGCGCATCACCGGCACGGTAGATGGCAGGACTGCCACCAAGGAGGAAGTCGGTCTCTTGATGACCAAAACAGAAAGGGAGGGTGCGGCAAATGTCCAAGAGTAATTCCGCGGCGGCGTCCGGCGCTCGTCCGGCACGGGAACCGCTCATCTATGTCACCCGTCGGGATCAGATCCCGCTGGGACGCGCTATTCTTATCCGCGCGGCGGCTATCCTGCTGGCACTCATCGTGTGCAGCGTGGTCACCCTTGTCCTCACCGGCGATGACCCCCTTTCCATCTATGCCACCATTTTCCACGGCGCATTCGGCTCCGGCCGTATGCTGGTCACCCTGCACGATATCGCCATTCTGCTCTGCATTTCACTGGCAGTTACACCGGCATTCCGCATGCGCTTCTGGAATACCGGCGCCGAGGGTCAGGTGCTCATCGGCTGTCTGTCCACCGCCGTGTGCATGCTGGTGCTGGGCGGCAAGGTCCCCGATGGCTTGCTCATTCTCATTATGGCGGTCTCGGCCATTCTTTCCGGCATCATCTGGGGCGTTATTCCGGCATTTTTCAAGGCACACTGGAACACCAACGAAACACTGTTCACCCTGATGATGAACTATGTCGCCATTCAGCTCGTGGAGTATTTCCTCAAGGTGGCGGATAAGACCGGCTCCAATGTCGTCGGGCCCGACCTGCTTACCCGCGGCTGGTTCCCCGAGCTTTTCGGCGTCAAATACCTGCTCAATATTCTCATCGTCGCTCTTGTCACCGTCGGTATGCATATCTACCTGCGGTACAGCAAGCACGGCTATGAGATCGCTGTCGTCGGCGAAAGCGAAAACACCGCGCACTATATCGGCATCAATGTCAAAAAGGTCATTATCCGCACCATGGCGCTTTCGGGTGCCATCTGCGGTTTAGCGGGACTGCTGCTCGTCGGCGGTTCCTCCCATTCCATCGATTCCAACCTCGTCGATGGGCGCGGCTTTACCGCCATCATGGTCTCGTGGCTCGCCAAGTTCGATCCCTTTACCATGATCCTCACCACGCTGCTGCTGGTATTCCTGGCGCGCGGCGCCGATGAAGTTACCTCCAAGTTTGGCCTCAACAGCGATTTCTCCGAGATCCTCACCGGTATTATCCTGTTCTTCATCATCGGCTGCGAGTTCTTCATCAACTATCAAGTACATTTCAATCATCATAAAAAAGCGGCGCCTGTCGCCGAAAGCGGGGAGGGACACTGATATGGAGATCATCGTCAGCTTTATCCAGCGCGCCATTCTTCAGGGCACGCCGCTCCTGTTCGGCGCCACCGGTGAGATCCTCACCGAAAAATCCGGCAACCTCAATCTCGGTATCCCCGGCATCATGTACATCGGTGCCATCTCCGGCGTGGTCGGCGGCTTCTTCTACCAGAACAGCGTCGCCCGTGTGCAGCCGGTGCCCGCCATTCTCATTCCGCTGCTGTGTTGTCTTGCCGGCTCGCTGCTCACCTCGCTGCTTTACTGCTTCCTCACCGTCACCCTCAAGGCGAATCAGAATGTCACCGGTCTTGCCATCACCACCTTCGGCGTCGGCGTCGGCAATTTCTTCGGCGGCTCGCTCATCAAGCTCGTCAAAAGCGATGTTCCTTACCTCGCCCTCGTCAAGGTCGCCAAGGTCTACAAGACCACGCTCCCCTTCGCCAAGGGCATGGGCACCGTCGGTCAGCTGCTGTTCTCCTACGGCTTTCTCGTCTACCTCGCCGTGATCTTGGCGGTCGCGGTCAGCCTGTTCCTTTCCCGCAGCCGCGCGGGCCTGTACCTGCGCGCCGTGGGCGAAAACCCCGCCACTGCCGATGCCGCCGGCATCAATGTCACCCGCTATAAATACCTCGCCACCTGCATCGGCGGCATGATCGCGGGTCTCGGCGGTCTTTTCTACATCATGGATTACAGCAACGGCATCTGGTCGAATAACGGCTTCGGCGACCGCGGCTGGCTCGCCATCGCCATCGTCATCTTCGCCACCTGGAAGCCCACCATGGCGATCCTCGGCTCCTACCTGTTCGGCGCTCTGTACATTCTGTTCAATTACCTCAATGCCCCCATGCGCCTCCTGCCCCTCATTCAGATGCTCCCTTACCTCGTTACCATCATCGTGCTGGTGGCGGTCAGTATCCGCAAAAAGCGGGAAAACCAGCCCCCCGCCAGTCTCGGGCTTTCCTATTTCCGCGAGGAACGCTGAATATTTCTTCATAAAAACGAACCCCCGTCCGCTCTCCGGATCGGGGGTTCTGCTTTTTCCATAGGAAAAACCCCGCCCGCCGATCTCTCGGCAGACGGGGCTTTGTTATTTTTGGTTTATTGCCTGTCGGCGTTCCGCCTTACTTCTCCGCCTTGATGGCAGCCTGCGCGGCAGCCAGACGGGCGATCGGTACACGGAAGGGAGAGCAGGAAACATAGTCCAGACCAACACGGTCGCAGAACTCCACGGAGGTGGGGTCGCCGCCGTGCTCGCCGCAGATGCCCAGACCGAGGTTCGGACGGGTCTGACGGCCCAGCTTGACGCTCATCTCGATGAGCTTGCCAACGCCCTTCTGGTCAAGGTGGGCAAAGGGATCGCTCTCGTAGATCTTGTTCTCGTAGTAGTAGTTCAGGAACTTGCCCGCGTCGTCACGGCTGAAGCCGAAGGTCATCTGGGTCAGATCGTTGGTGCCGAAGGAGAAGAAGTCCGCTTCGGTGGCGATCTCGTCGGCGGTCAGCGCCGCGCGGGGGATCTCGATCATGGTGCCTACTTCGTACTTCATATCAACGCCTGCCTCGGCAATCAGCTTATCGGCAGTCTCTACTACGATATCCTTAACAAACTTCAGCTCCTTCACTTCGCCTACCAGCGGGATCATGATGTGGGGAGTGATCATGGTGCCCAGCTTCTTGGAAGCGGAAATAGCAGCCTTGATTACAGCAGTGGTCTGCATCTCGGCAATTTCGGGGAAGGAAACCGCCAGACGGCAGCCGCGGTGACCCATCATCGGGTTGAACTCATGCAGGGAAGCGATAACGGCTTTCAGCTCGTCCACGCCCATGTTCAGCTCGCCCGCGATCTCCACAATGTCCTCTTCCTTGGTGGGCAGGAACTCATGCAGAGGGGGATCGAGGTAACGAATGGTCATGGGACGCTCGCCCATTACCATGTACATGGCTTCAAAGTCGCCCTCCTGGTAAGGCTCGACCTTGGCAAGCGCCGCGCGGCGCTCCTCTACGGTGCGGGCAACGATCATCTCGCGGACAGCCTTGATGCGGTCGCCCTCGAAGAACATGTGCTCGGTACGGCACAGACCAATGCCCTCGGCGCCGAAGTCAACGGCGTGCTTGGCGTCGCGGGGGTTATCGGCATTGGTAAAGACCTTCAGACGGCGGACACTGTCAGCCCAGCCCATGAAACGACCGAAGTCGCCGGAAATGGTCGCGTCGGTTGTGGGGATCGCCTCACCGTAAATGCAGCCGGTGGAGCCGTCGATGGAAAGCCAGTCGCCCTCGTGGTAAACCTTGCCGCCCAGGGTGAACTGCTTATTGTCATAGTCTACGTTGATTTCGCCGCAGCCGGAAACACAGCAGGTGCCCATGCCGCGCGCTACTACGGCGGCGTGGCTGGTCATACCGCCGCGAACGGTCAGGATGCCCTGAGAAACGACCATGCCCTCGATGTCCTCGGGGGAGGTCTCCAGACGGACGAGGATAACCTTCTTCATCTTGCCGCTCTCTACGGCAGTCTTGGCGTCCTCAGCGGTGAATACCACCTGACCGCAGGCAGCGCCGGGGGAGGCGGCAAGACCCTTGCCGATGACCTCAGCCTTCTTCAGTGCCTCGGCGTCGAACTGGGGGTGCAGCAGGCTGTCCAGCTGCTTCGGCTCTACGCGCAGCACAGCCTCTTTCTCGGTGATCATGCCCTCATCTACCAGGTCAACGGCGATCTTCAAAGCGGCGGCAGCGGTGCGCTTGCCGTTACGGGTCTGCAGCATATACAGCTTGCCGTTCTCAATGGTGAACTCCATATC
>CAKSYU010000064.1 GCA_934524965.1 uncultured Angelakisella sp.
TTGCAGGGTTCCCCCTCTTTGCAAAACGATCCACCGGATCATTTTGCAAATTCAACCCCTTTCGGAGCGCCCTCCGGAAAAAGGATTTCGCCCGTTGCGACGGGCGACCAAAGGCGCCGCCTTTGGAAACCGCAAGCCTTTTGGAAAAGGCTTGACCGAAAACTTTACACTTATCACTCCCCCGCATAGCACCACTATCCGACGGGAATATAAAAACGACCCGTCGCCGCGCTCCCATCGGGAGCCGCTTCGGGTCGTCATTTTATTGCTTTGCTCACAACTGGATCTTCTCCTCCTGCTCCTGCTGCTTCAGGTAGCGCAGCTTCATGGCGCGGGAGAACAGCGCCGCCAGCGCGCCGATGGCGCCCAGCAGCCCCAGCCAGCCCAGGAACATGAATGCCGTGATCTCACCGGCAGGGTCGTTCCCGCGGCTTACCAGCTCCATGCTGCCAAACAGCAGCAGACACCCCAGCAGGATCAGCGGGATCACATGGGGCTTGGTGGTCGGCTTCGCGGTGGAAAGTCCCACGTCCAGCGTCACCAGCAGCAGTACAATGCACAGGATCGTCCCTTGGGAAAGCAGCGTGCGGATCAGGTACATATCACTTTTCCTCCGTGGTCTCGGCTTGTTTGGTAGCAGTCTCGGCAGGCTTTTCGGTCTGCAATTTCGCCATCAGCGCCTCCAGCTCCTCCGGCGAAAGGCTGCTGCGCAGCTGCTCCACCCGCCGCTCCAGATCCTTCTGGGCTTCGGTGGCAGCGTTCTTCGCCTGCTCAATATTCTGTTTCTCGTACGCGCGCGCCAGCCCCTGTGCGTACTCACGTCCCGTGGGCGCGGGCGCGACGGGGATCAAAGCCGTCAGACCGCACAGCACCATCACCAGCTTCAGGCAGGTGATCGCCGCGCCGTAGCTGGGGTATTCGGTGTTCAGGGTGGAAAGGTACAGCGCCTTGTAGTCGGCAAACCAAAGGACCGTCAGGGCGCACCAGATAAGGAAAAAACCAAAGCCCAGTATCAGCTTTTTGTTGGTATCCAGCCCGCGGCGGTTGCAGAACAGAAAAATGCCGATCAGCAGCAGGAACAGCATCACCAGCTCCGCAATGAGGAAGGTGGGAATGGCGTAAAGTCCCTGCGTCAGGTAGTCACGGCTCAGCACCAGGTCACCGGCAATGACCGCGACAAACAGGATAATGGCGGCGACAAATCGGGCACGGGGGGCGGTGTTTTTCTCCATAGCGTTTTACCTCTTTTCGCGTTCGCAGATGAATTTGGGGCACAGCTTGTAAACTTTTTGTAAAAGTTTGTGCGAATTCAACACTTTTACTGCAAATTCGGGTCGATTTCGGCGTATTAGTGGGGAGAGTTTTTCTCCCGACAGCTTTGCCGTTTCTGACCTCAAATTCGACATTAGTGTAACACACGGTTTTTTCCTTGGCAAGTTTTTTCATCAAATCGGCTATTCTCCGGCAGGGCACCGCTCCCGCCGGCAGCAAATAAATCACGGCAAAATGTGCGTCAGCACAGCATCGAGGAGGTTTTTTTCATGACATGGGGTATTCGTATCGGCTACGCGGTGATGATCTTCGCCATCATCATGTGCTTCATCTTCAGCAAGCGCGGCGAAAAGGAAATGCGCCACATGATCGACCGGTTCGCGCAGGCGTTCTGCAAATTGTCCAATTATGTGCTTCCGGGCGGGCGCGCGCCAAAGGCAGTCCTTGTTACCCGCAAAAAGGACGGGGTGATGCAGGCATTGCCCGCGGCGGAGCAGCCCGAGGAGCTGCAAAAGCTGATGAAGCGGGGTACTGCCCGTCATCTGGCGGAGCTGTACGGTGAAATGGAGGAGGCGAGCGCCGAGCTGTGCTACCGCTGCCGCAGCCATCGCCGCAACCGGGAGCTGTTTGCTGACCCGATCCGGCAGATCTGCTATGTGACCAACGTGTTTCTGGAGGGCTGCGCCGACCCCAAGACCATCAGCGACCAGAACCGCATCAATGCCTTTGAGAGCTTCTACACCGACCAGCTGAAGCACCGTGCGGCGCTGTTAAAGCGCATTGCCGGTGAAAATGCCGAGCCGTTCCTGGACCTGAACGCCGACTACGACCTGGCGACGGTGGAAAAGATGGAGCTGGAGGCACGCCGCAACCGCCGCAAGACCGAAAAGGAAGCCGCGGCACGCCGCAAGGCGGAAAAAGCGGCGGCAAAGGCGGCGAAATCCGGTGCCAAGGGCGCCGAGACCGCCCAGAGTGCCCGGTCTGCCGAAGCCGCCGAAAAGCGGGAGACCGAGGAATAAAAATACCGCTGCCAAGCTGCTGACCGCCGGAAAAGGGAAAAGCGGCGCGGCGACCGCAGCGGGGGAGGGCTGACCGCCCCGTGGGGCGGCAGTCCCGAAAAGGAGCGGAGGGCGCCGCGCCGTAACGCAAAGCGGCAAAAAATAGACCTCGCGGGGGTGCGCTATGGCGCGTGCGAGGGATAAAACCGCAAAAAGACCCTGCCGGCGGGGAGAAAACCGGCAGAAAAGCAAACTGGAGAAAAACGGAGGTTCCGCCGGATGACGGAAAAACAAATGGGGGGAAAGGATATGGCAAAACGACAGCCGACCGTGCTGCGAATGCCGGAAAACGGGGCGGGAGACCCTTTTTTCGGGCGGCAGGGCAACTGGTTCGAGGTGATCTTTGAGTCTTCCTACGATGGCATTTACATCACCGATGGCAACGCGATCACCCTGACACTGAACAAAAGCTACGAGACCATCAGCGGTCTGCACAAGGAGGAGATGGTGGGGCGCAGCATGGCGGAGCTGGTGGACAGCCGTGTGATCTCGGCTTCCGGCACGCTGCTGGCGCTGGAGCGGCGGGAATCGGTGACGATGGAGCAGCTTTTCAAGACTGGAAAGCGCGCCATTATCACCAGTACGCCGGTCTTTGATGCCGAAAGCAACATCGTCATGGTGGTCACCAATGTCCGTGATGTGACCGAGCTGTATTTGCTGAAGGAGCAGCTGGAGCAGAGCGAGGAGCGCAACCGGCTGTATTCCGCCGAGCTGGAGGCAGCGCGCAACCGGCAGGACCGCAGCCCCTCCAGCCTCATCTTCCACGACAAGAGCATGCAGAATGTCATCAACCTGCTGAACCGTGCCGCCCAGATGGAGGTGCCGGTGTTGCTGCAGGGCGAGGTAGGCGTGGGCAAGGGCGCCCTTTCGGAGTATATCCATGCCAGAAGCAAGCGCCGCAAGGAAAGCTATATTACAGTGCCGTGCGCCTCGCTGACCGATGACAGCATGGTCGCCGACCTGTTCGGCCTGGGTCCGGGCGTTTCGCCGGAATACCCGCAGGGCAAGACCGGTGTGCTGGAGCAGGCGAACCACGGCGTTGTTTTTTTGGACGAGGTGGAGCAGCTGAACCACGAGTGCCAGACCCGTCTTTACTCAGTCATCAAGCGGCGGCGGCTGAGACCGCTGGGCTATGGCTCCGATAAGCCCTGTGATTTACGGATCATTGCCTCCACCAGCGCCGACCTGATGGAACTGGTGCGGGAAAAGAAGTTCCGGGAGGATCTGTACTATGCCCTAAGCGTACTGCCCATCAATGTGCCGCCGCTGCGGGAACGCCGCGAGGATATCCCCTACATCGTGACGGCGCACGTGGCGGAAATGAACAAAAAATACCACCAGAAAAAGCGCTTCGCGCCGGAGACCATCATCTGCATGCAGAGCTACAACTGGCCCGGCAATATCCGTGAGCTGCACAATGTGGTGGAGCGGCTGATGATCCTTTCCAAGAACAACGTCATTCAACCGGAGGAGTTGCCCATTACCACCGACATTACCATCAGTCAGAAGGAGAGCGAGGAGTACTTTGAACGGGTAAACCTGCACAAGCTGGTGGAGCAGCTGGAGATCAGCTATATCCGGCGGGCGTACAGCCGCTACGGGAACGTGCGGGACGCTGCCCGCAGCCTTGGCATGGACGCTTCCACCTTTGTGCGGAAGCGCAAAAAGCTGGATCAGGAACGGGAGTAAGTTGCAAAAACGCAACAATGCGCAAAACTGCAACAAACCGATTTTGTTCAAAAAAATTTAACGATTGGACGAAAAAGTGCCTGTTTTAAGCGGAAAATCAAATCTAAAAAAATTCACAAACGGGAGCACTTGTTGCGCTTTTGCAACGGGCACTCCCGTTTTTTTGACATTTTATGCTGAAAATGCCCGCAAAACGCCGCAAACCGCGAAAGTGCCAAAAGGAAAAGTGAACAAAGAAAATTCCGTCAAAATTACACCCCTGCCAAACTTTCTCGCGGGCGGTTTACAAGCCGAAAACAGGTCGATATAATCGAAAATGTAAGCGGGGGCGGCATATGCTGTCATATCCGAGGAGATACCCGCTTAACTGTAAAAGCTGTGGAAAGGCAGCCGCTTGATTGGGACAGGGGGCAGCCGCTCCGCACGAGGAGTTACCACAAGAAATACTGTAACGAGGAGGAAACTTCACATGACCGAAACCGAGAAAAAAGTTGCGGTACCGGAAGGTTTTATGACCGGTAAGTTCCCGCTGAAAAAGCGTGCTTACGGTGAAGAGCAGCCCGGTATCAAAGTCGGCCCCTTCAAGATCCGTCTCCCCTTAATCCACCATGAGTGGTCCTGGACCGAGATGGCTGCCGCCATGTTCCTGGGCGTTGCCTGCCTGGGCGCCGGCGTTACCACCACGATGACCACCTT
>CAKSYU010000065.1 GCA_934524965.1 uncultured Angelakisella sp.
TTCTCTTAGAATTTACAAGGACTCTCCATTGACTCTTCAGTCAATTTCAAGTGAATGCTGTTCAATTTTCAAGGTGCGGCTTACTGTCTTACCCGACAGCTTTTATATCATACCACAGCATGCCGCCGGTGTCAATCACTTTTTTCAGGTTTTGTTTTCTTTTTTTACTATTGAAAAGCCCCCTTTATAATGGTATATTTGTTGTGGTTTTAACAATTTGTTTCTTTCATGAACAAGGAGGAACTTATGAAGTACGATGTTGCCGTCATCGGCTGCGGCATCGTGGGCGCCGCTGCCGCCTACGAGCTGAGCCGGTACAACTGCAAGGTTCTGGTGCTGGAGGCAAAAAACGATGTTGCCAACTGCACCACCAAGGCAAACAGCGCCATTCTGCACGCAGGCTACGATCCCGCCCCCGGCACCCTGATGGCAGAGACCAATGTGCGCGGCGTAGCACTGGCAAAGGAATTGTGCGAAAAGCTCGATGTGGAACGCGAGGAGATCGGGTCGCTGGTTCTCGCCTTCGGCGAGGAGGACGAGCGCCATCTGGAAAAGCTGTACCGGCAGGGACTTGCCAACGGTGTTCCGGAGCTTGAGCTGCTGACCGCTGACGAGGTCCACGCGCTGGAGCCGAACCTCAGCGATAAAGTCACCGCCGCGCTGTACGCCCCCACCGCCGCCATCGTCAGCCCGTGGGAATTCGCCCTTGCGCTGGCGGAGACCGCCGTAGTAAATGACTGCGACCTGCGTCTTTCCGCCCCCGTCACCGGCATCGACCGTCTGGAGGAGGGCTACCGCCTGCATACCCCCAAGGGTGATTTTGAGACCCGCTACATTATAAATGCCGCCGGTCTGCACTGCGATAAGATCCACGAGATGGTGGGCGGCACCGGCTTTACCGTTCACGGCGTGCGCGGCGAGTATTATATAATGGATAAATCGCAGGGACATGTGGTGGAGCATGTCATTTTCCAGTGCCCCAATGAAAAAGGCAAAGGCGTGCTGGTCTCCCCCACCGTCCACGGCAACCTGATCGTCGGACCCAGTGCCGATGCCGTTGACGATGTGGAAAGCGTCGCCAATACCGCCTTCGGGCTGGAGGAAGTCCGCACCGCCGCCGCGCGCAGCGTGCCGGAGCTGAACTATCGCGAAAGTATTCGCAATTTCTCCGGCGTGCGCTGCTACACCCAGCAGGAGGATTTCATCATTGAGGAATCCAAACAGGCTGTCGGCTTCATCAATCTTGCCGGTATCCGTTCCCCCGGGCTTTCCGCCGCGCCCGCTATCGCGGAAAAAGCAGTGGAGTTGCTGCGGGGCTGCGGTCTGCAAACCGTAGAAAAAGAGCATTTTACCGATACTCGCAAGCGCACCGTATTTCATCGGCTCTCGCCCAAGGAAAAAGCCGCGCTCATCAAGGAAAACCCGCTGTACGGTCGGGTCATCTGCCGGTGCGAAACCGTTACCGAGGGCGAGATCGTGGAGGCGCTGCACCGTCCCATCGTTCCCACCTCCATTGATGCCATCAAGCGCCGCTGCAATGCCGGCATGGGGCGCTGTCAGGGCGGCTTCTGCGGCCCCCGTGTGCACGAGATCATCTCCCGTGAGCTGGGGATCCCCAAGGAGCAGGTACTGATGGACGAGGAAGGCAGCTGGCTTTTGTGCGGTGAGACCAAATCCGGCAAAGGAGGGAACGCCCAATGAAAAAATATGATGTCATCGTCATCGGCGGCGGACCCGCCGGTTTGGCTGCGGCGTGCGCCGCCTGCGAAAAAGGAGCCGAAAAGGTTCTTGTCATCGAACGTGACAAGGAGCTGGGCGGTATCCTCAATCAGTGCATTCACAATGGCTTCGGTCTGCACCGCTTCAAAGAGGAGCTGACCGGTCCCGAATACGCCGGACGCTTTATCCGGCTGCTGCAGCAGACCAGGGCGGAGGTCATGCTGGATACCATGGTGGTGGAGATCACCGCCGACCGCCGTGTCTGCTGCATCAATACCGTTGAGGGTTATCAGGAGCTTTGTGCCGGCGCTGTCGTGCTGGCAATGGGCTGCCGGGAGCGTACCCGCGGCGCTATTGCCATTCCCGGCGATCGTCCCGCCGGTATCTTTACCGCAGGGGCGGCGCAGCGCTATGTCAATATGGAGGGCTACATGGTCGGTCGTCGGGTGGTCATTCTCGGCTCCGGCGATATCGGTCTTATCATGGCTCGCCGCATGACGCTGGAGGGTGCCAAGGTGCTTGCCTGCGTCGAGCTTTGCCCCTATTCCAACGGGCTCAACCGCAATATTGTCCAGTGCCTCAACGATTATGATATTCCGCTCTACCTCAGCCACACCATTACCGATATCATCGGAAAAGAACGGGTCGAGCAGGTTGTCATCAGCCGTGTTGACGAAAACCGCCGTCCCATTCCGGGCACCGAGCAGGTCTTCGACTGTGATACCGTCCTGCTCTCGGTCGGACTTATTCCGGAAAACGAGCTGACCCGCGGCGCGGGCATTCCCATGGATCGCCGCACCAACGGCGCCATCGTCTACGAGAACATGGAGACCATGGCTCCCGGCATCTTCGCCTGCGGCAATGTCGTCCATGTCCACGATCTGGTAGATTTCGTCTCCGCCGAAAGCGAAAAGGCAGGCGCTGCCGCCGCGCTTTACGCTTTGGGTCAGGAGATCGGCGGACGCTGCATCGAACTGAAAAACGGCAATGCTGTCAATTACACCGTCCCCCAGCATATCCGCATCGAGGGCGTCGAAAAGCTCTGCGAAGCGTTCTTCCGTGTCAATAATGTTTACCGTGACCGTGTTATCACCGTGACCGATGAAGCCGGCACCCTGCTCTGCCGCTTCCCGCGCGAGCACATGGCGCCCGGCGAGATGGAAAAGATCGCCCTGCCCCGCACCCTGCTGGAAAAGGCGGTCGGCGCCGTCACCGTTTCGGTCATCGCAAAGGAGGAAGCCGCCCAATGAAACAGGAACTCATCTGCATCGTATGTCCCAAGGGCTGTCACCTCACCGCCGAACAGACGGCGGAGGGCTGGCAGATCTCCGGCTTCGGCTGTCCGCGCGGGCAGCAGTACGGCGTCACGGAGATGACCAACCCCACACGGGTCGTCACCTCCACCGTCCGCGTCACCGGCGGCATTCACCCCCGCCTGCCGGTCAAAACCGACGGTGCCCTGCCCCGCCCGCTGGTGCGGGAAGCCGTTCGGCTGCTGGATACCGTCGAGGTTTCCGCCCCTGTCCGCTGCGGGCAGGTCATTTTAGAGAATATCGGCGGCACCGGCATCAATTTTGTCGCCAGTCGGGATATGTAATTTTTCCACAAACGGAGAGAAGCCAATTCTCTCCGTTTTTGTTATAAAAATGTCAGTCCCGCCAAGATTTCGTTAAACTATATAAAATAGAAGCCGCCTTTTTGTTGCGCCGATGGCTTATCACAGTTTTGATATGAATTTTACCATAAATTAAATAGATTAGGTATTGCACTTACCGTATAAAATGTACTATAATACCAAAGTAAACGTTTAATGGGTCATAAGGCATTTTCCCATTATTCGGCTATCGCACAATTCCCTTGGAAACCAAAAACCTCAGGAGGGATCGTCATGAACAAAAGTGTAAAGTTTACCGAAACGGTACTGCGTGACGCCAACCAGTCGCTCATCGCCACCCGCATGGCATTCGATGAGTTCGAGCCGATCTTGGGCGAGCTGGATAACGCCGGGTACTATTCGCTGGAGTGCTGGGGCGGCGCCACCTTTGATAGCTGCCTGCGCTACCTGAACGAAGACCCGTGGGAGCGCCTGCGCAAGATCAAGAAGGCATGCCCCAAGACCCCGCTGCAGATGCTGCTGCGCGGTCAGAACCTGCTGGGCTATAAGCACTACCCCGATGATGTGGTTCGCATGTTCGTCCGCAAGTCGGTGGAAAACGGCATCGATATCATTCGTATCTTCGATGCCCTCAACGATATCCGCAATATTGAAGTGGCGGTCGATGAGACCCTGAAGTGCGGCGCGCACGCCTCCGGCTGCATCTGCTACACCATCAGCCCCATTCACAATCTCGAAAGCTATGTCAAGCTCGCCAAGGAGATCGAGGCGCTGGGCGTTCAGTCCATCTGCGTCAAGGATATGGCGGGCATCATGAGCCCTCAGGAGGCATATGACCTGGTCACCGCCCTCAAGAAGGAGATCAAGGTTCCCATCGTTATCCACACCCACAATACCACGGGTCTGGGTCCCATGACGCTTATGAAGGCAGTGGAAGCCGGTGCCGATGTCATCGATACCGCCGTTTCCTGCTTCTCCGGCGGCACCAGCCAGCCCCCCACGGAAACGCTGGTCTATGCTCTGCGTGAAATGGGCTATCAGATCGATGTCAAGGACGAGGTCGTCAAGAAGGTCAACGATTTCTTCAAGCCCGTCCGCGCCAAATATCTCGCAAACGGTCTTTTGAACCCCGTTGTCATGGGCAACGCCACCGATGCACTCATTTATCAGGTGCCGGGCGGCATGCTCTCCAACCTGGTCGCCCAGCTCACCGCGCAGAAGGCGCTGGATAAGCTGGATGCCGTTCTGCTGGAAGTACCGAAGGTACGCAAAGATCTTGGTTATCCTCCGCTCGTTACGCCCATGAGCCAGATGGTCGGTGTT
>CAKSYU010000066.1 GCA_934524965.1 uncultured Angelakisella sp.
GGATTCGAACCCCCGACCTGCTGATTACAAATCAGCTGCTCTACCGGCTGAGCTACACCAGCGTATCCGCTGCGACTTTATTACTATACCATTCAGCGGGTGCAAAGTCAAGCCCTAAAATGCAGTTTTTGCGGCAAAAACAAAGCGGCAGCCCACTTCATCGGGTGCTGCCGTTTTATCCTGCCCTCGGCGGCATCAGCCGTCGATGTGTTCCTCGAGATAGCGTGCCAGTTCACCGACAGTGTGGATCGTCTCGATGTCCTCATCGGGGATCTCGATATCGAACTCGTCCTCCAGCGTCATCACCAGGTCTACCACGTCCAGAGAGTCCGCACCCAGATCGTTGATGATGTCGGTGTTCTCGTTGACCTCATCGGGGTCAATGTCAAGCTGCTCGCTCAGCAGCCCGATCAGTTTTTCCAGTACCATATTTTCCTCCTGAAACGATAAAACGATCCATATCGTTTTGTAGTAAATTTTACAATGACTATCATAGCTTGTTTTTCGCGGGTTGGCAAGATTTTTTATTCGTGAAATGGCACAAATATTCTGTGAACACATTGTGATAACCGCATTAAACCGCCAAAATATTCCGCAAAATTATTCTCTCCCCGCCCCCGTTTCCGTTGCGCGGGCAGCGGGCGGCTGTTATAATAATAGGAAGAGAGCGGGAAAGCCCTTTCCCGTGTTGCCGAAAGGACGGTTTTGCCATGAAGATGAACGAGATCATTACCCTGCTGGAAGCCCGCCAGCTGTGCGGCGCGCCGCAGCAGGAACTGGACTTCACCACAGCCTTTGCCGGTGATATGATGAGCGATGTGCTGGCGTACGGGCAGGGGCAGTCGCTGCTGCTCACCGGTCTGCTCAACCAGCAGGTCATTCGCACGGCGGAAATGCTGGATATGCACTGCATCATTTTTGTGCGGGGCAAAAAGCCCGCCGATGAGGTGCTGGCGTTGGCGGAGCAAAAGGGGCTTACGGTGCTTTCCACCCAGTACGGCATGTTTACCGCCAGCGGACTTCTGTACCGTGCCGGTATCCGCGGGGTGTAACGGCGCATGACACTGCAATATCATTATGTCGTACCCGGCGATGACTTCGTCCATGCTGGAGAAGCCAGCGGGCACCTCAAGGGAATCCTGCGTCAGTTAGGCTACCCAAATGACGCCATTCGTCGGGTGGCGATCTCGATGTACGAGGGCGAGATCAATATGGTCATTCACGCCAACGGCGGCGAGATCGACGCCGAGATCGACGATCACGGCATCACACTGGTGCTGCGGGATCAGGGTCCCGGTATCCCGGATATCGAAAAAGCCATGCAGGAGGGCTGGAGCACCGCCAGCGACCAGATCCGCGAGCAGGGCTTCGGGGCGGGCATGGGTCTGCCCAATATGAAAAAATACACCGACAGTATGCAGATTGATACCGTTCTGGGGGTCGGCACCACCATCACCATGCGCATCGACCTGCACTAAGTTCTGTCCGGAATAAAAGCGAGGAAAACAATGGAACACCAGACCTATTTTCACTCGGTCACATTAAATAAGGAGCTGTGCCGCGGCTGCATCACCTGCGTCAAGCGCTGCCCCACCGAAGCCATTCGCGTGCGGGACGGCAAGGCGCGTATTTTAAGCGGGCGCTGCATCGATTGCGGCGAGTGTATCCGCATCTGCCCCCACCACGCCAAGCGCGCCCTCAGCGACGGTATGGAGGCGCTGGAGGGCTTCAAGTATAAGATCGCGCTGCCCGCGCCGGTCCTGTTCGCCCAGATCAAGCATCTGGACCACACCGGACGCATTATCCTGGCGCTCCAGCGTATTGGCTTTGATGAGGTGTACGAGGTGGGCGCCGCCGCGGAGCTGATCTCCCAATCCACCATGGAATACATTGCGCATTATCAGGGCCCGCTGCCGCTCATTTCCTCCGCCTGCCCCGCCGTGCTGCGGCTCATTCGGGTGCGCTACCCCGACCTGCTGGAGCACCTGCTGCCGCTGCAGCCCCCTGTGGAGCTTGCCGCGGTACTGGCGCGCCGCGCCGCCGTGGAAAAGACCGGCTTAAAGCCGGAGGAGATCGGCATCGCGTTCATCACCCCCTGCCCCGCTAAGGTCACGGCGGTCAAGGTGCCGCTGGGCAATAAGACCCGCAATATCGATGCTGCCATCGCCATCAGCCGTGTCTATCCGCAGCTGGTGCAGGAGGTCAAGAAGATGCAGCCGGAGGAATTCATGCACCTCTCCCACATGGGCAGCACCGGCATCAGCTGGGCAGCCACCAGCGGCGAATCCACCGGCAGCGGTCAGCGGCGCTACATTGCCGCCGACGGCATCGAAAATGTTATCAAAATTCTGGAAGCCATCGAGGACGAGCAGTTCACCCGCCTCGATTTTGTGGAGCTTTCCGCCTGCCCGGGCGGCTGCGTGGGCGGCGTAATGAATGTGGAAAATCCTTATGCTGCCGCCGCGCGCATCAAGCGGCTGGCACGCGACCTGCCGCAGATGGGCACCCAGTGGGAGACCCCCAACTGGCTGCCGGAGGAGGTCTATTTCAACAAAAAGATCGAACCGCTCCCCACAAAGCCGCTGGGCGATGACCCTGCCCGTGCCCTGGAGCTGTTCGCCAAAATGCAAAGCTACGAGCGCAAATTCCCCGGGCTGGATTGCGGCAGCTGCGGCTCCCCCACCTGCCACGCGCTGGCGGAGGACATCGTCCTCGGCTACCGCACCGAAGATGACTGCATCTATCTGCTCAAGGAAAAGCTGGAGGCGCTGGCGCAGTCGCTGGCGGGGCTTTCCTCTCACCGCACCCCCATGGAGGACATTGATAATGACAGCAAGTGATTTGTGCCGTGACTGCGGCTTTACCCTGCTTGCCGCCGGCGGGCGGGAGATCAAAGGCGGCGTGTACTGCTGCGACCTGCTCAGCATGGTGATGGGGCGCGCCCCCACCGACGGCATCTGGTTCACCGTTATGTCGAACCAGAATACCATCGTCGCCGCGCTGATGGCAGATGTCGCCTGCGTGGTGCTTACCGAGGGCATTCACCCCGATGTCGCCATGCTTGCCCGTGCCGAGGCGGAAAACATCGCCGTCGCCACTGTGGATCTGCCCAGCTATCAGGCGGCGCGCCGCGCCGAAAGCGTACTCGGCGAAAGGTAAAATTTCCGGCGGCGCAGCTGCCGTCGCGCCCCGTTGGGGCTCGACGGCTCCGCGGGGCTTTGCCCCGCGTCGACCGCCCTGCGGGCGGTCTGGCTGCGCCGCCTTTCCCCCTTTACTCCCACTAAGATCCAAGGAGGCGGACCCCGCGGAACTCTATCCCTTTTACTACGACCTGCATATCCATACCTGCCTTTCCCCCTGCGGGGAAAACGACATGACCCCCGCCACCGTTGCGGGGCTTTCGGCGCTGGCAGGGCTTGATATGATCGCCGTCTGTGACCACAATACCGCCGGCAATGTCCGTGCCGTGCAGCGTGCCGCTGCCGCCCTTGCCCCCGAATTGTTCGTCGTGGCGGGCATCGAACTGACCTGCACCGAGGAGCTGCATATGGTCTGCCTGTTCCCCTCGGCGGAGGCAGCGGAAGCCGCCGGCGAGGAGATCTACGCCGCCCTGCCCCCCATTATGAACCGCGAGGAGATCTTCGGCGCGCAGCTTTTAATGGACGAGGAGGACAACGAGACCGGCAGGCTTTCCAAGCTCCTCTCCAACGCCACCTCCATTTCCATCGATGACGCCCCCGCGCTGGTCGCCCGCTACGGCGGCTTCTGCTACCCCGCCCATATCGACCGTGACAGCATGAGCGTGCTTGCCGCGCTGGGCGAGGTGCCGGATTACCTCGGTTTTCATACCGTCGAGGTTGCCGACCCCGAAAAATTCTTTTCCGGCGGCAAAAACGCCTCCTACGCCGAGCGGTATCATATTCTCACCTGCAGCGATGCCCACCGTCCGGAAGCACTGCTGCCCGATGCCGCCCATGCCCTCCACCTGCCGGAATGTACCTTCGAAGCCCTCCGCGCCGCGCTTACCGCGCCCAAAAACTAAATCAACGGATCTCCCCACGGCAGCCCGTCTCGGCGCTGCCGCTTTCTTTTTGCCCGTTCTCCGGCGGGCGCTGCCCCTTTCCTGTTCCTGCCCCCTGCAGGGTGCCGCATCGGGTCGCAGACCTCCCCCCCTCTCCATAAAAAAGCAGGGCAGCCCCCTCCACCTGAACAGCACCCCACTTGTTAGACAGTATGATATACTATCTAACAAGTGGGGTGTTTTGCTATGCCAAAAGGAGTAC
>CAKSYU010000067.1 GCA_934524965.1 uncultured Angelakisella sp.
ATTGTTTTTTATCGCATCAAAATTGCAGTGCCCGATGCAACGCCCGCAGCCCACGCATTTTGCCTCGTCAATCACCGTTTTTTTGTCTGCACCATAGGTAATGGCGCTTTGGGCGCAGACCTTGGCGCATGCCCCGCAGCCGCGGCACTTTGCGGTGTTTACCGCCACCTTGCCGCTGCAGTGCTGCTCCATTTTGCCGGCGCGGCTGCCGCAGCCCATGCCGATGTTCTTGATCGCCCCGCCGAAGCCGGTCGATTCATGCCCCTTGAAGTGCGTCAGGCTGATGAACACATCGGCGTCCATCACCGCCCGCCCTATTTTGGCGGCGGTCACATACTCGCCGCCCTCTACCGGCACCTCCACCTCGTCGGTGCCCTTCAGCCCGTCCGCTATGATGATCTGGCAGCCGGTAGAAAGGGGCGAAAACCCGTTTTCCTGCGCCGCCTCGATATGCTCCAGTGCGTGCTTACGGCGACCCACATACAGCGTATTGCAGTCGGTCAAAAAGGGAATGCCGCCCAGCTCCTTCACCACATCGGCAACCGCCTTGGCATAGTTGGGGCGCAAAAAGCTCAGGTTGCCCGGCTCCCCAAAATGCAGCTTGATGGCGACAAACTTTTTCTCCATGTCGATATCGCCGATCCCCGCCGTGCGGATCAGCCGCTGCAGCTTTTTCGGCAGATTGTCGTTCCCGTGGGTGCGCAGGTCGGTGTAATATACTTTCGATGGATTATTCATGGTCTTCTCCTCCTTATGGCGTTAGCTGCCTTTATTCTACCGCAGCCCGTTTCTTCTGTCAAAGGTCTTTTCAGCAGCCCATTTTCGGCAGGTCCTGCCCCTTTACAAGCCCCTGCACAGGGCAGCATACGGCGGCTCCGCCGTCGGGCTTCGCCCGACGCTCCGCGCCGAAGGCGCGGAGGCGCCCCCTTCGGGGGCGCGCGGCTCCGCCGCCCTTCCCCCTTGCAGGATCTCCCCTTATTCCTTTTTCGGTTCCCGTGCCGCCGCCAGCAGCGCACTTCGTTCATTGGGCAGGGCGCCGCTCTGCACGGTGCGCAGCAGCTGCCGCAGAGCCTCCCCCACCGCCGGGCCCGAAAGCCCCAGACCGGTCAGATCGTCGCCGGAAACGGCAAGCTGCCGCACCGTAAAGCAGGCGTTCTGCCGCTTTGCTTCGGCATAGGCTTCCTTCATCGCAAGGTAGTAAGGTTCCGCCTCCTCGGGGTGTGCCTGTCCCAGCGTATCGGCACGGCGCAGCGCCAAAAATTGCAAGAAGCGCCGCTCGCCCCAACGCCCCGCCCAGCGGGTTGCCATTTCCACCGTTGCGGGGAAACGGATATCGTGAATTCGGATCAGCTCGGTCACATCGGTGATGAAGCGGGTCTCGCAGTGCAGCCGCCGCAGAATCCGCTCCGCCGTCTGCGCCCCCTTTTCCTGGTGTCCCTTAAAGTGCCGGATCCCGGCTTCATCTACCGTACAGCAGGCGGGCTTTTCCACATCGTGCAGCAGCGCCGCCCAGCGCAGCTCCGGCTCCGGCGGGACATTCCGCAAAACGGTCAGGGTGTGCTCCCAGACATCTTTGCAGTGGTGGGGGTTGTTCTGCCCAAAGCCCACCATGGGCAGCAGCTCCGGCAGCACCACCCCGATGACCCCGACATAGTCCCGCAGCACCGGCACGGCGGCTTCGCCGCACAGCAGCTTTTGCAGCTCCCCTCTTACCCGTTCCACGGAAAGCTCCCGCAGCCGGTCAGCGTTCCGCCGCAGGGCGGCAGCCGTCTCCGGCGCGATGGCAAAGCCCAGTGTTGCCGCGAAGCGCAGACCCCGTAAAATCCGCAGGGCGTCCTCGGCAAAGCGCCGGTCGGGGTCACCCACTGCCCGCAGCAGCCCGTTTTCCAGATCCCGCTGCCCGCCGTAGGGGTCCAGCAGCCGGTCGTTTTCGGTATCCCACGCCATTGCCCCAATGGTAAAATCCCGCCGCGCCAGATCCTCCTGCAGCGTCACCCCAAAGGTGACATGGTCGGGGTGCCTGCCGTCGGCATAGCCGCTCTCCCCGCGGAAGGTCGTCAGCTCCACCGGATATTCGCCGGCAAGCACCGTTACCGTGCCGTGCTTTACCCCCGTTTCGATGACCCGCCAGCCGGTCAGGGCGGCTTCTGCCTGTTCGGGGGTCGCGGAAGTGGTGATATCCCAGTCGTGAGGCGAAACCCCCAGCAGCAGGTCGCGCACACAGCCCCCCACCGGGTAGGCTTCATACCCCGCCTGCCGCAGCGCCGCCAGCAGCTGCCGCACCGGCGCCGGAATTTTCTTTTTTTGCAGTGCCTTATGCGTGTGCACGCGCGACCCCTCCTTTTCGGTGGTTTTTCCGCCTCTATTATACCAAATTCTCCCGCTCACGGGGAAGCATACAAATCGTATAATTTTTATTTGCTGTCCGGATTGTATTCTTCCGACTGTATTTAGCGGCAAAAAAGCTGCCAAATGCCGCCACGGGGGAAAAAAGTTCTTGCTTTTAGCCGAAAACTTTGATAAGATACTAATGTTGCATGATTATATTGCCCTATAAGGAGGTGCAGACAAATGGCAAAATGCGAAATTTGTGGTAAGGGCGTCACTTTCGGTATCAAGGTTTCTCACTCCCATCGCCGTGCGAACCGTACCTGGAAGCCCAATGTCAGACGAGTAAAGGCAGTTGTAAACGGTACTCCCTGCCGTATCTACGCCTGCACCCGCTGCTTGCGTTCCGGCAAAGTAGAGAGAGCCGTCTGATGCTTTCCATTTACCCCCGCAACCAAAGCTCCTGTCCCGCTGTGGCAGGAGCTTTTTTCTATGTAAAATTAAATTGGGATCGTTCCCGCGCGCGGGGGCGCACGGGAGATGCGGCTTTTATTCTGTTTTCAAGGTGCGGTTTGGAAAGCCTCCAATTTCTCGATGGGGCTTGCGTTGGCGGCTGACCCTCGGTTTCTTGTCGGGGGCTTGCCGATGATTTAGATTATTTACCGGTAAAGAGAAGTCCTCTCACTAATACGGACGAAATCGGGAAAATTTGCAGTGAAAGTGTTGAATTCGCACAAAGTTTCACAGAAAGTTTACGGGTTTGGGGAATAATGGGAGATTTGGGGCGGATTTGGCTTGGCTTGCGGGCGCCTGCCGGCGTCGCAGAGCCTTATAAAAAGTTTTAATTTGTACGCCTGCCGGCGAGGCGGCACTTTTGCACCGCCAAAAGTGCCCAAAAGCGGTTTAGGGCTGCGCCCTAAAAACCCACGCACCGGAACGCCCGCT
>CAKSYU010000068.1 GCA_934524965.1 uncultured Angelakisella sp.
TCACAGACAGCAAGCCCTTTCGGCTGCTTGAACAATTTTTACTTCAGAATATTGTCTAACTTTTGGGGGTCACTTCACTCCACCGGAGCCGCCCCGCTTTTTTGTCTTATCTCTTTATCGCTTCAGTTTTCCTCCGCCGGCTCCCGCAGCAGCCCCCAAAAGGGGAGCGTCGCCGCCACCAGCCCCGCAGCTATGGCAAAAATGCCCTTCAGCAGCGCCATGTGCCGCAGGCTTTGGATAAAATACGCCCCCGCGGGCGCCGCCAGCTTCAGCCGCCAGTCCGGCACCAGATAGCACAGCGCCACGTACACCGCCATAAAGCTCACCGCCGCCAGTATTCCCGAGATGACCGCCGTTTTCTTCATTTCCGCTCCTCCTTTTTGTCGTTTGTCGGTTCCGTTCCGTTATGGGTCAGTGCAGCCCCGCCAAAAAGTCCCCGATGTCGTCCAGACTTACCATACTGGGGGCAATGGTTACAATTCCCTCACCGTATTCCACCTCATTCAGGAATTCGGCGAAAAACTCCGCCGGTACATAGGGGGTCCCCTCCTGCACCGCCGGTGCCGCAGTCAGTTCCACCTCGCGGCTCATATCAATGATCCGCAGGTGCCCCTCAAAGGTCACGGTCTTGCTGCCTGCGGTCAGCATCGCCTTTTGGATATAGCCGTCATCAATGACGGCGGTTTTGGTCGCGGCGTCCCACTCGGCGGAATACCCCAGCGCCCGCGCCACCTCGCACAGCGGCACCATCAGGGTCTCCCCCTCGTAGTAGCTGCGGCAGGGCAGCTCTCCCTGCACCAGTTCTGTTTTATTCAGCCCGATCAAGATCGCCAATCCCGCGTCCTTGGGGGCGCAGCCGGTCAGGGCGATCATCAGTGCCAGCGCTGCCGCCAGCAGTAAAAGTCCTTTGCGTTTCATCATCTCACCATTCCGTAATATTCTTTATATTTTTTACATTTCGTATTTTCTGTCCCCGTTTATCGGGCAGATGTTCCCTTTCCGGCGCACATTTTCCCTCAAAGGCTCTCTGTCCCGATACCGGCAAAACCCGTGATCTTACGCATCGGCACGGGGATAGCCGCAAGTTGTCGCCCCACTGTATATGATCCTTTGCGTTATACCGTCTGTATTTATCCATACCACGGCGCCTTTGCCCTCACCGGTCAGATACACCCGCCACATTCCCGCCTCGGCATCGTAGGCGGCGTCCGGCGTATCATAATAGTCCTTACATTCCGTCCACGCCAGCCGGATCGCCGTTTCCACATCGGGGGCAGCTTCATCTCCGGTGCAGATAAACCCGTCGGATTGAATGTCGGCTGCCGTTGGGTCAGCCGACAGCGCCAGCCCCAGTGCCGAGGACTCCTCGGCATAGCTGCAGCTCGGCACCTCCCGCTGGAAGCGGCACCAGTCCCCGTCGATCACCACATCAATGCTGTACACACCGGCGATCTGGTAGCTGTATCCCGTCCCAAAGTTGGAGCAGTCGTCCTTCTCCACCGGCTCGGTCTCCGCCACCGTCTTGGTGATCTCGCCGTCCATCACGCCGCAGCGTGCTACAGTGATGATCTCACCGGTATCATGGTACAGCTCCCCGTCAACGCGGATATACCGCATACCGGAGGAATGGGGCTGATCCGCTCCCTCGCTAAAAATGCGCACCTTGCCCGGCTCATCGGTCAGGTCGCCGCCGGAAACAGGCGGTTCCTTTTCTTTGCACGCCGCCAGCCCCAGCACCAGCAGCGCCGCCAGCAAAAGCATCAGTCCTCTTTTCATATTTCCGGTTCCTCCCTGTTCTCCACTACCGCAGATGCGGTCTCCGCCTCATTTTTCGCTTTAGGGGTCACGCGCGGCAGCCTGCCGTTTTTGCGCACACGGCGCACCGCCCGCCATACCAGCCACACCACCACGGCAATTATGATCGCCCACAGCAGTATCAGCGGCAGATAGGTCACCAGCCACACCAGCGCGTTTTCGGCGCTGTTCTTCACCAGCCGCATCGAATCCGCAAAGCCGTCCCCCAGCCGCTGTCCCAGCGTTTGGGGCGGGTCGTTGATAACGCTGTACTCCACGACCTCCTGCAGGGTGATCTGCAGCGTGGAATAGCTGATCCGGCTGTCGTAGTTCCGCAGCGTCGCCTCATAGCGCTCTATCTGGTAGCGCACATCGCTCAGCCGGCTCTCCAGCTCCAGCACATCGCTCAGCTCCGTCGCCTTGGAGAGGATCTCCAAAAGCCGCTCCTCCTGCAGCCGCAGCGTTTTCAGCCGCGCCTCGGTATCGGTGTAGCTTTCGGTCACATCTGCCACATCGGTGCTGCGGCTTACCACATTGCACCGCTCGCCCACCGCGTTCATCGCGGTCTCCAGCTTCTCCGCCGGGATCCGTGCCGTCAGGCTGGCATAGCGGGCATTGTAGCGGCTGCTGTACAGGCTGCCGCCCTGCTCCGTCCGGCTTTCGATGTAGCCGCCGCAGTCTGCCACCAGCTGCTCCAGCGACGCCAGTGCCTCGGCATATTCCCGACTTTCCAGCTCCATATACGCCGTCTGGATCAGCTTGCGGTCGGTCGGCAGCGCTGCATCACTGCC
The DNA here is from genome assembly GCA_934524965.1 of uncultured Angelakisella sp. Classification (GTDB taxonomy): domain Bacteria; phylum Bacillota; class Clostridia; order Oscillospirales; family Ruminococcaceae; genus Angelakisella. The sequence continues at coordinate 2,586 of CAKSYU010000068.1, forward strand.
GTTCTCCGCCAGCACCTCAGGGTCCGGCTCCGGACTGCTTTCCACATCAAACAGCCCCGCGCCGCTTGCATAGCTTTCGTCCCGCACAAAATACTTGCCGTCCGCGGCGCTGTCAGTCGCCGTGCGGTTGGTGCTGCCGCAGCCCGCCAGCACCAACATCATCGCCAGCACTACCCCTGCCGCCGCCAGAATTCTTCTCTTCATGAGTCTTCCTCCTTGGTTTGGCTTTTGTCCTCTGTCTGTTAAGTGCCGCATTTTTGGCATTTTACTGCACCCCCGCCAAAATTTTCTGCAAAATCGCGGCAAACGGCGCAGCCGGCACCGCCCTGTCGGGCGGTGCTCGCGGGGCTTCGCCCCGCGTCCCGCGCGCGCACCGGCGTGCGCGCGCGGGCGGCTGCGCCGTTTTTCCCACTTTTCCCCTGCTTCGGCGTCTGTGTAACGCAAAAGGGCGCCCCCGCAGGGGGCGCCCCTCAGCTTGTCGAAAAAGTCCAGTGGGAGCTGGGTTTTTTCTCGTAGATATGGTACAATAGAATAGGGTGATGAAAAGA
>CAKSYU010000069.1 GCA_934524965.1 uncultured Angelakisella sp.
AAGTTTGTGGAGCAGATCAACCTCTGCGCCCGTGCGCTGAAGGCTATCGGGATCCGCGAGGGGGATAAGATCACCATTTGCATGCCCAACTGCCCGCAGACCGTTATCATGTTCTACGCGGTGAATCTGGTGGGCGGCATTGCCAACATGGTACACCCGCTTTCCAGCGAGAAGGAGATCGAATTCTATCTCAAGGAGTCCGGCAGCATCTGCGCCATTACGCTGGACCAGTTCTACCACAAGTTTGAGGCGATCCGCCAGAATGTAGAGAGTCTGAACAATGTGATCATCGCCAGCATCAAAGATGAGCTGAGTAAGCCCATCAAGGTGGGCTATATGCTGACCGAGGGTCGGAAGATCCAGAAGATCCCCGCCGACGCGCCCATTATCCGCTGGAAAGAATTTTTGCAGATGGGTACCCGCTACCGCTGGAAGTACAAGGTGCATAAAGAGGGCAAGGACGCTGCCGTTATTCTGTACAGCGGCGGCACCACCGGCATTACCAAGGGCATTCTGCTTTCCAACATGAACTTCAACGCGCTGGGTCAGCAGATCATTGCCACCAACCCGATGTTCCGCCCCGGCGACAAGATGCTGGCGGTCATGCCGATGTTCCACGGCTTTGGTCTGGGCGTTTCCATTCACTCCATGCTTTCGCAGGGCGGTCGGTGCGTGCTGGTGCCCCGCTTTACCCCCCAGAGCTATGCCAAGCTGATCCTGAAGCATAAGTGTAACTTTATTGCCGGCGTGCCCACCCTGTACGAGGCGCTGCTGCGCGTCCCCACCATGGACGGCGCCGACCTGAGCTTCCTCAAGGGCGTGTTCTCTGGCGGCGACAGCCTTTCCATCGAGCTGAAAAAGCGCTTTGACAAGTTCCTGTTTGACCACCACGCGGTCATTCAGGTGCGTGAGGGCTATGGCACCACCGAGTGCGTGACCGCAAGCTGCCTGACCCCGACCCATATGGCGAAGGAGGGCTCCATCGGTCTGCCGTTCCCCGATACCTACTATGACATTGTAAAGCCCGGCACGCAGGAGAGCCTGCCCTACGGCGAGGAGGGCGAGATCTGTATTTCCGGTCCGACCGTAATGATGGAATATGTGGGTCACCCTGAGGAGACGGCGCAGACCTTGCAGACCCACCCCGACGGGCGGGTATGGGTACACACCGGCGACCTGGGCTATATGGACGACGACGGGTTTATCTACTTCAAGCAGCGCATTAAGAGAATGATCATCACCAGCGGCTACAATGTATATCCCAGCCAGCTGGAGAACATTCTGGACGCGCACGACCTGGTGCAGATGAGCTGTGTCATCGGCGTACCGGACAGCCTGAAGATGCAGAAGGTGAAGGCATTTGTAATGCTGAAGCCGGGGCTGACCCCCTGCGACGAATACCGGGATATTCTGATGAACTACTGTCGCAAGAACATTGCGAAATATGCCATGCCGTATGAAATCGAATTCCGTGAGCAGCTGCCCAAGACGCTGGTAGGCAAGGTAGCTTACCGTGTGCTGGAGGAGGAAGAGATCAACAAGCTGAACGGCGAAAAGAAGAATGAGGCGTAAGCAAGACGGCGTTTCCCTCCTGCTCGGAGGGAGGATAGTCTGCGCAAGCCGCAAATAAGGGGGCGCCCTCTCTTGCAGGGCGCCCCCTCTTTGCAAAACGATCCGCCGGATCATTTTGCAAATTTATCCCCCTGCGGAGCGCCCTCCGGTTCTGGGAATTTCGCGCTCTGCGGAGCGCGACCAAAGACAGCGTCTTTGGAAACTGCAAGCCTTTTGAAAAAAAGCCCCACCGAAAACTTTGCTTTTTTGCATAAGAAAAAAGCCCGGTCAAAGGCTCTCTGCTGGTAAGACAGTAAAACTCAGAATTCTTGGAACAGGCATGATTTCGGTCATGCCTGTTCCGCTTTTAGCAGCTCATCCACGGGAATGTAGCCCACGAGGTCGTACTCGATATGTACCTATAGCATGGAATACAACCTTCTCAATATCCATTTCCGGAAAGCTCCTGCCAACCGGACAGTCTGTGTTTCCGTTGTTGACCGAGTGAATGCACTGGAAGTACCGAATGCCAGTCTTGTTCTTTCGGAGCGTCATAGCACGTTTACAGTTTCCGCAGCGGACAAGTCCCTTGAGCGGATAGTCATGCTGCTTGCGTGTGGGATTCCGTCCTCCACCTCGAATGACATTCTGAGCAAGCTCAAAGTCTTCCTTGCTGACAATGGCTTCATGGGTTCCTTCTACAATAATCGGCTCATTGACAACACGCTTTTTTGAGCCGACACCGCAGGACTTCATTTTGCGGCTGACCAGCGTTCCGGTGTAAACAAGGTTTTTGAGGATGTTGTAGACCATCACGGTTTCCCAACTGATTTTCTCGCTCATGTTACTGAACTTCTTCTTGTCGGGATGCTTGCTCTTGATGCCCCCGCCCCCAACCTTTTGGATGTGGCGCGGCATTTGTAAAGAATCTGGTCGATTTGAAAGATCGTCCCATTGTCCCACCAGATAAGGCGAGGGAGGATTGCCCCCTCCTTGTCCACATCCAGCGTAACCGGGACGTATGCTTTTCT
>CAKSYU010000070.1 GCA_934524965.1 uncultured Angelakisella sp.
ATCGTGGATATTGACCGGTGCTGGGGCTGTAAAGCGTGCCAAGTGGCGTGCAAGCGGGAGCACGGGCTTGCCTCGGAAGATTTTAAGCCCGTGGAGGTATTCCGTGTAGAGAATATGCAGGAGGATAAGGTTCGGTGCGATTTTTTGCCAGTTGCCTGCCAACACTGCACCTCTCCCGCATGCGCTGAAGTATGTCCTCGAGGCGCTTTGGTAAGAACCGACGAGGGGCTGATTGCGGTAGTAGAGGATCGCTGCATTGGCTGCGGGCTGTGCTTCCGGAAATGCCCCTACGGTGCCGTTGGACTGAAAATAGTGGACGGTAAGCGAAAAGCCGTCAAATGTGACCTGTGCATGGACCGCCGTCAAAGAGGCTTCCTGCCGGCGTGTGAGCAGCATTGCCTGGGCGGAGCCTTTACAAGCTGCACCGAAGCGGAGAAAGCCGCCCTGCTGGAGCCGTATCCCTATCGCTGGGGAACCGGCTGTGTGACCTATGTCTCCCGCGTGCGCAGCGACCTGGGGAAGGCATTTGAGGAGTAGAGAAAAGCCATCGCAGGCGGTAAAGATGCCGCTGAAAGAGCAGACCAAAAGAAAGGGGAGCGGAACAAATGGCAAAAACGGTAGGCGCACTGCTGCTGGCAGGCGGCAGCAGCAGCCGAATGGGACGAAGCAAAGCGCTGCTTCCCTATGAGGACGGGTCCTTTTTATCCCATGCGGCATCGGTACTGGATTTCTGTGAAGAAAAGCTGCTGAGTGTGGGAGAAACGGCGTATTCGCTGCCCGAATGGGAGGCCGTTCGGGACGAAACTCCCGGAAAGGGACCGATGGGCGGGATCTGCTCGGCACTGCGGCGCTGCCGCAGCGATGCCCTGCTGGTGCTGGCTTGCGACCTGCCGTGGTTCCCGCGCCGGTTGGCGGAATATCTGGTCTCCTTTTCCGATGCCGGCTGGAAGGCATGGGTGATGAGGAGCCGTGACGGACGCTTGCAGCCGCTTTGCGGGGTATATACCCGCGACTGCCTGCCCATTATGGAACAGATGCTTGCGGAGGGGAACGGCCGTATGGCGGACCTACTGGAACGGGCAGAGGCGCATATTCTGGAGTCTGCCTATACTGGGTTTCCGGATCAGGTTTTTTGGAACATCAACACCCCGCAGGAGTACCGAAAGCTGACAGCACCGCCGGTGGTTGCTATCTGCGGCGTAAAAAACAGCGGGAAAACGACGCTGTGCGAAAAGCTTGCGGCCGCATACGCGCAGCGCGGGCTGCGGGTGGGCTTCTGCAAACATGATGGACACACCTTTACACCTGATGTGGCGGGGACAGACAGCTTTCGGGTGCGTGCCGCCGGTGCCATGCCTGTAGTGGTAACAAGCCGAGATTACAGCATGATCGTAACGCAGCAGCAGGAACTGCTGCATACGCTGCCGTTATGGAGAGAATGTGATCTGGTGCTGCTGGAGGGCTTCAAGAATGAGGACCTCCCCAAAATTGAGGTGGTGCGGCAGGGGAATTCATCGCTTCCGGTTTCGCGGACGCCGATCGCGGTCGCGACGGATATTCCCGATTTGGAAGCAGACTGTGCGGTGTTGAACCTCAATGCTCCGCAGGAGATCATCGCCTTTATTGACCGCGTGGTATTGCACCTGCCGGATCGAGAGAATTTTTCTGCCGGATAAAAGAATACCAAAAAAAGACGTAGAGATTTATCAGAGATGCCGGGGGAACCATAGCGGTTCCCCTTGCGCGTTTCATCAGGGCAGAGATGAGCGGCTTGCTAAAATGAAGGTTTCCCCCGACCAAATAAAAAAGACGCCGGAAACGAATGCAGAGACCGGCGGCAAGGCAAGGAGGGGAATGTGTGCAAGGGGAACCATGGCGGTTCCCCTTGCGCGTTTTATCAGGGCAGAGACGAGCGGTTTGCAAAAATGAAGGGTTCCCCCGACCAAATAAAAAAGACGCCGGAAATGAGCGCAGAGACCGACGGCAAGGCAAGGAGGGGAATGTGTGCAAGGGGAACCATAGCGGGTCCCCTTGCGCGTTTCATCAGGGCAGAGACGAGCGGCTTGCTAAAATGAAGGGTTCCCCCGACCAAATAAAAAAGAC
>CAKSYU010000071.1 GCA_934524965.1 uncultured Angelakisella sp.
GACACCGCTGTGCGGAGAGCGTCTTCAAAACTTGTGCTTTCCAGAAATGCAATAATAGCCTGCGGTACGGTTTCCTGGCAGCTCTCTACATGATGGTAGGTGGGACGAATTTCGTCGCAGGTGCGGCTGAGATCATAACCAAACTTGCGCTCCACATACGCCTTGATTTTCTCTTTTCCGTGACCGGTGCGGGCGAGAAAGATGGCCGCGGCGGTGGCCTGTGCGCCCTTGATGCCCTCCGGGTGGTCGTGGGTCACCTGGGCGGTGAGCCGCGCCAGACGCTGCGTTTCCGCCATATCTGCTGCCAGCCATGCGGCGGGAAACACCCGCATGGCGCTGCCGTTGCCGTAGCTCTGGTAGGGCCGCGGGTCGTCCTCATAGAGCAGCCGCCAAAATGGGTGCCATAACCCCGGTCGGGGTAGGCGCGGCCCAGCTGCTGCATCTCACGCACCAACGCTGTTTTGATGGCGGCATCGACCTGCCCACGGGTGCTGAGCAGCGCTTTCGCCACCGCCAGCGTCATCACCGTGTCATCGGTAAAGCCAGAATGGTGGCTGAACAGGGGGAAATCCTTAGCCTTATAATTGTTGCAGTCGAACTCGTAGGGGCTGCCCACGATGTCGCCTAAAATTGCTCCGTACATTTTATCATCTCCCCCGCTTTTGCACATCTTCATCGATGCGGCGCTTCCAGTCGGCGCTGAGGGGCCGGGCGGCGCGGACGCTGCACACGGCCTCGCTGATGACCTCGTAATTCAGAGCCGTGCCTGCCTTGTCACACTTGTAGTTCACCGCACGGTCAGCGCCGATGCCGAAGCGGGCTGCCTCCTTTGCCGCGTCGATATTCGCGCCCAAGAAGAGGAACTCCCAGCCGTATTTCTCCTTCTGCCGCTCGATCATGCGGCGCACACGCTCGTAATCGTAGCGGCGGCTGGCGTTTTCGTAACCGTCGGTGGTGATGATGAACATCGTTTTTTCCGGCACATCCTCGCGGCGGGCGTACTTGTGAATGTTGCCGATGTGGTGGATGGCGCCGCCCACGGCATCCAGCAACGCCGTGCAGCCGCAGGTGAAATACTCCTTTTCCGTCAGGGGCGGCACCTCGCTCAGCGGCAGGCGGTCATGGATGACCGTGCTGTCGTTGGCGAAAAGCACCGTGGAGACCAGCGCCTCCCCCGCTTCCCGCTTCTGCTTTTCGATCATGGAGTTGAAGCCGCCGATGGTGTCCGATTCCAGCCCGGACATAGAACCGCTGCGATCCAAAATAAAAACCAGTTCTGTCATAAGAAAAGCCCTCCTTCGTTTGATTACGCTGCCATTGTAGTGCGGCCAAAGGAGGGTTTGGTCGCCTGTCGGGCGACATTTATGTTACATTTTTGCAGCTTTACAGTTTCCCCAGCCGCTTCAGCCGGGACTCGATCGCGCCGGGGGTACGACCAAAGTGCGTACAGAGGTCTTTCTTTTTCATACCGCCGTCGAACAAGCGGCTTAGCTCGTCGTCCAGTTCCTCCGTCCAAGGTTTTCCGTTGTTTTCGGGCAGCGGTTTTTTCCGTCTGCGGGACAGTTCCTCCACGGCGCAGTGCAGCGCCCGCACGATCTCCCCTTTGTTGCACACGTGGTCATCCGGCAGTACCTCCCCCGTCAAGGGGTCAACGCCATCCGCCAAAACCATCAGCAGTTCTTTTGCCCGTTGCACATCCATGATGCTTCACCTCTTCTTTATTTTTTTAGATGGCTCTCCCACTCGGTTTCCTTGAAGCCGACCAGCACGAAGTCATCGCCCACCAGCAGTGGGCGCTTGACCAGCATCCCGTCTGTTGCAAGGAACTTCAGCATCTCGTCCTCACTCATGGTGGGGAGCTTCTCCTTTAGCGCCATAGATTTGTATAGCAGACCGCTGGTGTTAAAAAACCTTTTCAGCGGCAGACCGCTACGCTCGTGCCATGCGGTC
>CAKSYU010000072.1 GCA_934524965.1 uncultured Angelakisella sp.
GGGGCTGAAAAAGGCGGGAATGGTGGAGACCCGGGAGGGCTTGGACGGCGGCTACCGCCTGACGGCAGACCCGGCGAGCCTTACCCTACGGCAGGTGGCGGAGGCGGTAAATACCCGCTTTGTGGACTGCGCGTGGCACAGCGGCGACATCGACCGGGACTGCGCCATCTGCTCCGGCATGGCGGGCGTGATGGACGCGCTGTATCGGAACATGAACGAGGAATGCGCCGCCTATCTCTCGCACATTACGATTACAGATATTGAAACACAGCTTTTTACACAGAAATAGGAGGATTTTACGATGCTTACCATTACGACCAACAGCTTTGAAAACGATGTTCTGCACGCGGACAAGCCCGTGCTGGTGGATTTCTGGGCCCAGTGGTGCCCCTACTGCCGCCGTATTGCCCCGGCCTTTGACAAGGTGGGCGAGCAGTACGCCGACACCCTCATCGCCGGGAAGATCAACTACGATGAGGAGCCGCAGCTCATCCAGCGCTTCGGTATTGACACCATCCCCACGCTGCTGCTCTTTAAGGACGGCGAGGTGATTGGCTCTGTGGTGGCTCCCGGCTCCAAGGCGGCCATTGAAGCATTTATCAAGGAAGCGCTTTCTTAGTAAGGAGACGGCCATGGAAAAAATCTACGATATGATCGTCATCGGCGGCGGCCCCGCCGGATACACCGCCGCCCTGTACGCCGCCAGAAGCGGACTGTCCACGCTGGTGCTGGAGAAGCTCTCTGCCGGCGGGCAGATGGCGCTGACGGAGCAGATCGACAACTACCCCGGCTTTGAAAGCGGCATCGACGGCTTTACACTGGGCGAAAAAATGCAGCAGAGCGCCGAGCGCTTCGGTGCGGTGACGGAGCTGGCGGAGGTGTACAAGGCCAGCCTTTCCGGGAGAATCAAGACCTTGGACACCAGCGAGGGCGTTTTTCAGAGCCGCACGGTGGTCATCGCCACCGGCGCATCGCCTCGTCTCTTGGGTGTCCCCGGTGAGGATACGCTCACAGGAAAGGGCGTTCACTACTGCGCCGCCTGCGACGGCGCGCCCTATCGGGGCAAGACGGTGGCGGTGGTGGGCGGCGGCAACTCTGCCGCGGCGGATGCCCTGACCCTGTCCCGTATTGCCCAAAAGGTCTACCTCATCCACCGCCGGGACAGCCTGCGGGCCACGAAGGTATACCATGCACCGCTGATGAACGCGCCCAACGTGGAATTCTGCTGGAACAGCACCGTTTCCGCGCTGCTGCACGAAAGCCACCTGACGGGGCTGCGGCTAAAAGATGTCAACACTGGCGCGGAACATGACCTTGCCTGCGACGGCGTGTTCATCAGCGTAGGCCGGGCCCCGGCGACGGAGCTGTTCCGGGATGAACTGGCACTGGACAAGTCCGGCTACATCATCGCGGACGAATCCACCCGAACCAGTCTCCCCGGCGTGTTCGCCGCCGGGGATGTCCGCACCAAGGCGCTGCGGCAGGTGGTCACCGCCGTATCGGACGGCGCGGTAGCCGGCCACTATGCGGAGGAATATCTGGCGGAGAATCGGTAAGGGAGGAATATTTTGAGATGATTTGAAGTCACTTTGCAGCGTTGATGAGCTTTATCTGGTTTTCTCCACAGCTTCAGCGGAGGATAATATAAGAAATCCCCGACCGGAGTCGGGAGTTTCTTATATTGGCAGCAACGCGCAGTCCTTAGTCGAGCGCGGAGCTTCCGCTATCCGGGTTTGGACGCCAGCCGTCCATAAGTTCGTCGTTCTCCATGATAAAGGGGCTCGCCGTATCCTGCCCCCATGAGGTGTCATATTTCCCCATAAGGTAATCGCTCAGTGC